>JAEWIJ010000142.1 GCA_023387235.1 Pseudomonadota bacterium
GGTTAGGGGTGGGGGGAATCCCGACGCTGTTTGTGGGGAATCGCCGATGTCCTGCGATCCTCCCCTCCTAGCCTCCCCCACAAGGGAGGAGGGACGCGTGGCGCAAGTGGTGAGGTCGGTGCCCTACTCCGAAAACATCAGCGTCGTATTGAAGGCCGCGCGAGCGGGCACCAGCAGACCGCCGCGCGCTTCGCTGATCGGTATCCCGCTCTGCCTGAGAACGTCGCCGGCGCGCTTCACCGACACAGTACGAAAACCGAGCGCCGCCATGTACGTCGCGCGGCCGACCGCATCCGGCATTCCATCGCCGAACTCCCGCCGCGCCGCTGCCTCGGTGACGATCTCCAGGTTCGTCTGCGCGACGACAACCAGCTTCCCGCCCTCGATATCGCGCACAGCCTCCGCACCGAACATCCGTGTGTAGAGCTGCGCGGCCGCTGCCGGATCGGGATGCACGAACACCGCGCGCGATACCGCCACGACACCGTTCGCATGCCGGCGCCACTCGTCCCGCCAAACGAGATCGCGCGTGAGGTGGTGACAGTAATAGATCCGCCCATACGGCGTATCGCTATCCGGAATTGAAACCGTGCGGAACGTCGCCTGATGCTCGCCATCAGCGAGCCGCACCGGCCGCGAGAACTCGCGTGGCGCCTTGGCGTTGACGCCCGCGCTGCTCAGCGCCGCATAGAGCGCCGCCGAATCCTCCGTCCCGAATACGAAACCGTTCAGCCCGTACGGCGAGCCCTGGACATCGGCCCGCACATCCGGCGGCGCATCCTTGGGAACCGCGATCAGCTCGAGATAGTCCGTGCCGAACATCGCGAGGTGGTTCATGGAGCCGAGCGTGTGATAGCCGCGCTCCGTGAGCGTGAAGCCAAGCCGCCGGAAGGTCTCGGCGGCGCCGTCGATGTCGTTGCGGGCGTTGATGACCACATGATCGAGTGTCGGTACGGGGAGCGCCATTTGGAACCTCGTTTTGCCTCAGATTTTGCGCTGAGTGCCATCCTTAGCAGGAGATGCCGCTCCAGCGCCATGCAACAAGCGCCTGTCCGCGCTAAAGCAACGGACTTGAAATTCGCCTCAGTTCGAGGCTGGGCGGGGAGTGAATTTCAAGTCCAAAGTTGCTTTAGAACGCTATGTATCTAAAGCGTCGGACCTTAAATGCGACTCTGAGGTCAATCCAGGCGTGGGTCGCATTTAAGGCCCGACGCTTTAGCGCAGCTTGCTATAGTCGCCCGAACCCACAACAGGCGCGGAGGAAACATGATCAGCTACGATCTCACCGGCAAGACGGCGCTCGTGACGGGCGGCGCCTCGGGCATCGGCCTCTCGACAGTCACCATGCTCGGGCAGAACGGCGCGACGGTCGCCCTCAACTACCTTGCCGATGATCCGCGCGGCGCGGAGACGGTCGCGCGCCTCAAGGCCGAGGGCATCAAGGTGATTGGCGCACCGGGCAATGTCGGCGACGCCGCCGATTGCGCGCGCATGGTCGCCAAGGCGACGGACGATCTCGGCCAGCTCGATCTCCTCGTCTCGAACGCCGGCACACCTGGCACGAAGCGCAAGATCGAGCCGCGCGAGCTGGAGCTCATCACGGAGGAGCTTTTCAACACGTTGCTGCAGGTGAACCTGCTCGGCGTCTTCCGCTGCGCGAAAGCGGCGGCGCCCGCGCTGAGGGCCGCGCGCGGCGCCGTCGTCAACACCGCTTCCATTGCCGGCGTCGGCCGAGCCGGCAGCAGCCTCGCCTACTCGGCGACGAAAGCCGGCGTCGTCAGCCTCACGCAGAATCTCGCGCGCGCCCTCGCGCCGGATGTCCGCGTCAACGCCGTCGCGCCCGGCGCCGTCGATTCGACCTGGATGGTCGAGTGGACCGACGATCAGCGCCGCTCGTCGATCGAGAATGCGCTCCTCAAGCGGCGCTGCACGACCGACGACATTGCCGAGGTCATCGTCTTCCTCGGTTTCGGCGCGGCCATGGTCACCGGCCAGACGATCGTCGTCGACGGCGGCCTGACGCTCTAGCTTCATTCGGCACGAGGGGCACGATCATGAAAATCTTCTGCACGGGCGCATCCGGCTATATCGGCGGCTCGGTCGCGGCTGCACTTGCCGCAGCGGGCCACGAGGTGCGCGGACTCGTTCGCTCGGCGGAGGGCGCTGCCAAGGTGCACGCGTTCGCCATCGAGTCGGTCATGGGCACGCTCGATGATACTGCCGTTCTCGCGCGAGAGGCCCGCGCCGCCGATGCCGTGATCAATGCCGCAAGCGCCGACAACCGCGCCGCGGCCATGGCGCTCCTCGGCGCGCTCGAGGGATCGGGGAAGCCGTTCGTCCACACGAGCGGATCGAGCATCGTCGGAACGCGCGCGGCCGGCCAGCGCGTCGATGACGTCTTCGACGAGACGACGCCTTTCACGCCCTCGCCCGCACGTGCCGCCCGCGTCGCACTCGACAAGGATATCCTCGCCCATGCGAGTAAGAACGTGCGCACGGCCATCGTCTGCCCGAGCCTGATCTACGGCACCGGGCGCGGCGCCAAGGCGGATAGCGCCCAGATACCCTGGCTCATCCGGACGGCGAAGAAGCACGGCATCCCGAAGCACTACGGACCGGGCGAGAACGTTTGGTCGAACGTGCACATCGATGATCTCGTGGATCTCTACGCGCGCGTCCTGAAGGATGCGCCGGCCGGTGCCTTCTATTTCGCCGAGAACGGTGAGAACTCCATGCGCGAGGCCTGCGTGGCCATCGGTCAGGCGCTCGGCCTCGGCGACAGAACGGAAGCCATGTCGCTCACCGAAGCCGCGGCCGAATGGGGCGAAGGCGTCGCCCAGGACACGATGGGCTCCAACAGCCGCGTGCGCGCTCTCCGCCCGCGCAAGGAGCTCGGCTGGGCGCCGCACGCGCGCGCACTCCTCGACGAGATCTCGCAGGGCTGCTAGCGCGACCTGAAATCAACCGACGCTTAAGCACGTCAAAAAGTCGCAGCATCTCTCAGGGAACCGGATGCATCCCCAAATGCATTGAATGATTAAGCCGCGCTGCGGCTCAAGATGTTCGCGTTTTGGGAGAGAAGTATGGTTGACGAACGCCGGGTCGAGGACGCGCGGCGGCGCGTAGCGCAACTCGAGGGCTTCTATTTTCATCTTGCCGCATATGTGGGTGTGCTCCTGCTGCTCACGGCCGTGAACGCAGTTTATGCCGCCGACGGCTGGTGGGTGCAGTGGGTCTGGTTCGGCTGGGGTATCGGCGTGATCGCGCACGCCATTGCCGTCTACGCCTCGAGGCCACAGTTCATCACCAACTGGGAGCGGCGCAAGTTCCGCGAGCTCGTTCGCCGCTGAGAGGCGCGCATTCAGCGCGCCAACCCAGCAATCTGAGCGAGACGATGGCGCCACGTGTGCGCGCCAAGTACGTGCGCGGCGCCGGCACGTACCATCTCGCGTTCGCGCCGTGATCGACCCTCACGCGCCAGACGCGCGAAGAGCGCACGCGCTTCCTCGTGCGTGCGCACGACCGTGCAGTATTCCGCGAACAGTTGCTCGACGGCGCATGTCGGATTCGTGACGGCGAGCCCGCCCGAAGCGAGAATCTCGACGAGCCGACGCGAGAACGCAGTCGGCGATCGTTCGATCGTATTGATGTTGAGGCTTGCCGCGTACCGGCGATAGACGTCCGCGGTGGCGTGATGCGCAATCGCGGTCCGCTGCTCGATCCACGGACGACGCAAAACGATACGTCTCCGCCCGTCGTCCCGAATTGCGATCGAATATCGTGAGGCCGAGCGGCTCTGCCGCATCGAACATCATGTGTTGCCAGCTCCGACGGCGCGCGTGCAGCGTGCGTGAATAACTGCCGGCGAAAGCGGCGCGCGCGATCGGCGCCAAGTCCGCCGCCGGATGATGGATCGCCGGTGCGAACGCGAACATCAGCACGCCGACCAGCACGCCGGGTCCGACCACCTCCCGATAGCGCGGGATGACCGTCTCATCGACCGTGAAGATCGCATCGAAAAGGCGAGCGGACGCGATGAAGCGGTCGAAGTGCACGCCGTCCTCGCGATTCCAAAAGACCGTGGGAATGCCGCGCTCGCGCGCCATGCCGACCGTGCGCTGCAGCGCGTGGTTATCGCGCTCGGGATGATCGGGATAGGCCGCGATGCCATACTTCCATGCACCCCGCCAGCCGTTCCAGCAGGACTCGACGAAGAGAATGTCCGGACGCCAGAGCCTGAGCACGGCTGCGGCATTCCGCGGCGTGACCTGCATGATGCGGCACTCGTGCGCGAGGCAGGCGCTCGTCAGCTCGTCGGCGACAAGCGCTACCTTGAGACGGGCGAAGGGGGAAGGTGCGGTGCTTGCCGGAGACATCGCCAGACCATTGAACAATCGCGCGACGCCGCTTCCTACAGACCGGCTTCGGCGATGATCCGCTGCTGCAGATATCGGCTTCTCCGATGCTCCTCCGGCAGCGACAGCATGAGCTCGATAAGGCGGCGGTTGTTGTAAGGGGCGATGGCAAAGCCGGTCAGATCGACCTCCGCGTACCAGACGGAGGCCCACTTTGCATTCCTGTGCTCCCAATAGAAGAGATCGTGCCAATCGAGATTGAACAGCCTCTCGGGCTCGAACTGCGTCCAGGCCTGATATTCCTCGAATGCCTGCAACAGCTCGGGCCTCAGGCGCGCGGCGGATGGGGTGAACTTCTCCGCCAGTATGGCCGGCGTCGGAACGCCGTGATCGCGCTTGGTGTAGAAGACCGTTCCGGTCTCCGCGACCGTTGAAATGAGAATGGCCCGATCGTGCGGCAGATTCTCGTAGTAGAGCCGCGCCAGCGCTGGAAAGCGCGCGCCGATCCGGAACGACTTCGCATAGTACTGGTGAAACTCGCAGGCAAAATCCGCGGGCGGGAGGTCGAGCACGAGATGCCGGACACCCGCGATGAACGCCGCCTTGCTTGCCCCCACTACATCGTCGAATGCCTCGCGATTTCGATCATTGAAGCGCGCGTAGGTGAATGCGAACGCGTCATCGGAGAGCCCACCCGAGAGCATGGCGGCAGCGAGCACAGCCCGGCTGTCGCCGCCAGCAGTGAGGGACAGCACCGCGCCCGATCCGGCGCACGATCTCACGGCCTGCTTCATTGCCTCGAGAAAATGCGGGTAGACGTCCTCGGGCCGCGCCGCCTCGATCCGCGCGAAGGGATAGAAGCGCCTGTGCACGAACGTCCCGCTCGCAAGCTCGAACGTCGCGAAGCAGTTGGGAAACACGTTGCGAAGCCCCGTGCACGGTCCCCAGAGCGCGGGAAAGTATTTGCCTCCCGGCGATACATAGTCGGGAGAGTTCATGAATGCCGCCGCTTCGGCATTCGCCTCGAGCCCCAGGATGTCGGCGCCCAACATCCAGTGCGAACAGAACAGGACGCCATGCGCGCCAGCGGATGCATGGATGGCGTAGGTCGCATGGCAATCCGGGATCGCGACAATCCGACCTTGTTCGTGAACAAACACCGCGTAGCGACCGCCGAGGTAAGCGACGTAGCGCAAGGCAGCATCGAAGCTCACTTCGAGCTTCTCCAGAATTCGAGCAGATAACAATGCTGTGTCCTGCACGCCGTCCGCGAGGTCGTACGCGCGACCGATCAGCATAACCGTTCGTCCACGTCGCGCGGCTCGCGCAACCTCGGTCTTTCCATGGCTGCGTAGCTCGTAGCCATCACAGAACGCCGATCGCCTCCAGCCTGACGTGGTGTCCGAAGCGAGGTCCTTTCGCAGAAGCGCATAACCGCGCACGAATGGCTCGCTATTCGCCAGCGACGAAGAGGTCTGAGCAGGCCGATCCAACATATGGCACCTCTTTCAGAGGTCGACGCGAGAGAGCTGCCGCCTAGACGCGCACGCGCGACACATCGAGATGATCCGCCTCGATGGTGGTCTGCGGCGCCTTCAGAAACTCGTCGTCGGCCATGACCCAGGTATGCTGTTCGCCCTCGGCGTGCCTCCAGCCAACGAAGTTGTAGGGATCCGCCGAATAGATCGCGTAGCCTGCGGTTTTGACGCGGCTGAGAAAGCCGCTGTCCTCTCCCCTGTTTTCGCTGGGAAACGGCACGGCTTCCAGAACATCCCGACGCACGACGAAAGTCGGGCCGGCGACGAAATTCGTCGTCCTGTGATGCATCGCGGGAAACCGCCGTATGAGCTTCTTCGAGCCCTCGAGATACATGAAGATCTCCTTCTTCCCGACGACGCCATAGTCCCCGAAGCCAAAGGGAAGGAGCATGTCCGCGAGATAGTTCTCGAAATAGAGATCGTCGTCGTCCATCTTCGCGATGTAGGTGCCGCGCGATAGCGAGACGCCATAGTTGAAGCGCGCGCCGAGCGTGCGTTCGCTGTCGTCGGACACGATCTCCACGCGCTCGATATTGGGCGTGCGCGCGCCCAGAGCATTGGCGAGCCGCTCTTTCTGCTGATGCGAGAATCGCTGCGCGATGATGACGATCTCGATGCGCGCGTAATTCTGGCGCGTGAGGTTCTCGACGATCCTCTCGATCAAGTGCGGGCGCATCGTGCAGAGGACGACCGACACGAGCGGCATGACCGCAAAGTGCTCAACGCCCAGGATCGGCATAATCGCTTCGAGGCGATGGCGGTAGGTATGCTTGCGCATCACCTCCCGATACCCGAGATGAGCGATACGCTCGCGGAAGGCCGTGTCGCCGATCAGCTTCGCGACGGCGCAGCTCGCCTGCGATTTGTTGCTCGCAAACTGCACGATGCCCGCGAATGTGCGCTCGATGGCTTCGGACGGCGCGGAGACCACAGGCGTACCGCTGGCGAGAAGTTCATACACTCGGCGCGACATCATCGTCGGCGAGCTCGTGATCGTGTTCACATTCAGGAAGACTTTGAAGGCTTTGTACAGCTTCACCATCTCCGTGAACGGCACCGCCGAACGGATGAATGGTTGATACTGCGACGGGTAGTGATAGCGGTCGCTTCCGATTCCGGACATGCGATCGTAGATCGCGCCGCCGAACTCCGGGATGGTCGGCAGGAGCGCATCCATCTGCTGTTTGCGCGCGTCGTGCCCCGCGGCGTAATAGGAGCCCGCAAAGCACAATACCTCCTGATCGATCCGCGTCCGCTCCGCCGGGTTGCAGAGCCGGGGCTGCGCCGCGAACGGGAGCACATCGACGCGTGCCGTCGGCACGTCGCGCCGATAGTCCGCCACTTTGTCCGCATCGGTCGTGAAGATTACATCGGCATGCCGCGCGACCGGAAGGAACCGATCGTAGTGCATGGGGTCTTCCTTGTTCCAGAAGACCACCTTCATCTTTCGCTGCCGCAAATGCGCGATCGCTCCGAGCAGCGCCTGCGCGTTCGCGTGTCGCAATCCTGGAGACGTGAACGCGTATTCCCACGCTCCACCATTGCCCTTCCAGCAGCTTTCGAGGAAGGCCAGATCGGAATTCGATCCGTCGATCTGCTGCTGCCATCGCTCGCGTACCAGGCGAAAGAGCTTCAGCTCGGCACCCCAGCTTGCTTCCGACATCTCGTCGAGGATGCTGAGCGCCTGGAGCGTACGCACAGGCGGAGATTGCGCGGACGGGAGAAGCGGAACAGGCTGCTGCCCGCCTCTGTCGGCCTTCTGCCGACGCTTTCGACGGCGCGCCTCACGCAACATCGCCGCAAGCGCGCCCGGCAGGGCAACGGCACCGCGCCATGTCCCTCCCGCCTGAATCAACGCGTGGCCAAGTTGAAATCCGATCGTTTTGCGGGCCTGCTCCGCGAGCTGCCGCGCGGATGCGGTAGCCCTGCGCGCCTTCTCGAGATCGGCGCGCAGTGATGCGGACGTGCTGGCGGCCTCCTGGACCTTGCTCTGGAGTTCCGCGACTTTCGCCTCGGCTGTCCGCAAGGCCGTGTCGGCGCCCGTGAGCTTTGCAGCAAGAGCGTCGGCCGTCTTGCGTGCGTCGTCAGCGCGCTTTTTTTCCTGCGCCGCCTCCGCCTTGAGCTTCGTGCACTGAGCCTGCGCTGTGCTCAACTCGCCCTGTCGAAGTCCCTTCTCCCGTTCCGCGGCCACACGCTCGGCCATGGCGCGCTCGCGGCGCGCGCGCATGGCATCGTGCAGCTCAATCAGACGCTCCGCCACCTCCGCCGCATAGTTCTCAGTCGAGCGGCAATGCGCCTCCAGCGCCGCGCGCTCGGCGTCGAAAGCGCGCTGAGCTTCTTCGAGCTTCCGCGCGATCTCGCAGGTACGTTGCTCCGTCGTATCCGGTGCCGGCTCTTGGCGCACATCTTCGGCGATCGCCGATAGCTCGACGAGGCCGTACGCGACCTCGGCCGTGCGATCGCTCACATCGGGCATGAAGCTCGTGCCGCTCCCGGGATACGCGCCGGGCCTGCCGCGAGTACTCATCAGCTTCCTCGCCTCGGTCTCTACTCGGCCGCCACGGCTGCGCGCGACGTGGTGCGCTCAGGCGCGTGCGCTCGCGCATCCGCCAGAAGGCCGACGACGTCGACGATCTCAGCGCCGCGCCGCAACGGAACATGCGCCAGCTTCGCGAACGCCCGATGCTGCACCAGGACGACGACGACATCAGCCTCCGCGAGCGCGGCATCGAACGTCATCATGCGACAGCCCGAGAGCGACGCTGGCAGCGCACGGATATGCGGCTCGACGACAATCAGCCGCTCGCCGTGCACGCCGCGGAGCGCTTCCACAATGCCGATTGCGGGACTTTCGCGCAGGTCGTCGATATCCGGTTTGAAGGCGAGGCCGAGCACCGCGACGCTCGGCGCCTTCCTGATCTCGCGCTCGCAGCGCGCGACGGCGTCGCGCACCCGTTCGACCACCCAGGCCGGTTTGGCATCGTTCGTCTCGCGCGCGGCACGGATCAAATGGGCCTCCTCCGGCGCACTCGCGACGAGAAACCAGGGATCTACCGCGATGCAGTGGCCGCCGACGCCGGCACCCGGCCGCAGGATGCTCACGCGCGGATGACGGTTGGCGAGCGCGATCAGCTCCCACACGTCGATCCGTAGCTTCTCGCATATGCGCGAGAGCTCGTTCGCGTAGGCGATATTCACGTCGCGAAACGTGTTCTCGGCAAGCTTGCACATCTCCGCCGTCCGCACGTCCGTGACGAGGCACGCGCCCTCGACGATCGTCTCGTAAAGTGCCTTGGCCGCCGCAGCACAGTGCGCCGTCATGCCGCCGATCACACGATCGTTCGAGATGATCTCGTGCATGGCGCGCCCCGGCAGCACCCGCTCCGGGCAATAGGCGACGGACACATCAGGATTGCCGGCATTCTGCTGCGGGAACGTGAGATCGGGCCGCAGTGTCGCGAGCTGCGTAGCCATGTGCTCCGTCGTGCCCACGGGCGACGTGGATTCGAGAACGACCAGATTGCCGCGCGCAAGCAGAGGCGCGATCGCACGGCTCGCGGCTTCGACGAACGAGAGGTCCGGACCGCTGCCATCGGCGGCGAGCGGCGTCGGCACCGCGATCAGAAAGGCATCCGCCCGTTCCGGCTCGCACGTCGCGCGCAGTAGGCCGGATGCGACAGCCGCGCGCAGGAGATCGTCGAGGCCCGGCTCGGCAATGTGGGCGGCGCCACGATTGACCGACGCGACGATGTCCGCATTCGTGTCGACACCGATGACCTCGATGCCGCGCGAAGCGAAGGCCGCAGCGGTCGGCAGCCCGACATAACCGAGCCCGATCACCGACACGGTCGCGATCATGCTGTCTCGAGGCATGCCGGCCTCCCTGCAAATGCGCGAAGGGCGGCGACGATCGTGGCGCTCGCCGTGCCGTTGCCATACGGATTGAACGCGGATGCCATGCGCGCATAGGCGGCCGCATCAGTCAGCAGCGTGCTCACGCCGTCGACAATACGATTGACGTTCGTGCCGACGAGGCGCGCCGTGCCGGCATCCACCGCCTCCGGCCGTTCCGTCGTCTCGCGCATGACCAGCACCGGCTTCCCGAGCGCCGGCGCCTCCTCCTGGATGCCGCCGGAGTCGGTCAGGATGAGGAACGCGCGCCGCATCAGCCAGACAAAGGGCAGATAGTCCTGCGGCTCGATCAGATGAACATTGCGGATGCCCGCGAGCAGCCGCCCGACCGGCTCGCGAACATTCGGATTGAGATGGACGGGATAGAGGAAATCGACCTCGGGGTAAGCGTGCGCGAGATCGCGGATCGCCGTGCACATGCGCACGAACCCGTCGCCGAAGTTCTCGCGCCGATGCCCTGTGACGAGCACGAGCCGCGCATTGTCGCGCAGGCATGCGAATGCCTCGCGCATATGCGCATCGAGCACGGCGTCCTCCTCGAAGCGTCGCGCGACGAGACGCAGCGCGTCGATGACCGTGTTGCCCGTCGTGATGACGCGCTCGCGTGGCGCGCCTTCGGCGAGCAGGTTGCGGCGCGCCGCTTCGGTTGGTGCGAAATGGAGATCGGCGATGGCGCCGGTCAGCTTGCGGTTGGCCTCCTCGGGCCAGGGCGCCTGGAGGTTGCCCGTGCGCAGGCCCGCCTCGACGTGGCCGATCGGGATACGGTGATAGTAGGCCGCGAGGCTCGCGCTGAAGGTCGTGCTCGTATCGCCGTGCACGAGCACCATGTCCGGCCGGAAGCTCTCGAAGACCGCATCGAGGCCATTGAGGACCGCGGACGTGATGCCGGCGAGCGTCTGGCCCGGCCGCATGATGTCGAGGTCGAAGTCCGGAACGATGCCGAAGAGATCGAGCACCTGATCGAGCATCTGGCGATGCTGTGCCGTCACGCACACGCGCGTCTCACCGTCACCCGAGCTGATGAGGCGGTTGACGACCGGCGCCATCTTGATGGCCTCCGGACGCGTCCCGAATATCGCGAGGATCTTCATGCCGCGGTATCGCGCCGCCACGACGCGGCGTCCCACGGCGATCCTGCCTTCCCCTGCGGCACCTGACGGTCAATCCGCCGGCGTGCGCGCCTCTCGAGCCCGGCCATCCAACTCACCCCCGTGCAACCTCATGATCCCGACAAGCGGGTTGATCATCAGGTGACAGACAGGCGAGCCGTACGTCAACTTCAAGTTGAATTCTTCAATTCTATATCAACAAAAGGTTGCGCAATCGCCACGCCCGCGCAACCTTGCGGTGAGCACGTGGGGGATGATTTCCGATGCGGTCGATCTCAGGTTTTCATGCCGGTGATGGAAGCGCTCATGGCGCGCGGGTCCCGCGTCGGCCAGCGTCCGCTCTCCACGCGCGCCAGGAAATCGCCGACGATCCGGTTGTAGTCGTCGGGATCCTCGAGATTGATCGCGTGGCCGGCATTCGGCATGACCGCCAGCGCCGACCGCGGGATATTTCGCTTCATCAGAATGCCCGGCATGAGACAGGGCCAATCCTCGTCGCCGGTGATGATGAGCGTCGGCACGGTCAAGTTCTTCATCTCATCGACGAGCGTATAGAGCGAGGGACGCGCACGCTGCACGCCGAGCTGCGTGTTGGCCGAACCGAGCGCCGAATGCTCCGCCAGCATCCGCTTGAACTCGGCAAAGCCGCGCGGGTCCTTGTTCTCGAACTGCACGCGCGTCGGCCCGTGCGCGTACGCATCGGCAAACTTCGCCATGCCGCCGGTCGTCAGCAGATTGGCCGTCGCATCCGCCTCGGCCTGGAAGCGCTCGCGCTGCTCGGGCTCGGCGCCGTATCCGCATCCGCCGACACAGAGCGAGCGCGCCCGCTTCGGGTGGCGAAAGCCGAAGTGCAGCGTCGCAAAGCCACCCATGGAAAGCCCGACGACATGTGCGTCGTCCGCGCCCGCGGCATCGAGCACGGCCTTGATGTCGTCCGCCGCGTTCGCCTGCGAATAGCTCGCGGACTCGGGCGGCACATCCGAGGGCGGGTAGCCGCGCGCATTGTAGGAAATGCACCGATACGATCGGCCGAAGTGGCGCATCTGCGGCTCCCAGCTCCGCATGTCGCCCGCAAACTCGTGGACGAAAATCACGGTGCGGCCCGATCCGGTCTCCTCGTAGTAGAGGCGGGCGCCGTCGCCGGCCGTCGCATAAGCCATGGTTCATCCTCCCCGATCGGCAAGACCGCCATCGATATTGCCCGCACTCTAGCAGATCGAACTGGGACCGCAGGCCATCATCGCGTGCGGATGCCTCTGCGATTTCCGTCGATCTGCCGCCAATACTGAACCGAGCAAACACCCATGCCGCACAGCAAGCCGACAATCCTCTTTCTTCAGGCCCCGCCCGGCTCGTTCGCGCCCCGGCTCGCCGATGCGCTCACTGCGCGTGGCTGCCGCGTGCATCGGATCAATCTCTGCCTCGGCGATGCCGTGCAATGGGGATGGCGACCGGCTGTCAGCTATCGCGGAACATTCGAGGCCTGGCCGGCCTTCCTCGCGAACTATGTCCGCCAGCACGGCATCACGGACGTTCTCTACTACGGCGATCGGCTGCCCTATCACCGCGCGGCGGTGGATCTCTCGCGCACGCTCGGCCTTCGCGGCACCGTCTACGAGTTCGGCTACCTGCGCCCGGACTGGATCACGCTCGAACGCGAGGGCATGTCGGCGCTCTCGCATTTCCCGCGCGATCCGGCGCGCATCAAAACCGCCGCCGCCCGTCTCCCGCATCATCCGCTCGATCCGCAGTATGCCCACGCCTTCCTCGTCGAAGCCTTCCACGAGGTCACGCATCATCTGACGACCTACTTCGGCACGCCGCTCTACCCGCGCTACAACGCCGACAGCTACTACAATCCGCTGCTCAACTATCTGAGCTATATCCCGCGCCTCATGGCTGCTGGACGCCGTGGCCGCCGCGCCTGCCGTCGCACGCGCAACTCGCTGCAGGCAAAGCGCAAGTATGTCCTCGTGCCGCTGCAGATGCAGAACGACTATCAGCTCCGCATCAATGCGCCGTTCGCTCACCAAAGCGAAGCCATCGACACGATCCTCGCATCGCTGCAGCGCGCTGGCCCGCCCGACCTCGACGTCGTCTTCAAGATTCATCCTCTCGACAATGGCCGCGAGGCATGGTCGCGCATCATCGCGCGCGCAGCCGCGGCGCGCGGCATGGGGCGCCGTGCGATGACCATGGACGGCGGACATCTGCCGACGCTGCTCGATCATGCGCGCCGCATCGTCGTGATCAACAGCACGGTCGGTATTCACGCGATCCAGCGCTCGCGACCGGTCAAGGTTCTCGGTCAAGCCTTGTTCGATATACCGGGCCTCACGCATCAGGGAGCGCTCGACACGTTCTGGAGCGCACCCGAGCTGCCCGATCCTGAGCTTCGCGATGCATTCATCCGCCTGCTCGCCAGCACCATCCAGGTGCAAGGCAGCTTCTACAATCGCGCCGGGCGCGCGCGCGCGATCGCCGAGATCGCCGAACGTCTCATCTCGGGAACTGTCAACGAGCCGCTGCCGAGCCCACCGTCACAAAGCGCATCCCGGCCCGGCTTCTCGACCTTCAGCGGCCTTCAATCAGAACCCGAGCCTGTGCCCCAGCCATGACAGGCGCATGCGCGTCGCCGTGAGTGCGCGCTGCTCGGGACGCGCCCTCATCTCAGCGAGCCGCTCGATCAAACGCTCGCACGAGAGCGGCTCGAGGCTCTCGGGATCGACGGCGCGGCAGTAACGCACGAGACTCAGATAGGCGAGCTCGGCGAGTGTACGGCGGCGCCCGCGACGCGGCAGCTTAGTCAGGTCCTCGGTCAATCCCCAGCCGGCGTAGAACGGCGCCCCGTGCACCGTCACCCGCTTGCCGCGGATCAGCGCCTCGAAGCCCGTCAGCGAGGACAATGTCTCCACACTGTCGCAGGCGTCGATCAGCTCCAGAATATTCGCATCCGTAGCGACCGCGTCAGCCACCTCGCGCAGCTCATGCGGCAGAACGTGCCCTGAGCGCAGGCCATGCGCGACATCGGGATGCGGCTTGTAGACGATAAAGGCCGCCGGATGGCGCCGGCGCACCGCGCGCAAGAGCGCGAGATTGATGTTCTCGCACGTCGGATCGATGGATGCCGAGATCGTGCAGCGGACGGCCGCGTCGTCCGCCACCTGACCCGGGACGAGAATGCGCAAACGCCCGGAGGGCGTCACGAGGCGGAGCGGCCTGCCGGCAAGATTGTATTTCGAGATCCGATTCGCAGCGATGAGCCTGACGAGATTGGCGCCGCGCCGCGCTTCCTCAGGCGACACATCGGTGTGCACGAGAAGATGCTCGAGATCGCTCGGTCGCCGCGCATCGTAGTGGATGCCGCGCCCATCGAGCGCGAAGCAGGCGCCCGGCACGAGCCCCGCACCGAGCCCGACCGAGCGCAGGAAGCCGTCCTCGATCCTGACGACACTGATGCCGGCCGCAGCCGCGCGCAGCTCGTCCGCGGCGGACAGCTTTGCTGCCCAGGCAATGAGCGTGCGGCCTTCGTCGGCGGCAATTGCCAGGCCATCGGCGATGCTCGGCACCATGCGCGGCCGCGCGTCGATCTCGCGGAGCATCGCCGCCACTACCTTGTGGTTCCACCGGGCGACGCCGGCAACAACGAGGCGCGCGCCGCCCTGAAGTGCCATCGGCCATTCGGCAGAATCTATCGACATTCCCGCACGCCCAAGTCTCACGTTCGTCCTATCGCCAATCGGCGCGCGACCGCTGAAAGGCCGAAACCCTCTGCAACGAGCTTGTCGAGTTCGCGCTTCGTGATGGTGACCGCGTCTTTGATCTGCGCCTCCGTATGCGCGCTCGTGATGAAGAAGCGCAGCCGCGCCGACTGCATGGGCACAGCCGGATAGATGATCGGGAGCACATTCAGTCCTTCCGCGAGAAGGCGCTCACTAAGCTTTGCGGCGCGCAGCGAGTCGCCAACCATGATCGGGCAGATGGCGAAGCCGTCGCCGAGCCCCGTATCGAGCCCCGTCGCGCGCGCCGTCTCCAGGAACAGCCGGCCATTTTGCCTGAGCCGCGCCGTACGTTCCGGCTCGCGCGTCATGAGCGCGAGCGACTCGAGTGCCGCACCCGCGATCGGCGGCGACAGGCCGACGCTGTAGACGAAACCGGAAACACCGAGCTTCAGCAGCTCGACGAGGCTCGCGCTTCCCGCAATGTAGCCGCCCGCGCCCGCGAGCGTCTTGCTGAGCGTCCCCATCCAGATATCGACGTGTCGCGGATCGATGCCGGCGTGCTCCGCGAGGCCACGCCCTGTCGTGCCCAGCACGCCGAGCGCATGCGCCTCGTCGACCATCAGCCACGCGCCATGACGCCGCTTGAGCTCGACCAGGCGCGCAAGATCAGGCACATCGCCATCCATGGAATAGAGGCCCTCGACGACGATCAGAATGCGCTCGTGGTCCCCTGCGACTTCTTCCAGCATCCTTTCGAGCGCCGCGATGTCGTTGTGCCGGAAGGCGTGCCGCGACGCGCCCGAGAGACGCGCACCGACGAGGATGCTGGCATGACAGAGCTCGTCATGAAGCACGAGATCGCCGTGCCGCATGAGAGTCGAGATGACGCCGACGTTGGTCGCGTGGCCGCTCACGAAGACGACGGCGTCCTCCGCCACGTAGACATCAGCAAGGCGGCGCTCGATATCGCGCAGGATCGGCCGCTCTCCCGCGACGAGCCGGCTCGCCGAAACCGACGTGCCGTACTGGTCGATGGCCGCCTTCGCCGCGGCAGCGACAGAAGGTGCGCGGTTGAGATCGAGATAGTCGTAGGACGCGAAGTTCATAACCTCGCGCCCGCCGATCACGGTCGTCGGCCCGGTGCGGCCACTCTGCACGCGAAAGAACGGGTCCGCCACGTCATGGCTGCGACCGATCTCGCGATGCCGCGTGAGCAATCTGTACTCTTCGAGCGTATCGAAAGCCGGCGCAGCGCGCATCTGCCTCGCGCTGTCGCACCGCGACGCACCCGCGAGTCCCGTCAGCTTGCGCATACGCTCGATGAGATCGCTCCTGTCATGCCCTGCGAGCCGCGTGCCGTTCGAGCGTGCCAAGATCGTGCCTCCGTGCCGCAACGCTATTGAGCAGCCACGGCCTGCACCGCGCGCTCGGGACCTTCGATATGCTTCGACAGCAGCACGCGGTCCGCCTCTCCAGCCGCAACGATGCCGCCCCGCAGGCGCTGCAGCAGGCGCGCCGCCAGATCCTCGATCGACGCGCCGCCGACGAGCGCACCGAGCGGCAGCTCGACGCCGAAGCGCTGCTTGGCTGCAAACTGCAGCTCGATGGTCATGAGCGAGTCGATGCCCATGTCGGCGAGCGGCCGGCTCGTATCGATGGCGGTCGCGGGCGCGCGCATGACCTTGCCGACGACACGCGCGAGATGACGCGCCAGCACGGCCACGGCCTCGCCAGTATCGAGGCCGTTGATCTCGACGAGCGGATCGTCCGAGGTTTCCTCGCCTTCATCGCCGTCGCGCAGCGCCGACAGTGCGGCGAAGGTCGGTCGCTTGAGCATGGGCAGAAGGCGCGCCATTCCCGGCCAGTCGAGCGGCGCCAGCGTCACCACCGGCGGCGCGCCGACGGGATTGGCGAGAACGGCTTCGAGATGGCGCAGCGCCTCCTCGGCCGTCATGGCCGCAGCTTCGAGTCGTGCCTCGATTCGGGCATCGAGACGCGCGCGCGATCCCGTCGAGCGCGCGACGTAGCCGGCATTGCTGATCGCGCCCCAGGCGATCGCCAGCGCCGGCAGCCCCGCGGCCCTGCGCGCGTGCGCGATGCCTTCGAGATAGCCGTTCGCGGCCACGTACGCCGCCTGCCCGGGATTGCCGAACAACGTCGTCGCGGAGGAATAGAGCACGAAATGATCGAGCCCGGAGTCGCGCGTCAGCCGATCGATATGACGGGCGCCATCCACTTTCGGCGCCAGCACGCGCGCCGCCGCGTCGGTCGAAAGATTGGCGAGCGTCGCATCCTCGATCACCATCGCGCAGTGGAAGACGCTGCGCAGCGTGTGCCCCGCTGCCCGCAGACGGAACAGCAGGGCCGCGAGCGCATTCTCATCGGCGGCATCGCAGGCCTCGATCATGACATCGACACCACCTGCGCGCAGTTGAGCGATCGTCGCCTCGCCTGCCGCATCGGCAACGCCGCGCCGCGAAGCGAGGACGATCGTTCGCGCGCCACGGCGCGCAAGCCATGCCGCCGTCGCCAAGCCGAAACCGCCGAGCCCGCCGATCACGAGATGCGCGCCCGCGCTCGATACCGCGAACGACTCGGCCTGTCGCGACGCAGACGCGGGCAACGCCGTCGGCGGCGTCACGACGATCTTGCCGATGTGCCCCGACTGCTGCATGAGCCGAAAGGCAGAATGCACCTCATCCGCCGCAAAGCAGCGATGGGGCAGCGGCCGTAGCTCGCCCCGCGCCAGACGCGTCGAAAGCGTCTGCATCATCTCCGCCGCGAGCATCGGCTCGTGCTGCATGAGCTGGTCGACATCGATGCCGAAGTAGGCGACGTTACGCCTGAAGGGTCGCAGCGCGATCTTCGTGTTCTCGTAGTAGTCGCGCTTGCCGAGCTCCAGGAAACGACCAAATGGACGCACAAGCTCAAGACTGCGCTCCATGGCCGCGCCAGCGAGCGTATTGAGCACGACGTGCACGCCTTCCGGCGCGATCGCACGCACGCCGTCCTCGAAGTCCAGCGAGCGCGAGGAGAGCACATGCTCAGCGCCGAGCAGGCGCAGCAACGCCCGTTTCTCGCGCGTCCCCGCCGTCACGATCGTGCGGGCGCCGATGCTCTGCGCAATCTGCAACGCGGCGAGGCCGACACCACCGGCACCACCATGGATCAGCACCCACTCGCCCGCGCGGAGCTGCGCGACCCGGCTCAACGCATAGTGCGCCGTCAGAAAAGCAACGGGCACACTCGCCGCCGCGACGAGATCGATACCTTCGGGCAAACGTCCCGCAGCCGAGGCCGCGACCGTCACGTGCGAGGAGAATGCAGCCGGCGCCACCGCGAACACGCGATCGCCGACATCGAGATGTGCGACGCGCGCGCCCTTGCGCGCGACGATCCCGGCGCACTCGAAACCGATCGTCATTCCGGCAAAGCCGCCATCGAGCGCTTCCGCCGGCAACATCCCCGCCGCCCACATGACATCGCGGAAATTGAGCCCCGTCGCGGCAACCGCGATTTCCACCTCGTCATCGTCCGGCGCGCGCCTGCCGACTTCGCGCCATGCAAGGCTCTGGGGAACGCCCGGCCGCTCGAGCGCGAGTCGAACGGCAGTGTCGGCTTCCGCGCGTGGCGCGCTCTGGTGCGGCGGCGTCACACCCGAGACAACCCGCAAAGCGACGTGCCCGTCGTTCGTCAGAACGATCTCGGCCTCGTTGCCCGGCGCTGCGACAAGCTCGGCGAGCCGCATCGCAACCGTCGCCTCGTCGAGCGCATCGGAAAAATCAACCAGACGGAAGTCGATCCCCGGATGCTCGTTGGCAACCGTCCGCATGAAAGCCCAGACCGCGCTCGCCACGGCATCGACCGCCCCCTCGCCGACGAGATGGCGCGCACCGCCCGGCGCCACGATCCAGACACGCCCCGGCGCCGCATCGCTCCTGGCGAGAGTCGATTGCATCAGCGCCATCATGTCGACGATGGCGCGCTGCGGATCGTCGATCGCGCCGCCCGTGCCTGCGAGAACGATTGCATCAATGCCACAGTACAGCTCACCTTCGGCTCCCGCCAACGCCATCGGCGACCGCGCGCCGAGCGCCGCCTTGAGCCGCGCCGCAAAGGGTGCCGCGCGGCACCGGTCGCGTGCGAGTATACGCGCGTGACGCTTCGGCGCCGAGGCTTCGTCCGACGCAGCGCGATCCCCGGCCGCCCCGACTGTACGTACGGCGCCGGCAACGGCCGTCAGCACGATGGCGCCGCCGAGATCGGCGCGCCGTCGCGCCTCGACATCCTTCAAGCCGGCGCGCTCGAGCGCCTCGCACCACTGCGCGCCACTGCGAAGCCGTCGCCCGAGCGCGCATCGCCCATCCGCAAAACCGAAGATGAACTCGTTAAACGCTCCCGCGTCAGGCTCGATGGCAAAGAGCATCCCGCGCGCCGCCATGCTCTTGCACACCGCCGAGAGCCCGCCGCCGTCGAGACGGTGCAAAGCATTCGCACCGATGACGATGTCGAAAGGCCCGCGACCCACAAGCTCAGCTCGGCCATCCTCGTCAAGCTCGATCAATGCGACCTCATCGGGAAGCATGTCAGCGCGCAAGGCGGCCAGCGCCCCTCCGTCGACATCGGCGATGGCGAGCCGAAGCCGTCCCGCGCGAGCAAGCCTCGTGGCCCATGCGGACGGCATGAGTTGCACTTCGGCACCGATCTGGAGCACCCGCAGCGGCCGGTCTTCGGGCCAGCATTCGTGCAGCAGCTCGACGGCCGCCTGCACATGCGCGCGCTCGGCCCTGGCACGCGGCGAATCCCGGCGCACGTGCTGCCACGTTGCAGTTGCCGGCACCCACGCGCCTCCGTCCGCGAGCGCGGCAGCCGCATCGGCAAGCAGCGCGCATTCGGCACCGAGCTCGGGATGTTCCGCCACGAGCGTCGAAACGATGCGGTCGAGCGGCGGGATCGGACACGACGCCACCAATCGTTCGCGGCCCTCGTCCGAAATCTCGATCAGCGCACCATCACGCGCGATCGCGCAGGCGAGGGCGTGCTGCGGATCGCGTTCACTCGCCACATCCGGCTCGCCCGTGCCATCGCCGATCGCGAGGGCATCGTAGGCCGCGCGCTGTGCCGCCGCATCGAGGAGCAGTATGGCCTCCTCGCTCAGGCCCCTGATGCGCGCCGGGAGATCGTCGAGCCGCGCCCGAATCGATCGCACATCGGGCAACGCGCTCGTTGCGCGCTTCGCATCGATGTGACGCCTCCCGGCAATCCGGAACGCCACGTGCTCCATATCGCGTTCCGGCCTGAGGATGAGCGGCGCCATGTACGCATCCTCGATCCGCGCGACGCTGGCGCCCTCGGCATCGAGCAGTGCGAGGCCGCAGGCGAGACCTTCGCCCCGCGCGGCGATCCTCGTGATCACTGCGCCTGCAGCACGCACGCCGGGACGGAACACCCGTACGCGCCCGAGCCTCACCGGCACGAGAACGCGCGCGGGCGATGCCTGCTCGCTGTACGCGTCGAACGCCAGCAAACCGTGGAAGGCACCGTCGAGATCGCACGGCGCGAGCACGAATCCGCGCGGCCACGCACCGGCCGCCGGATCGAACGCGGCCCGCAGGCTGCCGTTGCAGGACGACACGACCTCGCCAAGACGCCTGAAGGCAGGCCCATAGCTGAGTCCTATGGCCTCCGCACGCGCGTAGACGTCCTCGGCGCAAAGCGTGCGCTCGCCAAGCGACGCTTGCTCATCCGTCTCCGCGTCACCTGCACTGCCCGCAAACACCGCCACGCGACAGCGCATGTGCACTTGCCAGATGTCGTCCGACAGGCGCGACCGGCTCGCGATCTCGCAGGTCGCCGTCTCCGGATCGATACGCGTGCGCACGTCCATCGTCGGCTGCGCCGCGAGCGCAAGCGGCCGCACGATGTCGAGATCGCGAAGCTCGACCTGCGCCTGTCCGAGCCACGTCTGCGCGGCCGCCAGCGCCATATCGACGAAGGCTGCGGCCGGCAGCCACGGCTGGCCCGCAACGCGATGATCATCGAGCTCCGGCCAGGCAATCGTATCCATATGGCTGTGCCAGACGAGCACGTCCCCCGCCGCGCGGTGGCCGATCAACCCATCGGCGTCGGCACCGCTCAGATCCGTCTCGACACCGCCGAGCTTCTCCGCCGTGTCCGGGCTCATGAGGTGGGCGCGCTGCCACGGATAGTGCGGGAGATCGCGCCAGCCTCCGGCCGGCGGCGGCCCGAATGCCCGGACGGCATCGAATTGCGCACCGCTCACGATGGCGCGCGCTGTCGCAACGGCGAGCGCATCGATTTCCAGCTCGTCGTCACGCGTGAACGTCGGCACGACAGCATAGCTCGCGCCCGCGGCTTTGAGACACTGGTCGAGATAGGCCTTCAGCACGGGCCGCGGTCCGATCTCGACGAACACGCCTGCGCCGAGTGCCGCCGCCTGCGCCACCGCGTCGGCGAAACGGACGGGGCGGCGCACATTCCGCCACCAGTAGTCGGCGTGAAGCTCCTTCGCCTCGAGCGGACGTCCCGTCACCGTGGAGATGAGCGTGGCACTTCCCGGCGATGCGACGAGCTTGCCGAGATCGACAGCGAGACGGCGCCGCGCGCCATCCATGGCGCGACTGTGAAAAGGATAGTCGATGTCGAGGACACGGCAGGCGAACCCACGCGCCGCCGCCGCGTCGAGCACCGCGCCGAGCATCTCGGCAGGGCCGACCAGCGTCACGGATGCGGGGCTGTTCAGCGCCGCGATCTCGACATCGCGGCCGCCGCACTGCGCGATGAGACGGCGCGCGTCTTCCACGCCGGCGTGCAGCACGGCCATGCGTCCACGCCCGCGCGCGAACTCCTGCGCCGCCGATCGCGCGAGCACGAGACGGACGGCCTGGCGACGGTCGTAATGGCCCGCGACATAGGCCGCCGCCACCTCGCCGACGCTGTGACCGATCACCATCGCCGGTTCGAGGCCGCGATCGCGCAGCGTATCGGCCGCCGCAGCCTGAAGCGCGAACAGCAGCGGCTGGGCGATGCTGGTGAACTTCAGCGCCTCGCCGAGATCGCCCGACGCGAGCATGTCCGTGATCGACCAACCCGTCTCGCGCCGGACCATGGCGTCGAGCGCCGTCACGTGACGAGCAAAGATCGGATCGTTCGCAAGCGCCGTGCGTCCCATGCCGACCCACTGGGCGCCGTTGCCGCAGAAGACGAAGGCCACCGGTGCCGCTCGCGCGATCGCCCGTCCGCGCACCAAGCGCGGCGAGGTCGAGCCGCTGCCCAGCGCCGCAAGTCCCGGTGCGGGATCGCCGAGCACGACGGCACGCTCGGCCAACAGCTCGCGATGGTGCGCAATCGCGCTGCGCATGGTCTCGATGTCGGCCTCGGCAGCCTTTGTACGCGCGGCAAGCTGCTCGGCAGCAGCCGCGAGCGCCGGCCCGGTTTCGGCGCTGAGCAGCGTGCCGAGATGCGCCATCGCCGTGCCGGTGCACGCCCCATTGAGCCCGCGCCGCGCAAGCGGTCGTCGCACGTCCTGCGTCTCGCGACAATCGGCGATGATCACGTGAGCATTCGTCCCGCCGAAACCGAACGTGCTGATGCCGGCGAGGCGCGGACGTCGCGCGGGCGCAAGCTCCATCGGCTGACGCGCGACGAGAAGGTTCAGCTCGGCGAACGGAATGTCGGGATTGAGTTCGTCGGCGTGCAGCGTGGCCGGGAGTATGTCGTGCTCAAGCGCAAGGCTGGCCTTCAGCAATCCGACGAGCCCCGCCGCAGGCTCGAGATGTCCGACGTTCGACTTCACCGATCCGATCGGCAGCGGCGCGCGGCGTCGCCGCCCCAGCGCCTGGCCGAGCGCCTGCGCCTCGATCGGATCGCCGACGCGCGTGCCCGTGCCGTGCGCTTCGACGAACGCGAGATGCGCCGGATCGATGCCCGCTTCGGCGTAGATGCTGCCGAGCAGCCGCCCCTGCGCGACGGCCGAAGGCAGCGACACGCCGACCGTCCGCCCATCCGAGCTGACGCCGCTCGCCACCATCCGCGCATGTGGGCGCACGCGGCCGAAGCCGACTGCACCGGCTCGCATCAGCACCAGCGCCACGCCGCCCTCGCTGCGGACGTAGCCGTCGGCGCCGGCAGCGAAAGCGCGGCAGAACCCGTCCGGCGAGAGCATGCGCGCCTGCGCGAAACCGATGAAGGGGAAGGGACTGAGCAGAATGTTCACGCCCGCCACGACGGCCGCATCGATCAATCCCGCACGCAAGGTCGTGAGCGCCTCGTGCAGCGCCACCAGCGACGAAGAGCAGGCCGTGTCGATGACGAGGCTCGGCCCTGTAAAGTCGAAGGCATGCGAGATGCGATTGGCGATCAGCGACAGTGCGCTGCCCGTCATGTAGTACCCGTCGCCACCGGCCGCATCGAATACTCGGCGACTGCCATGGTCGACCGATGACGCGCCGACGTACACACCGACCCTCGTGCCCGCGACCTGCGAGGGCGGCACGCCCGCATCCTCGAGTGCTTCCCAGACGAGCTCCAGCGCGAGCCGCTGCTGAGGATCGATCTGCGCGGCCTCGCGCGGCGAGATCCCGAACGGCGCGGGATCGAACGACCATGGATCGTCGAGCGTCCCGGCGCGGAACGTGTAGGTCTTTCCCGGTTCTCCAGGGCGTGGATGGAGATAGCGGCCGCGCGGCCAGCGCCCTGGGCCGACCTCACCGATGGTGCAGCGGCGCTCGCGGAGCACATCCCAGAATGCGGCGATGCTCGGCGCACCCGGCAGCCGGCACGCTCGTCCGGCAATGAGGATCTCCGCCTCGCAATCTTTTGCCTGAACCAATTCGAGCACCCCACCGCCAATCCAGCACGCGCTACCCTCGACATGTGGCAAGCTCCTGACCGAACTTGCTTTTCCGCATGTCCTCGCCCGCCGGGATCGACGCGCGCGTGCTTCCCTGTTATGCAACTTTAAGTAGATAAATAGCTATGGACGCACAAGCCGTGATTGAGGGGCTTTCCACGCAATATTCAGCCGAGCGCCTAAACGGCCACACGTCGGCGCTCGACTGGCGCGCCGAGACTGAGCTGGCCCGCACGGATGGCACGCGATGCGTGGTCATTACCGGAGCAAGCCGCGGTCTCGGTCTTGCGCTCGCTCGTTCCTATGCGCGACCGGGCACCTTGCTCGGGCTCGTCGCACGCGACAGGCACGCCCTTTCCGATGCCGCCGACGACTGCCGCGCGGCAGGCGCCGAAGTGCGTGTGCAGGTCGCCGACGTCACGGCGCCGACCGTTCTCCACGCCTGGCTTGCCGAGCTCGATCGCGCGCGTCCGATCGATCTGCTCATTGCCAACGCCGGCCAGTTCGACGGCCGCCATTCCGGCGCCGGCAACGAGGACATCGAGCAGGCGATCGCGCTTCTCCGCACCAATCTCGAAGGCTCCCTGCGCACGATCCACGCCGTGCTGCCGCTCATGCGCGCGCGCGGCCGCGGCCACATTGCCGTCATCGCGTCCCTCGCCGCCGTCTTCCCGCTGGCCGATGCGCCCGCCTACTCCGCCTCCAAGGCCGGGCTTGCCGCTACGCCGAGGCGCTGCGCACGCTCGTCGCAGGGAAGGGCATCCGGATCAGCGTCGTCTATCCGGGACACATCGCGACCCGGCAGACGGAAGCCCACAATGGCGCTCTGCCCTTCCTGATGGCTCCGGAGGAAGCTGCGCGCCGCATCGTCCGCGGTCTCGCGCGCCGGCCGCCCCGTGTCTGGCTCCCGACAACGCTCGCGACGCTGGCACGTCTCGGCGCTTTGCTCCCCTCGGGCCTACGCCGCCTCGCCGCGCGCTCGCAGCGGTTCGCCATCCGCGATCGCGTGCACGAGGACTGAGATCGCACAACGTTATCCCCGCCCATCGAGCACTGGCTAGATTTCCAGGAGCACCCTGCTGGCCAGAAAGCCCATCCATGGCGGACACTCCGAACCTCGCCCTTCCCTACATCATGGCCGCCCAGGCCCAGAAACATGTGACGCACAACGAGGCCATCCGTGCCCTCGACGCGCTCGTGCATCTCGCCGTCATCGATCGTGACAGCACCGCTCCACCGGACGATCCCGCCGAAGGCGACCGCCACATCGTAGGCGCCGCCAGCACGGGCGCCTGGTCCGGCCACGACCTCGAGATCGCGGCATTTCAGGACGGCGGCTGGGCCTTCTACGCGCCGCGCCCGGGCTGGCGCGCCTGGATCGCCGAGGAGAACGCGCTCAGGGCCTGGAACGGCACCGCCTGGGTCGCCGTCGGTGGCGGTGAGGGTGGCGGCGGCGATGGCGGTGACGGCGCGTTCGACACGCTCGGCATCAACGCGACGGCCGACGAGAGTAACCGCCTTGCGCTCGCCTCGCCGGCATCGCTCTTCAATCACGCCGGTGCCGGCCATCAGCTCAAGCTCAACAAGTCCGCGCCCGGCGATACGGCCGCCCTCCTTTTCCAGACCGGCTTCTCCGGCCGCGCGGAGATGGGCACGGCCGGCGACGACGACTTCCACTTCAAGGTGAGTGCCGACGGCAGCGCATGGCACGACTCCATTCTCATCGACAAGGACACGGGCGAGGTCTCCTTTCCCTCCGGCGTCGACATCGAAAGCGCGACCCTTCCCGCCGGCGGCGTCACCGGCCAGGTGCTCGCCAAGGCCTCGAACGACGACGGCGACGTGACGTGGGCAACGCCGAGTGGCAGCGGCGACATGCTCGCGAGCCTCTACGATCCACAGGCCATCGAGGGCGATGCCTTCGACCGCGCCAACCACACAGGCGCCCAGGCCATCGCCACCATCACGGACCTGCAATCCGCGCTCGACGGCAAAGCTCTGCTCGAACCGCAAGTCAACGCGCAGGCAGGCACGAGCTACACGCTCACGGTCGCCGACCGCGGCTCACTCGTCACGATGAGCCATGCGTCGCCCAACACGCTGACGATCCCCGCCAACGCCAGCGTCGCCTTCCCTCTCGGCACGATCATCAGCGTCCTCCAGCTCGGCGCCGGCACCACCACGATCGCGGCTGCATCGGGCGTCAGCCTCAATGGCGAGACCGCCGGCACCGGCAGCATCGGCAGCCGCTATCAGGCCGCGGCCCTGCTCAAGACCGACACCGATGCATCGACCGTTTCCGGCGATTTCGGCGACAGCGCCATCACCGCCGCCGCGCGCACGCTCCTCGCGCAGGCTTCCCAGGCGCTCATGCGCACCACCGGTCTCGGCCTCAGCGCCGACGGCTCGAGCCTTGTCGCCGCCGCGGACTATGCCGCCATGCGTGCACTGCTCGCCATGACGCAAGCCGATGTCGTCGGCCTCACCTCAGCTGCCTCGCCTCAGTTCTCAGCCCTCAATATCGGCCACGCCTCGGATACGACGCTCGGCCGCACATCCGCCGGCGTCCTCAGCGTCGAAAGCCGGGATCTCGCCTTCGCGGAGCCCGGCATCAATGCCCAGACCGGCACGAGCTACACGCTCGTCCTCGCCGACAAGGGTCGCATCGTGAGCATGAGCAATGGCGGCGCCAACACGCTCACCATTCCCGCGAACAGCGTCATCGCCTTCCCGCTCGGCACGATCATCAACGTGCTGCAGATCGGCACCGGCATCACCACGATCACCGCCGCGTCGGGCGTGACGATCAACGGCGTATCGGCTGGCAGCGGCGCAATCGAAAGCCGCTGGCAGGGCGTCGCACTGACGAAGATCGGCACCGACTCCTGGGCCGTCTCCGGCGCCACGGGAGAAATCGCATGAGCCTGATGCTCCACAGGATCGGCCTGCTCAGGCCCTCGATCGATGCTCCCGCGCCATCCGTTCCCGACGCCTTCGCGGTCGAGGACTGGAGCCTCGCACCCGGCGACGAGGAAGCCCAGGTGACGATCCTCGTTCTGCCGGATTAGCGGCGGCGCTGCCATCACCGACATCGAATACCGGCTGGATGGCGGCGCTTGGGTGTCGTCCGGCAGTACATCGAGCTTCACGATCTCCGGCCTCACGAACGATCAGGAATACGAGGTCGAGCTTCGCGCCGCGAATAGCGTTGGCGCGGCGGCGGCGAGCGATATCAAGCAGGTCACGCCTGCAGGCTCGAGCTGGACCATCACCGACCTCACGAACGCCGTCGCGATCTATGACATTGCCGTCCTCTCGTCGCTCTTTCAGGAGCGCACGGGTGGCGGCACGACGCCCGCCGGCGTCGGCGATGCAGTCGGGACCATCCGGGACCTCACCGGTGGCGGCTTGCACCTTGTGGCTACGAGCGACGCAGCTCGCGCCACACTGCAGCAGAGTGGCGACCGCTACTATCTGGTATTTGACGGCACAGACGACGGCTATACGGCTTCCGGCTTCAGCCCCGGCAACAACGTGGCGATCGGCGGCGCGTGGCGGCGGCGCTCAACGTATACAAGTTACGCTGCTATTTTCGGCATCGTAGGTGGATCGTACGCGACGAGCGACACGGTGGTGCTCGCGCGGCACGACTCCAGCAACAACAGCCACGTCTACGTCAACGGCTCACAACGGCTTGGCATGGCGACGGCGGTTGACACGGACTACGTGGAAGACGTCACCAAGGTCGGCACCACCGTGAGCAGGCTGCGCAATTCGGAGGCCGAGCAAAACTACACCAGCGCCAACAATGCCATAGCGGGCGCGTTCAGCGTCGGCGGCGGCGGCAACAACATGTACTGGTACGGCGCTCACGTCGCGACGACGTACGAGGCCGATGAGCGCGATCTCGCCCGCGCGCATTGGGCCGCGCGCAGCGCAGTGACGTTTTGAATGATCACCATACGATCGTGATTATCGGACTACTTGATTGCATCGACATACAGAGTGCCGAGCGCGCGACTTGGCGTATCCAACAATGGGGTGAATTCGCGACGACTGACGGTTGAGAATCCTGCTTCACGCAGGATGCTCTCGAATGTCTCGTAGTCATACGCGAACTTGTGCTCTTCATCCTGGCGGAAGTGGAAGTTGATGTGATCCATGCGCGTCTTGCACCAATCCGGATGATTCCACGTACCTTTGGCCGCCGCATAGTACGCATCTTCGCTGGTGGTCTTGGCGTACTCGCGCAGCGGCCATTCGGTATCCGGCACGCCGGCACTGAAGCGGCCACCGTCATCGAGCACTCGATAGCATTCGGTCAGAAAACGCTTCGCATCCGGATAGGAAAGGTGCTCGAAGAAGTGCTCAGAATAGACCATCGCACAAGACCCATCGCGAAACGGGAGCGGCTGTCGCATATCCAGTGCAAGGTCCGCCTTCCCACTGATGAGGTCTATATTCACCCAACCGGGTTTGACATTGCCCCCGCAGCCGACGTTCAGCTTGATGCCAAGTCGAGTAGCGAGCTCTCGCGCTTTACGCAGACCGCGCCGGTGCCTGCTGGCCAAATGAAGCTCGTCACGTAGATTCCGAAAGGCGCGACGCACGCCGATAGACGCCCAATTGCGTATCATAGCTTCCACTATTGCCCCCCGTTTCAATCCCCGACCTTCCCATTGAGAGACCTTGAGAGCAAGAGCTGGATGGCCGCATACCGCCCAACACCGGCACACGGCCTGAGTGTCGCGATCGCATCGCCACTTCACGAAGCCACTCGGCGCCACGCGAAGACCGTCGCGCGTATCGGTGACATAGATCGGCAGTGGAACTCCTAGCGCTCCGGCATGATCTCCGGCAAGGCAGACAGGACATCGGCGCTCCGCGGAGACCGCCGCCAACCCCACCACCTGCGCGCTGCTCCTGCCGTCGAGCATCTGCGGCGCTCTCTCACGAGTTCGTCGACGGCCGCCTCGAAGCTGATCCGCTGGCCCGATTCGACGTCGACATAGAGGGCATAGTCGAGGTAGGCGGCCGCGAAGAGCTCAGCCAGTGATGGCCGCGCCGTGCGCCGCGGAATCGGAACGCGATCATCGGTCAGACCCCAGCCGGCATAAAAAGGCGTGCCGAAGCACGTCACGGGCACGCCCGCCATGAGCGCCTCGAAGCCGAGCTGGCTGCTGACGACATAGACGTGATCGACGAGTTCGATGAGCGACCACGGATTGACCGGCTCGGCGATCACGCGCACGTCGTGCGTGGCCGCGCATCCCGCGAGATAGCCACGCTTCAGGCCGCGCGCGACCTCAGGATGAATTTTTATGAGGATCTCCGCGTCGCGATTCTCGGTGCGCGCGGCAATGAGCATCCGCTCGAACGTGCGCATGTCGGCGCCGCATGTCGTGACGGCGGCATCGCCATAAGTCTGATCCGCCATCAGCACCCGCCGCCGGATCCCTCGCGGCGCCAGACCCAGCGCACCCGCGTCGAGCATCGGCGCATCGTTGTACTTCGCGATGGCTTCCCCGCGCAGCCGCGCCATGCCGCGCTCGGCCCGCATGACCGTCTCGCGGTCCAGCGTCCCCGCGCTCGTCGCAATCATTCGCTCGAGATCCGACGGTCCGGTCGCGTCGTAGTGGATACCCGTGCGATCGATGACCAGCGATCGCGGCAGCTCATTCGGTCCCGGCTGCAGTGAGCGGACCCACCCGTCCTCGAGTGCCACGTACGGCTTTCCGTGTCGCGCGGCGAGCCGGCGCGCCGCGGCTGCCGTCCTCTTGTGCCCCCAGCCGACGACCACGTCGTACGCATCAGCCCCCAGCAGGCGCGGCCAGCGGACTAGCTCATAGCCGGCGGCACCCATCAGCAAATCCCGCAATCGCCAGATGCCGCTCGAAAGCGTCGCCGCGCGAATATCGTCCATGCCCGCCATCCGATCATGCAACTTATGCAGGCGCATGATGCCGACACGAGCGGGAGGCACAATCCATGAAATTTCAATCGTAGGATGTATTCTGGTTGTATCCTTCGATTCCGCGCCGTGTGCACCGCTTCAAAATACTCATAAAAATGTGCCCAAATCTCCAAAATCGACTCTGGTCGGCACCCGCAATAGTTGCCCTATGATCACAGGGGTTCATCCCCAACAACTACCTTAGATTGTAGATCGGCGCGTTCAGTGGTACTCCATGCCGAGCGCCACCCGGCGAAGAACCGGCGCACGTAGAGGGCGACTATGCCGAAGCTGCTGACGAAGCGGCCCCTGCACGCTGCGATCATCGGACTGCTCGCCGTCCTGGCGCTCGTCCTCGTCGGTTGCGGCATCACGCCGACCAGCGGACCGCTTTCCCGCGAGATCGGCGGCGCGCCCGAGACGACATCACCGGCGGAGTACGTCGTCATCGACGTCAATCACGCCGTCATCCGCGCCATGGCCGCCGCCCGGCCCGGAGGTTTCGCCCGCCTCGCGCGGAAGGTTGCCGCGCCGAAGGCCCGCATCGGTGCCGGCGATGTCCTCGCCGTCACAGTCTACGAGGCCGGCGACGGCGGCCTCTTCACGGGCAAGGAGCAGCGCCACGCCGCTTTCCCCGCGCTCCAGGTCGATCAGCAGGGCAACATCTCGCTCCCCTACGCGGGTCTCCTCAAGGTACAGGACCGCACGCCGCACGAGGTCCAGAAGCTGATCGTCACGCGCCTCGAAGGACGTGCCATCCAGCCGCAGGTCGTCGTCTCCATCATGAGCACCGAGGCGAACACCTTCGTTCTCGCCGGCGACGTCGCGAAGCCCGGACGCTATCCCCTCTCGACGACCGGCGACCGGCTGCTCGACGTCATCGCCAAGGCCGGCGGCGCCAGCCACCCCGCCCGCGAGGTCTACGTCACCTTCGTGCGCGGCCAGGAGCGCGGCACGCTGCTGCTCGAAAAGATCATCGACGAGCAGAGCGAGAACATCTTCATCCTTGCCGGCGACCGCATCTACATCAACCACGACCCCAAGCGCTATTCTGTCTTCGGCGCGGTGCACAAGCCCGGCGCCTTCATATTCCCGGCCTCTCAGGTCAATGCGCTCGAGGCCATCGCCTTTGCCGGCGGCCTTCTCGACGAGCGCGCGGACGCCACCGGCATCTTCGTTTTCCGCTACGAGAGCGCCGCCATCGTTCGCCAGCTCCAGCCCGATGCGCCGGCCCTCGGCAGCGCCGGTACCATACCGACCGTCTATCGCATCAGCCTGCGCGATCCCGGCAGCTACTTCTATGCCCGCGGCTTCCTCCTGCGCGACAAAGACGTTCTCTACGTCGCCAATGCCCCCGGCGTGGAGATCGCCAAGGTTCTGCGCCTGATCGATCTCGGCACGCGCTCGTTCGGAAACCTCAGTGGCAATGTCCGCACCTTCGATTGACCGCACCACCCGAGCCGACCGGCCGCTCGCGACCATGGCGCGCGTCATCGCCGCGCTGCTCCTGCGCGAGACGCGCGTGCGCTTCGGCCGCGCACAGATCGGCTATCTCTGGGCCATCATCGAGCCGCTTGCCGGCGTGCTGATCCTCGCCTTCGTCTTTCAGGCAATCGGCCGCGCGGCCAACGTCGGCCACAGTCTCTATCTCTTTCTCGCCATCGGCATGCTGGGGTACAGCCTGCAGCGCCGCCTCGCCGTTCAGCTCGGCAACGCCTTCAACGCCAACAAGGCCCTCCTGTATTTCCCGGTCGTGCAGCGCATCGATACGCTGATCGCGCGCGGCATTCTCGAAACCGCGACCTCGCTGCTTTCGATGATGATCATCATCACCGGCCTCATGCTCGTCGAGGGTATCCCGCCGCCAGCCCATCTCGACGTCTTCGCCAGCGGCATCGCCGCGCTCGCCCTGCTCGGCTTCGGCCTCGGCAGCATGAATGCTATCATCGGCGCCCACGTCAGCTCCTGGCAGCAGATCGAGGGCCTCATAAGCCGCCCGCTCTTTCTCATCTCGGGCATCTTCTTCACGCCGGTCATGCTCCCCTCCGCCCTGACCGACATCCTCACCTGGAACCCGATCCTCCACGGCATCGAGTGGCTCCGCTACGGCTACTACGAGGGATATCGCCCCGATTTCATCAGCGTTCCCTACCTGCTGGGCTTCGGCCTCGTCACGACGCTCGCGGGCCTTGCCGGCGAGCGCTACCTGCCGCCGGGCGAGGCGTGACATGATCGAGCTCCTCGACGTCAGCAAAGCCTACAAGGTCGGCCGCGGCCGCAAACATGTGCTCGACGCCGTCACGCTCACGTTCGAGCGCCGCAACATTGCCGTCATTGGCCAGAACGGCGCCGGCAAATCGACACTGCTGCGATTGATCGCCGGTGCGGAACGCCCCGACCGCGGGCGCATCGTCACCGCCGGACGCGTCTCCTGGCCGCTCGGCTTTTCCGGCGGCTTCAACGGCAGCACCACGGGCGTCGACAACACACGCTTCATCTCGCGCATCTATGGCCAGGACACGGACCGCATTCTCGAGTTCGTGCGCGAGTTCTCCGAGCTCGGCGCCTTCTTCGCCATGCCCGTCTCGACCTATTCCTCCGGCATGCGCGCGCGGCTCGCCTTCGCCATCAGCATGGCCATCTCCTTCGACTGGTATCTCGTCGACGAGATCACCGAGGTCGGCGACGATCGCTTCAAGGAAAAATGCCGCGCGTCCTTCAAGGAGAAGCTCGTCGAGGCGCGCATTCTCATGGTCTCCCACAGTGTCGCGACGCTACGCAGCTATTGCGACATGGCAGCCCTCGTCCACGGCGGCGCCATCACACTCTACGACGACATCGAGGAGGGCATTGCCGCTCACCAGAAGCTCATGGGGCTCAAGCGCGCCCCGACGCCGGTGGCATGAGCGCATCCATGGTGCACACGCTGAAAGCCAAGACGACCGAACCGCCCCCGCCGCAGAAACCGACGACAGCGCCCTCCGCACCGGGCGCCGGCCAGCGCCGTCGCTGGCGCATCATCGTCATATCCTTCTTCCTCGGCGTCGCGCTGCCGACACTGGCCATCGGTACGTACTTCGGCCTCTTCGCCGCCGACCAGTACGCGGCCGAAACGCGCTTCGCCGTACGCAGCGCTACCACCGCCCAAGCCCCCACTGACCTGCTCGGCCTCATCAGCGTGACGCCCGCCGCAACCGTTGCCGATGCCTATGTCCTCATCGACTTCGTGCGCAGCCGCCAGATCCTCGATCGCCTCGCGGCGGAGACCGACTACGCGTCCATCTTCTCACGCCCCGAAGCCGATCGCTGGGCCCGCCTCGATCCGGCGCTGCCCATGGAAAAGGTCATTCTCTACTGGCGGCGCATGGTCTCGATCGGCTTCGACACCACCTCGCAGATCATGACGCTGCAAATTCGCGCCTTCCGGCCGGACGATGCCCTGCTGCTCGCCAATGCCATCCTCAAGCAGAGCGAGCAGCTCATAAACGACCTTTCCGCCCGCGCGCGCGGCGACGCCGTCCGCATGGCCGAGCAGGAGCTCGCGCAGTCGGAAGCACGCCTCCGCCTCGCGCGCCTCGCCGTCAGGACATTCCGCGAGGAGCGCCAGGAGATCGACCCGCGCAAGAAGGCCGAGGCCCGCCAGCAGATCATCGAGACCCTCCAGGGCGAGCTGACGACCGCCCGCGCGCGCCTGCAGACCATGCGCCAGCAGCTCGCCGAGAACGCGCCGACCGTCATCTATCAGCGCAGTGTCATCAAGGCCCTCGAAAAGCAGATCGACGAGGAGCGGTCCCGCGCCGCGACCTCGACGAGCACCACCGCCGACGACTCGACCATCGGCGGCCTCATCGCCGATTACGAGGCGCTCACCATCGACCGGGAGTTCGCCGAGAAGGCCTATGTCTCGGCCATGGGATCACTCGAACGCGTGCGTTTCGACGCCGCGCGCCAGCAGCGCTACCTCGCGACCATCGTCGCGCCTTCGCTGCCCCAGCACCCGCTCTATCCCAAGAGCCTGCTCAACACGCTCATGGTCCTCGCCGGGCTCTTCTGCATCTGGGGCCTCGCCGTGTTGATCGGCCTTGCGGTGCGCGACCACGTGACTTGAGCGCAAATGAATAGGGGCCGGCACATCGCGTGCCGGCCCCTGCCCTTCGATCGCATGCCGATCGGCGCTACTTCTTCGTCGCGGTCCAGCTTCCGTTGCGGCCACCGGCCACAGTGCCCGACATGGAGCTGCCGTCGATCTTGCCCGAGTACTTCGCATCGCCGACCGTGAAGCTCACCTCGGTGCCGCGCACGCGCGCGTCGGTGATCGCCGTCGGACCGAGCGTGCCACTCAACATCTGATACTTCTGCTCGAGCTTCAGCTCTGCTTCGCCGAGCTGCCACGAGCCCGCAACCTTCGCCGGCACGATCCACAGCAGGGCCTTGCAGTAGTTCGTGCAATCCTCGGTGACCGTCGCCGTCTCATCGGCCTGCCAGTCGCCCATCTGGAAGGTATTCGAGACGAGACGCGTGCCCGCCGGCATGTCGAGGAGCTTCGGCGCGAGCTTCTCGTTGATCCAGGGCAGCAGGAACATCGTAATGATCTGAGCCTTCGAGAAATCGCTCTCGAAGATGTCTGCCTTCGCGAACGTCGCCTTGTCGGTGACACCAGCCGCCTTGGCATTCTTCTGCGCCAGCGCGACCATGTCCGGGTTGTATTCAATGCCGTGTGCCGTCATCCCGCGCTTCGCCGCCGTGATGACCGTGCGACCATCGCCCGAGCCGAGATCGATCAGATAGTCCTGCGGCGTGGCCTTGGCGAGCTCGAGCATCTTGTCGACGAGAGTCTGCGGCGTCGGCACCCAGACCACGTCCTTGCCGGCCTGCCCGACCTGCGGCTCGAAAGCGCCGCCTTTCGTGCTGGATTCTTGGGCAACGGACGCGATCGCCGTCGCGACCAGCAGCACACTGGCAAATGCGGCCAAGCCCGCGCGCGCCCTGCCCGACCAGCTGCCTGCGGCCTCGACTCGAGAAGGCGCGGTCGACGCGCGCGTCGGAACTTTGTCCATACTGGATTTCCTCTTTTTGGAACTTGGTTGTCGTGCTCGGCCGGCGAGGTTGCCCTCGCCGTCGGAATTCCGCTTTAGGTCAGGTAACGCCCCCGCAGGTCGACGGGTTCGCAGGAGAATAGACTATTGCCGTCGTCCGACAGGCAATGGGACGTGCAGGTAAATTCTTGGTGAGTCCTTACTTTAGGCGGGCGGCAGGGGCGCTGGATATCGAAAAATTGCGGCCGAATCCGGCAGCCGTCACGCCCCGAGCAGATCCCGCACCGCTTGGCACAAGGCCGCCTCGTCCTCCGCGCATTGCACGGGATTGCCCGCCCTGTGCCCCCAGATTGAAACGATGGGCCTGAACTCCGCATTGGGCATGAGACGCGTCTCCGCCTCGCCATCGGCCACCGGGAAATACAGGTCCGTGGTAGAGGGCATGATGATCGCGCGCGCGGTGACCGCGCCGAGCGCCGCTTCGATGTTGCCGCCATAGATCGGGTTGTCGGAAATGTCGGACTGATACCAGGTCTCGATCATCGACAGCAGGTCCTCGGCCGCGCGCCGGAGATAGTTCCCCTCCCAGGCACGCACCAGATAGTCCTCGAGCGACGTGTAGCCGACCGTCGCCCAGAGCTTTTCGCGATAGAAGGCTTGGCTCATGGCCCAGCCCGCATACACGCGGGAGAACGCGCGCAATGCCCGCACCGGCCGTTCGATAAAGCGCCCATCGCGCCACGCACCGTCGGCCGTCAATGTCGCGCGTATGCCTTCGAGAAACACCTTGTTGTGCGGGCTCGTGCGAGCCGACGTGCACACCGCGCAAATCCGCTCGACACGATCGGGAAAGATCGCGCCCCAGTGCAGCGCCTGCTGGCCACCCATGGACCAGCCGTAGGCGAGCGCGATCTTCGTCACACCAAACCGCTCGCGCAGCAACCGCTCCTGCGCGTGCACGTTGTCCCAGTGCGTGAACACCGGATTGCGTCCGACACCGAACGGTTCCGCGAGATTGCTCGGCGAGGAGGAGAGCCCATTGCCGAGCTGGTTCGGAATGATGATGAAGTAGCGCTCGGGATCGAGCACCCGGCCGGCACCGATCAGCCAGTCGATGTCCGTATGATGTGCAGCATAGGACGTGGGATAGAGAATGACGTTCGACTTGTCCGGCGCGAGCCGCCCGTAGGTCTTGTACGCCAGATGCGCCTTCGGCAGCGTCAGCCCGCGCTGCAGGGCCAAAGGTCCAAGCTCGAACGTCTCATAATCGGCCACGTTTGTTTTCCTTCGTGATTGGCGTGTGTGAGTGAACTCAGACCGGCCCCACGCGTACAGGTGTGGGCATCGACGCAGGAATGCGCCCCAGCGCCTGCACGGCCGCCTGCATCGCCACGATGTAACCATACGGCCCGAGGCCGCAGATCACCGCCTTCACCGACCCTGACACCTTCGAATGCCGATGCAGCTCGTCGCGCGCGTGGATGTTGGAGATATGCAGCTCGATGACTGGCCCCTCGAAGATCTTGATCGCGTCGATGATCGGGATCGACGTGAATGACAGACCGGCCGGGTTGATGATGATCGCATCCGCCCGCTCGCGTGCGGCCTGGATCAGATCGACGATCACGCCTTCATGGTTCGACTGATGGAATTCGACGTCGGCGTCGAGTATGCCCGCAAATTCGCGGCAGCTCTGCTCGATCGTCCCGAGCCGCGTCGATCCGTAGATGTGCGGCTCGCGGATGCCCAACAGGTTCAGATTCGGTCCATTGATGATCATGAGGCGTGTCGGCACAGCGTTCCTCCCTCCTTGCTTCGAAAGCAGAATGAGGCGTTCACGCCCTTCGATGCAACCGTCCTGGTTCCACGGGACGTTTTCGCACACACCATGCTATCCCACTACTGAACAGGCGGCATTGCCGCGACGGGTGGCAGCGGGTAGAGAGTGGCCCTGGATCTCGATCGTTTGGCAGGTGCTCGTCGCATGGCTTTGGAGATCGAAAGAAAATTCCGTGTGAGCGGCGATGGCTGGCGGTCGCTCGTCGTCCGCACGCGCCGCCTGCGCCAGGCCTACCTCTCGAAGAGCGGCCGTCTCTCCGTCCGCGTCCGCATCGATGGCGACACGGATGGAACACTCACGATCAAGGCCGCGCGCTCGGGTCTCGAACGGCACGAGTACGAATACGCCATCCCCCTCGCAGATGCCGAGGAGCTGATGCTCCAGCGCGAAGGCTCCGTCATCAGCAAGGTCCGCCACATCGTGCCGATCGACGGTCTCAACTGGGAGATCGACGTCTTCGACGGCGAGAACGCCGGCCTCGTCGTCGCCGAGATCGAGCTCGACCGCGCCGATCGCGCCTTCGGGCGGCCCGAGTGGCTCGGCGAGGAGGTCACGGGCGACCGCCGCTTCTACAATGCCGATCTCGCATCGCGCCCCTACAAGAGCTGGACCAGAGGGCGCTAAACCCCGACGCGATTGCCCCGCGAGCGCCGGCCAGCCACCGCCGTCGACGGCCTCTGGCATTGCCGCACGGCCGCGACGACCAGCTCGCCGAGCGCGATGAAATCCGCCTTGCGCGGCGAGGTCGCGCGCCACGCGAGCCCGAGCGTGCGCGACGGCTCCGGATCGGCGAAACGTCCGATGCTCACCCGCCCGCCCATGGCTTCGAGGCCGATGCTTATCTCCGGCAGGAACGTCAGCCCCATGCCGTTCGCCACCATCTGCACGATCGTCGACAGGCTCGAGGCGCCGAACGTATCCACACCCTCCACCGGTCGCAGATGGCAGAACGCAAGCGCCTGATCACGCAGGCAGTGGCCCTCCTCCAGCAGCAGCAGACGATCGCGCTCGAAGAGTTCAGGCGTTGCCCTCACGCGCCCGCGCAGCTTCCGCCCCGGCGGCATGGCGAGCAGGAAGCGGTCCTCGATGATCTCCAGCGTCTCGATCTCCGGATGCTCGACCGGCAGGGCCAGCAGCAGCAGGTCCAGCGTGCCGTCCTTCAGCTCGGCGAGAAGCTGCTGCGTATGCGTCTCGCGCACCTGCAGCGCCAGTTGCGGATAGTCCGCGCGGGCGAGCGGCAGCAGCGCCGGCAGGACATATGGCGCGACTGTCGGGATCACACCGAACCGCAGGGTTGCGGAAAGCGGCTCGCGACACTGGCGCGCGAAGTCGCCGATATCGCGAACCTCGTTGAGAATGCGCTGCGCGCGCCGCGCGACCTCGCGCCCGGCCTCAGTGAGCTGCGCCCCCTGCCGACGCCGCTCGACGAGCTGCACGCCGAGCTCCTGTTCCAGCTCCTGGATCTGCATCGAGAGCGCCGGCTGCGTCACGGCGCAGTGCGCCGCCGCCTTGCCGAAATGGCCGTGACGCGCGATCGCGTCCAGATATCGGAGCTGTTTGAGCGAAATCATATCAATCAGGATTTCTTATCGTACTCTGAAGTTAATGCGATTGGACCGTGACAGCAAGGCCGCCTAGTTTGGAGTGCTTTTAGTTCTAGGGAGGCCACCCGGTCGCACGACCGTGCATCGGGTTTGCGCCGGCTCGATCGGCGCACTGAAGAGAGTGGAGAGAGACATGGACGGAACGACAGAAAGCAAGTGCCCGTTTTCGGGCGGGCAACGCGGTACACCGAGCCGCCACTGGTGGCCGAACCAGCTGCCCCTCGAGCTACTGAGCCAGCACTCGTCGAAGTCCGATCCGCTGGGCAAGACGTTCAACTACCGCGAAGCCTTCAAAAAGCTCGATTATGCCGGGTTGAAGAACGACCTGCGCAAGCTGATGACCGACTCGCAGAGCTGGTGGCCCGCCGACTTCGGCCACTACGGCCCGCAGTTCATCCGCATGGCCTGGCACAGCGCCGGTACCTACCGCATCGGCGATGGTCGTGGCGGTGGCGGTCGCGGTCAACAGCGCTTTGCCCCGCTCAATAGCTGGCCCGATAACGTCAACATCGACAAGTCGCGCCGCCTGCTGTGGCCGATCAAGCAAAAGTACGGCCAGGCCATTTCCTGGGCGGATCTTTACATCCTCACCGGCAACGTCGCGCTCGAGACCATGGGCTTCCGCACATTCGGCTTCGCCGGCGGTCGCGAGGATGTCTGGGAGCCCGACCAGGACGTCTTCTGGGGCCGCGAGACCACCTGGCTCGCACCGAGCAACGATCCGAACAACAAGGGCAACCGCTACTCCGGCGAGCGCGATCTGGAGAACCCGCTCGCGGCCGTCCAGATGGGCCTGATCTACGTCAATCCAGAAGGTCCGGACGGCCATCCCGATCCGCTCGCGGCGGCTAAGGACATCCGCGAGACCTTCAAGCGCATGGCCATGAACGACGAGGAAACCGTCGCGCTCATTGGCGGTGGCCACACCTTCGGCAAGACCCACGGCGCCGATGCGGAATCGCACAAGGGAGCGGAACCCGAAGCCGCCGATCTCGAGCTGCAGGGCTTCGGCTGGGCCAGCAAGTTCGGTACGGGACACGGCGCCGACGCGATCGGCAGCGGGCTCGAAGTCACCTGGACCCAGACACCGGCACAGTGGAGCAATTTCTTCTTCGAGAACCTGTTCAAATTCGAATGGGAGCTGGAGAAGTCGCCGGCCGGAGCCAACCAGTGGGTGGCCAAGGACGCGCCCGACGTCATCCCCAATGCGCACGATACGTCGAAGAAGCAGAGGCCGAAGATGCTGACGACCGACTTGTCGCTGCGCTTCGATCCAGAGTACGCGAAGATCTCGCGCCGCTTCCTCGAAGACCCGCAGGCGTTCGCCGAGGCGTTCGCGCGCGCGTGGTTCAAGCTCACGCATCGCGATCTTGGTCCGCGCTCGCGCTACATCGGTCCGGAAGCGCCGAAGGAAGAACTGATCTGGCAGGATCCCGTGCCTGCCGTCGATCATCCGCTGATCAACGATGAAGACGCGACGGCACTCAAGGCCAAAATTTTGGCCTCGGGCCTCAGCGTGTCTGAACTCGTCGGCACGGCCTGGGCCTCGGCGTCCACCTTCCGCGGCGGCGACAAGCGCGGCGGCGCAAATGGCGCGCGCATCCGCCTCGCGCCGCAGAAGGATTGGGAAGCCAACCAGCCCGAGCAGCTCGCCAAGGTACTGAAAGCTCTCGGGCGCATCCAGTTCGAGTTCAATCAGGATCAGAGCGATGGCAAGCAGATCTCGCTCGCCGATCTGATCGTGCTCGCCGGCAATGCCGGTGTCGAAGCGGCAGCCAAGGCAGCCGGTCACGATGTCACCGTGCCGTTTGCGCCCGGTCGCACGGATGCCTCGCAAGCGCAGACGGATGTGGAATCCTTCTCCTATCTCGAGCCGGTTGCCGATGGCTTCCGCAACTACGAGAAGGCCCGTTATTCCGTGCCTGCCGAGGCGCTGCTGATCGACAAGGCACAGCTCCTCACGCTGACGGCGCCTGAACTCACGGTGCTGATCGGCGGTCTGCGCGCGATCAACATCAACGTCGGTGGCACCAAGCACGGCGTATTCACCGACAAGCCCGGCGCGCTGACGAACGACTTCTTCGTGAACCTGCTCGACATGTGCACGGAGTGGAAGCCCGTCTCAGATGCCAAAGACATCTACGAGGGCCGCGACCGTAAGTCGGGCAAGGTCAAGTGGACGGGTACGCGCGTCGATCTCGTGTTCGGCTCGAACTCTGTGCTGCGCGCACTCGGCGAGGTCTATGCCAGCTCGGATGCGAAGGAGAAGTTCGTGAAGGACTTCGTCGCGGCCTGGACCAAGGTCATGAACGCTGACCGCTTCGATCTCGCTGCGTAGCAACGCTGCACTGTTATCCCCTCTCCCCGCTCTTCGCGGGAAGAGGGGACGGTTTGGCATACGGCAACGCCACTTCATGAGCGCGCGACCGCGCGCCGGCCGTTAGGCCGTGCCAAAGAAAATCAGCCCGCCGCCTCAAACTCCAAGCTGTCGCTATGGCCGCCGCGGGCATAGCACTACGCAATGGTTGCGAAGCACCACTTCCCAGCAGTCCGCGGCAAGAAAAGAAACATGCAGAGCCGCGAAAGCCGTCGCGGCGGACGAACCCGCGTGGTCCCTACAATGATGTAGGTGGGCACCGTTTGTCCGGAACCACGGCTCCGGCCAGGGACAGCACCCTAGCGGATCTTATAGGCCCCCGGGTCGTATGGCCCTAACGCACCCCGCAGCCCTGCAGCTCTGAAAATAAGCGAGTTCGCGCCCTTTTCCAAGAGGCGCGCCCTTCAGGCCTTGCGCGCCGCCAGCGTGACACCGCCGAGGATCAGCGCAAAACCGATCACGTGGAAAGCCGCCAGACGCTCGCCGAGAAACACCCCGGCAAGGAGCGCACTGTAGAGCGCAATCAGGTGCAGCATTGCGCCCGCCCGGTTTGGCCCGATCAACTCGACCCCGCGATTCCACGACAGATAGGCGACGATGCTCGGAAAGACCGACACATAGGCGATTGCCACGAAAGTCTCGGCCGTCGCCTGGAAACGAAAGCCCTGCAGGTGCTCGTGGATGGCAAACGGCAATGTTCCCAGCGCGCCGATGAGCGCGAAAACGAACATGAAGCTCGTCCAATGAATGCTTGGCCGAAATCGCAGGCAGGCCGAATAGACGGCCCATACTGCCATGTTGAACAGAATAATGAGATCGCCGACGTTGAATGACATGCCAAGCAGCGCAACCGGATCGCCGCGCGCGACGATGAAAAGCACGCCCGCGAGCGACACCGCGATGCCCGCCATCTGGATGGGCCGCATGGTCTCGCCGAACATGATGGCGACGGCCGCAACGATGAACACCGGCCCGAGCGAGTTCAGCACCGATACGTTGATCGCCGATGTGTACTGCAGGCCTACGTATTGGAGCGTGCTGAACAGCGCGCCCCCCGTCAGCCCGAGCACGAGCATGGCCTTCCAATGGGACTTGATCGCCGGCCAGTCGCGCGCGAGGTGCCGGCGCGCCAGCACGCCCGCGATGACACAGGGAAATACCCAGCGCAGCGCCGAGATGCTGATCGGCGGCACATGCCCCGCGATCGCGCGGCCGAGCACGTGATTGCCCGACCAGCAGAGGCCCGCCAATGCGACCAGCGCATAGGCCTGCACGGATGATGACCTGACATCCGAGGTCGACATAAGAACCGGCTTTCCGAATTCCAGGGGAGCAGCGGCTCAGCCCGTGAGCCGCTCGATGCGGGCGCCGCAGCGCGAGAGCTTTTCCTCGAGCCGCTCGAAGCCGCGATCGAGATGATAGACGCGGTTGATCATCGTCTCGCCGTCGGCCATGAGGCCGGCGATCACGAGCGAGACCGAGGCGCGCAGATCCGTCGCCATCACCGGCGCACCGCGCAGCGTGCCGACACCCCGGATCGTCGCCGCATCACCCTGAAGGCGGATGTCCGCGCCGAGGCGGGCAAGCTCCTGCACGTGCATGAAACGGTTCTCGAAGATCGTCTCGCGGATCACACTCGTCCCACGCGCGCGCGTCATCAGTGCCATGAGCTGCGCCTGCAGGTCCGTCGGGAAGCCGGGGAAGGGCTGCGTCTCGATGCTGACGGACTCGATGGCATTACCGTTGCGGGCAATGCGAACGCCCTCCGCCGTCCCTTCCACGACCGCGCCCGTCTGCTTGAGCGCATCGAACGCCGTCTGCAGCAGATCCAAGCGCGCGCCTTCGAGCACGACGTCGCCGCCGGTCGCCGCGACGGCGAAGGCATACGTGCCGGTCTCGATACGATCAGGCAGCACATGATGCGTTGCGCCTTCGAGCCGCTCGCGACCCTGAATGTGCAGCGTGGAGGTGCCGACGCCCTCGATCTTCGCCCCCATCTTCATGAGGCACTCGGCGACGTCGGCGACTTCCGGCTCGCGCGCCGCATTCTCGATCACGGTTTCGCCCCGCGCGAGGCTCGCCGCCATCAGCACATTGTGCGTGGCGCCGACCGAAACCTTCGGCATGACCACACGCCCACCCCTGAGGCCCCCCTTCGGCGCCTTCGCGACGACGTAGCCGGCATCGATATCGATCTCCGCGCCGAGCGCCTTGAGGCCCAGCAGATGCAAATCCACCGGTCGCGTGCCGATGGCACAGCCGCCCGGCAGCGAAACGCGCGCCTCGCCCGCCCGCGCCAGCAGCGGCCCGAGCACCCAGAAGCTCGCCCGCATGCGCGAGACCATCTCATAGGGCGCGATCGTGTCGACGATGTCGCGCGCCGTCAGATGAAACGTCTCGCCGAGAAGATGCGGATCAGCGTTTGCGCGCTTGCCGTCCACCGAGTGATCGACGCCATGATTGCGCAGGATGCGCGCCAGCAGATTGACGTCGGCGAGATTGGGGATGTTCTTCAGCGTCAGCCGATCGCTCGTGAGCAGGCTCGCGATCATCAGCGGCAGGGCGGCATTCTTGGCGCCGGAGATAGGGATCGTGCCCTCGAGCCGCTGCCCCCCCGTGATCCTGATACGGTCCATAGATCCCCTTCCCTGCCTCTCGCCGTGCCCGCCCGCCTAATGCGGAACCGGCGTGCGGCAACAAGATGGCCGGCCACGCCGGCGCGGCCCTCCCGTCCTCGCGGGACGGCTCCGGCCGGCCCGCGCCGAGAGCCTTCGCATCTGGCTTTGGCCCGCGAATCTTGCAGCACTTTCCCGTGTTTGGCAGAGGCCTCGGCCGTCGGCAAGTGCAGTACGCCCCGCGAATGCGTGTCGGCGGCCAGGGTTGCATGGACGGCGGCTTGTGTGACTAGGCTGCCGTTCCCTTCCGGCTTCGGTGCCGTAGTGGGGTTTGTAGGAAGCGTCTGGCCGCGGCATCGGCTTGCAGAATCGAGGAAATCCTATAGAGGTTGCGCCCGGATTGCCGGCATCCGGCACTTCAGGAGAGATGGCCGAGTGGTTTAAGGCGCACGCCTGGAACGCGTGTGTACGTGAAAGCGTACCGTGGGTTCGAATCCCACTCTCTCCGCCAGACTTTTGACCGTCCTTAATATCCTTTTATATCAGTCACTTACCAATCGTCCGTCGGCTGATGCCACCCCAATTACCACCCCAACGCCACCCCAAAGAGACTTGATCTGACGAAAGCCGCAGTGCATTCAGCCGCCATCCATCGGTACACCTTGGGAGGCGACAGGGCACTTAGGCGGCACACGGCATCATGGCAGCGTACGGCAGCAGCACAGACCTTCGACACCTTGAGAAGCACGGCAAGCAGTATAGGGCAAAGCTAGACGTCCCTCGGAAGCTCCGAAAGAGGGCACGGCGGAGACCTCGGCTGCTACGCTAAGGGGGTGGCTATAGGGCGGGAGTGGTGCCCCCCTTCCATTTGGTCTGTGGGAGGGTCTTACGGTCTACCTGGGGCCTCTGCGCTTGTGTGCAGAGTGGACCACTAGGACCTCCCCGAGGACCCTCCCCTTGGACCACCACGTGCACCCACCCCGGGACCATCACCAGTCCCCTCCACTGAGCATCACCCCGAGCCATCACCCCTTGCCTCACCACTCGGCAGCTCCACGGTGCCAGGCGACGCCAAACCCCTTACCCCTGGGCAATACCCCCATGGCCTAAGTGCTACGAGCTGATCCCATGGGAGACCGATGTTGTAGGACGGCGCTTGTGTGCAGACCGGACCAGAAGTGGGCGCTCTCGGCCGGCCAAAAACAGGGTCGCGCTCTCTCGGGGCCATCCGCAAAAGGCTCCGCGCCGGTTTCCCCCCATCGACTTTGGCGGATCACGAAGACGCTCAGGATCACGCTACTGGCCGCGCATGATGTGGCAGCCGCAGGCTCTCGATCGTGGGCAGACCACACTAGCGGACACTCGCTCGCAGCCAACACCATCAGCGCAAATACGGACCAACGAGCGACCACGTCGTCGGGATCGATCTCCAAAGCCCAGGATACATCCTGCGCACCTTGGGTGATGGATGAGCCGACGTGATCACTTCCACCGGCAACCTCCTCAAATGAGGGGCAGCGTGTCTGGCAGCGCTATTTCCCACGAGCACCACCACACGAAGCCTCGGCAAGAGCGCTATCAACCCCACCAAGCTCGCGGCGCCCTCCTCAAGCTCGGCATCCGTTAGGTCAATTGTGCCGTTCCACCAGGGCACCACGTTCCAGGTCACGGTCGCCTTCCGGGGAATCCCCGCTTCGTCCATGAAACCGAATGTGGCCTCAGCAGAAGGATCATCGTTGTTGCGACTGATAAAGCCGGAACCACCGCCAAGCACTGAGACTCGCGGACCGGGCTTCTCAAGGAGAAAGAGCGCGCGCGCGTTCACGCCACCGTCCAGCGGATCGAAGTCCGGCACCTCGAAGCTGCTACTATCACGAAGCTGCTGGGCAAACCGCGTGAGGGGCACGACGTGTGGCTCCGTCAGCATTGCGCGGCGACGCAGCCTGACGCCTTCGTCTCTCATCGAGCGTGGATAGTCATCAGGGTGTCGCACGGTCAATCTCTGCCCCCATCAAAGCAAACGATAGTGCCCCAATCCTTCGTTTACTGCACTGTGTCATAAGTAGTGCCAACGGCTGGCAAGTGTGGTGTCATGAGTCGGTGCCAACTCGTAGTGCCATTTGGAGCCCCGACCGATGCCCCCGAAAACCAAGCCCAGCGCCGATACAAAGACCGTCTTCTATGCCCGCGTCTCCACCCGTGACCAGAAGGCAGACCTCCAGCTCGATGCGGCCCGGCGCCTCGGTATCCCCGTGGAGTACATCTTCGTGGAGAAAGCCTCAGGCATCCGCCACGATCGGCCCGTGCTGGAGAAGGCCCTCGCGACCCTCAACGCAGGCGACACCCTTGCCGCCTACAAGCTCGACCGCATCGGCCGCTCCCTCGTGCACGTCACCAAGCTGCTCGCCGATCTGGAGGCACGCGGCGTCCACTTCCGCACGGTCGAGGATGGCCTCAGCACGCAAGGTTCAACCGGCAAGCTCATCCTGCATGTGCTAGGTGCCGTGGCTCAATTCGAGCGTGACCTCATCCTGGAGCGCACGAAGGCAGGCCTAGAGGGTGCCAAGAAGCGTGGGAAGCGCCTAGGGCCGCCGCTCAAGTGGTCTCCCGAGATGGCCAAGAAGGCTCGCTCGCTGATGATCAAGGATGGCCTCAACGCGGATGACGCTGCGAAGGTGCTCGGCGTGTCTCGGCGCACGATGTTCCGAGGGTTGAAGGCTGCTCGGGATCACGATGCGTTGGTGTCTGCTGGGGCGTGACGGCTAGGCGGGGCCAGTTCTGGAATACGACGCCCTTCTCCCTCGCTACCATCAGTCTTTTTGTGCCCGGTCACTCCGCGCACTAGTTTCCGGCTCGATCATAAGCGGTGGCTGATCAACGGCGCCTCGCAGTGAATGATCCGACACACTTGCCATCCCTGCGTACGAATTGGCCAGAGCCCGAATTGGATCGAAACGTGCCGGTCCAGTCGGTGAGCGCATTGCCGCCTGAAGCGCGCGCTATCCACTGCACCGAACCCGAAGGTGCTATGTGGCCGTTTCCATGCCCACTGATGGACGTACCGCTGACAACCATCGAAAAGCTCCCGCGGGTTTGTCGACATCGCGGGGCGGACCACGATATATTCCATCGTCCGTCGAATGAGCCCCTCTGCGACGGTACTGCAAGCTTTGGCGACGCTGCCGCTGCGCCCGAGCCGTTTCCATCGGGGGATCGTTCCGCCTCAGACACTGACGATACATTTTCGGCAAGAAAGACCCTGGCGGTCAGCGCGGTGTGCTCCCACGGCACTTGCCGACGATCAGTCGCAGCCATCACATCCCTACGGACATTGATCAGAATAGTCGAGAGATCGTCTCCTTCTGTTGGCATATGCTTGAGCAGTGCCGTCGTGAATGGAGAATTCCGCCCACTACCATCAAGCGCCACGTTTCCGGGCTGCGTCGAGAAGCTGATTAGCGTCCCAACCCCGCTCTCCACCGCCGCGAGGCCCCGACCGATCTCCGTTGATCGTGTCCCCATAGCACGAGCCAGGTTTCGAGTGAGCGGATTGTTTCGACAGGCATCGAGGAAGATGATGTTGGTGGCAGTCGCTCGCTCCATTGTCCGTTGTACGAGGTCGAGCCGTACCATCTCCCAGTCGAGCGCATCGGCGGCCTCGGCCTTTGCGTCCACAGGCAACAGGTAGTTCTGGCCAGCGACCTGGACCCCGTGTCCCGCGTAGAAGAACAGACCAACCTCGGCATTGCGAAGGGCACCAGAGAAGTCTCGCACCTTCCGCTCAAAGGCGGCCTTGTCGAGATCAAGGCCTTCGATCACTCGGAAGCCGAGCCGCTTGAGCGTGGCCGCCATGTCTGTCGCGTCGTTCTTTGGGTTGGCCAACGATGGTGCGTGCTGGTAGGCCGAATTGCCAATGACCAACGCGACACGATTTTGAGCGACGGCCGACGTCAGCAATACCGAGATGAGCAAAGGCACTAGCGCAATACGGATCACAACTGAGGTTCCCAACCGGACCGACGCCAAAGTAGCATAGCGGTTCTGGCAATCGATCGACAATGAAGCTTGAGCACTCTCCGTCCCGAGCAGCGGCTAGCCAAAACGGAACACGGCAGCGGCAACCGTGCACGTCCACAGCCCAGAGGCATCGCCCTCAGCAGCAGCTGTGATGGACTTGCTCTCGATGATCAAACTGCTGGTCTCATAAACTCGCTTGCGCTCATTCCAAGCGGCATCAGGATCGAACTCAATTCCCAACGTGGACGCCAGCATGGTCGCCGCGAGGTCCTCCGCATAGTCGCCGCTCTGAAGCTCCTCCATGCCATATCCATGGTACTCCGAGATGGTAGCCGTACATCGAGGTATCAGATGGCCTCGCCAAGCCGATGCTTGAATTGACGCGGCGACCGGGTTCGTCGGTATCGGAGCGTGCCATCACGGCGAAGGTGATCTCACCCGGTTGCAACGTGGCCACGCCCGCGTCTCGCTCCAGCTCGACACATCCAGGTGGCAGAATGGAGGAGACTGTCACGAGGTTCTGCTGCTCGATGTCGGCGTCGCGCAGCGCCAGCTCGAAGGCCGTCAGCCGCTCCTTGTGCGTGCCGATGCCTCGCGTCAGGAAGAAGCTCTTGGGGATGGGGAACATGGCTTCCGGGCCTCTCGCTAGTTGACTATGTCCGGCACGCCTCCCGTATCGCCCTTCAGCAGCGGCATCGTGGTGGCCGTCTCTCGCGCCTCCAGCTCAACAGTCTTTGCGACCCTCCGCACGGCCTCTTCGAGGGCCTCCTCCCCGTCTCGCGCCAATATCGCCGCGAGGTAGACGCCTATGATCTTCACAAGAGCATTGGTCGCCCGATCGACGGCTGCCGGATCGCCTCTCAGCGCGTCGGGTTCTTTATCGAAGAGCAGCTGAGCGAGTTCTAGTGAGCGTTTGGCCATCGGCCTCTCCAAGCGATCACAGCATCCGGCAACGCTACCGAGACGCAGCACCCTTGGTCAACACGATGTGATGCACCAGAAGGCCCGCTGTCCCGAACCTCTGGCGACCTCTCCGCGACGGACTGCTCACCTGCGGCGCCCGCTTTCAAGCCAATGCGCCCGGAACATCGAAGACCCATCTCCACCTTCCGCGGTGTGGACAAGGACTTCCGCTGCCTCAATCAAACACCGCTCTCGCTCTTGCGGGCACTTCGCACGGCCGAATGCTCTCGCTGCTCGTCGTAAAAGCTCATGCTTCTCGTGCCCATGCTGCTGCCTTGCGATGTCTTCTGCCTCGGTAGCGATTTGCTCGTCCTCGCGAGATGCAATGCGGCGATGCGGTGCTTTCCTTCGGGCTCGAAACCACAGATAACGAACGCATCACGCTCGAAACACTTCACGCTGGTCCATATATCGCTCCGCCCCGATCGATCCGGGCATAGAGCGTTCCGTCACGAAGGCCGAGTGCGGGCAGTGGTGTGCGATCAGTTGCGCGATTGCTGGTCGGATAGCTTGGCTAGCACTTGATCGACGCTCAGGCTGTCCGATTTCTGGCTCGGTGGGAAATCCCTAAACGTATCGAGGAACTGCGCGACGACTTGTTGCGCTGGCACGAATGTCCACATCTTGTCCGCCATCCACCTCAGATACATACGAGACTCAAAGGCGAACCGCTCGAATGGATCCTGGCGGAGATTGATGACGATCGGCCAAGAAGGCGACTTACGATAGGCTTCGGTGATGTCTCCTTCCATCAAGGCGAAGTGGATCTTCCAGTTCATGTAGCGCACGGCATTCAGATTGCCGCCGGCGTCGAAGTAGAAGATCTCCTTGCGTGCCCCCGTCCCCTTCCCACTGAGGAGCGCGGATTGATCGTAGCCGTCGAGGTGAACCTTGAATTTCTTGTCACCTGATGCGTACCCTTTCTTGAGCTTCTCCTTGATGTCCGGTTCTCCAGCGGCGGCGAGCAGTGTCGGGAACCAGTCTTCCTGCGAGAAGATATCGTTGATAACACGACCTTTCGGCCACTTGGCAGGCCAGCGAGCAACACAAGGGACGCGGAATCCGCCCTCCCAAGTCGTACCCTTCTCGCCTTTGAACGGGGTATTGCCGCCATCCGGCCAGCTTACCACCTCCGCACCGTTGTCCGTTGAGAACACGACGATGGTATTGTCCGCGATGCCGAGATCATCAAGCTTCTTCAAGAGTTCGCCAACCACATAGTCGAGTTCCGCGATCCCGTCAGCGTAGAGCCCGAATCCGGTCTTGTTCTTCCACTTCTTGGATAGGTGCGTCCACACATGGCAGCGCGTCGAGTTATGCCAGAGGAAGAACGGCTTGCTGGCCTTGTGGCTGCGTTCGATGAAATCGAGTGATGCCTTGAGTAGGTCGTCTTCTACGGTCTCCATGCGCTCCGTCGTAAGCGGGCCAGTATCTTCAATGGATTGCTTGCCTACACGGCCCCATCGGGGATCCTGCGTGTTATCGTCCTTGTTGGTCGCCTTGCTCTTGAGCACGCCGCGTGGGCCGAACTTCTCGTGAAACTGCGGATCCTTCGGATAGTCGGGATCCTCCGGTTCCTCTTCCGAATTCAGGTGATAGAGATTGCCGTAGAACTCATCGAAGCCATGCACTGTCGGAAGGAATTCATTGCGGTCGCCGAGGTGGTTCTTACCGATCTGCGCGGTCGCATATCCGAGCGGCTTCAACGCTTCGGCGATCGTGATATCTCCAGGCTGGATGCCCTGCTTCGAGCCCGGCATTCCGATGGTCAGCATTCCCGTGCGAAACGGATGCTGCCCCATGATGAATGATGCTCTCCCCGCAGTGCACGATTGCTGTGCGTAGTGATCAGTGAAAAGGACGCCTTCATTTGCGATCCGGTCGATATTTGGCGTGCTGCCACCCATCAAGCCCCGATGGTACGCGCCCACGTTATAGACGCCTATATCGTCGCCCCAGATCACCAGGATATTGGGCTTCTCCGACTTGTTAGCCATGACATTCTCCTAGTGGGATCGTCGACATGACGTTGGTGAAAGGCCAACGCGGCAAGGACTGCTCTCTGTAGAAGTTGGCCGTCAGCGAGCATTGGCAGTCGTAAGATCGGCTACCTAGTGATCCTCATAACCGACGAACAAAAGGAATATCGGGGCTGACCCGGAAACAGACGCCGAATTACCCAGGCAATTTCGATCCTCCGAAGCGTCAAAGGAAGGCGGCAGACTTTGCCGGAGTACCCGAAATGGCTGATAGAGATGCGGAGCTGGGCACGGTGAAGTGAGATTGGCGCGGCGCACCTAACCCGACGCCATCAAGTCGCGATACTCCGGGTTCCGCTCTACGAACTCCCGCAAGAACCAGCACAGCGGCACCACCTTGAGCTTGCGCCGTCGGGCCTCATCCAGGACGCCGCGCACGAGCTTCTCACCGATGCCCCGGCCGCGAAGGTCCCGAGGAACCTCCGTGTGGAAGACGATCGTGATGTCGCCATCCCAGCGGTAGAGAGCGAGAGCCGGTCCATCTGCGGTTTCCAGCTCGAAGCGTTGCTCCTCAGGATAGTCCCGGACTTCGGCACTCATTTGATTGCGTCTCCAAATGCCACGGCGTATCAGGCCATTCCATTCGTCCCAGTCGCTGATGCTGACAGCCTCCGGTACGCGAATATGCATTCCAATCGAGCCCACCGCTACCGATGCCGGAAAGTGTTGAGAGGAAATCGCGCCCTGTTTCGGGGTTCTGCCCGAGGGCTCTGCACCCGCTTCGCTGCCACTCTGGATCAGCTTAGCACCAGAGGAGAGCCACCGTGCGCAGATCTCTGATCGCTGGCCTTGCGGTTGCTGGCATGTTGAGTGCCGGCGCCTTTGTGAGCGCTCCAGCTTCGGCAGGGCACTATTGCAGCCCTCGGCACAGAACAGTCGTCGTCGTAGTCCCGAGGACCCATAGTCATTGGCACCATCGCCGATACGATCGACGCGCGTTCTATGGCGGAGCCTTCTACGGCCCGCGAGTACTGGCGTGGCGCTCATGGGGTGATCCCCGCTGGGGATGGCGGGCTGACTGGCGCTGGCGCAATGACTGGCGTTGGCGGCGGCATTGGTACAGCGACCGGCGCTGGCAACGAGGTTGGCGCAGAGACTGGGGCTGGCGGCGCTGGTAGATCACTGCGAGCAAACCTGTCAGGAGCAATACCATGGCTGACAAGACCTCATTCACAGCAGATGAGTGGACCAAGATCGTCGGCAGCCCGATCCTCGCCGGGATGGCTGTAACGCTCGCCGATCCAAGCGGCATCTGGGGCACGCTCAAGGAAGGCATGGCCAGCGCCTCGGCCCTCATGGATGCCAAGAAGGACGCCGGAGCGAGCAGTCTCGTGAAGGCAATCGTCTCGGAGCTGGAGACTTCCGAAGGCCGGACGATGGCGCGCGGCGCCTTCAAGGCACAGTTGACGGCCAAGACGCCCGCCGAACTCAAGGCACAGGCGGTCGAAGCGCTAACCTCTGTTGGTCAGCTCGTGGACGCAAAGGCAGGCCCCGATGCACCGGCCTTCAAGTCGTGGCTGAGCAGCATTGCTGGTCGCGTCGCCGAAGCATCAACCGAAGGCGGCACTCTTGGCTTTGGAGGTGTGCCTGTGAGCGACGCAGAGAAAGCGACACTGGCAGAGGTATCGAAGGCGTTGAGGGTCTGACCGAGCCCAAGTCTCTCAGCAGGCCCGCCCGCCAAACCGATCGCGATAGTAGCCGCGCGTGAAGCCGGTCAGGTCACACGCATGGCCGCGCTTCACGAGTTCGCCCGCGAGGTCCGGCGTCGAGCAGAAGACATTCGCGGTGATCACCTGCCCGCCGAATGACCTCGTGGCGACAATCCACGATCGAATGCCGGTGATCCTGCACAAGAATGACTACGGAAGCTGGCTCGGTGATGAGGCAGACCCGAGTGAACTCATGGTGCCGTTCCCGAGCGAGCTGATGAAGATTTGGCCGGTGAGCACGCGGGCCAACAAGGCGGGGAATGAGGGTGCGGACTTGATTGATCCGGTGGAGTTGGACGACGACAGCCTACTCTAATTGCTCTCAGGCACTAGCCAATCTTCTCCCAGTCCTTCCAATCCGGTGGCGAGCCATCATAGGTTCCACGCCAGTCGAGAAACACGGCTTGGCTATCTCCACCATCCATCCAGCGGAGATTCGCGATCAGTTCAATGTTGGCGCAGCGGAATACGAAGGCTGAGGGACGGCGGATACCAAACGCAGTTGGATGATCTGGCCGACCCATCACTAGGACAAGCCTCACGCCACGAACAACGGCCGCAAAAGTCAGGATCTCGCCATTGACTGGATGCGCGCCCGTCGCGAAGGCGAAGCTTTTGGAGTGATACACTGTATTGTCAGGACGATGCTGCCAGTACAGGCCCCACCCCTCGGGCCAAGGTACCTGATCGAACAGCAGCTTGAGGCACTCGGCCTTGACTCGGTTCTTCAGGGCGCCAGCAGCATCCATACCAACGAGGCATTTTAGCAGCCATCGCTCAATATCCTCTCCCGAGAGTACGCGACGTTCCTCCCGCACGGACAGATCGCCAGCGAGTGGACGGGCCATGCTATCGAATTCGCCAATAGCCGCCGCAAACTGATCTATCGCAGCGTCAAGAGGTGCCAGCGCGGAGTTGTGTCGGCTGCAAAGGATGCGCGCGCCTATCGCGCCAATAGGCAAGGAAGCAAACTGCTCTGCCTCCTGCCAATGAAGACCCGAGATTTTGACCGCGCCATCCGGAGCGATCTGCCTTAGAAGGCTGGCAGAGATGTAGTGCTCCAATGACAGCTTGCCCGAGCAATTGCCGTCATCTGCCGCGTAGCACTTTGGGTGGCGAAAGCCGGTCTTGGGTCCAGGAGGCTGAGTGTTCGCTGCCATAAGGCACAGATTAGTTGATTCACCAGCTCCATGCGACGATCGGTGCGGCAGGCATCCCAGCTGCCACCCCAGAATGCCACCCCAATCAGAGCCGGAACGCCAATAGAATCAATGGGATCAGAGCCTTAACTGCCATCTCCTGACAGTCCCACTCTCTCCGCCAACTCCGCCTCATCCTTACCTAATATATTGAAAGGTAAGTGGTTTCCGGGCTTCTAAATCCGAACGGAACTGGCCCTGTGGCCTATGTCACGGAAGCGGCGGCAATGCCGAGCGCATGGCGCTGGCAGCAGCTCGCGCCGATCCTATCCGTCTCTCGTCACGTCTATTGCAACCGCAATCAGCCCATGACCAGGCGGGGAACGTAGAGCGCTATGCTGGGCCACGCATAGAGCGCGGCGATCATGACAAGCTGCAGAAATATGAACGGCGTTGCACCGATGATGACGTCACGTATCGGCTCGCCCGTGACGCCCTGCAAGACATACAGATTGAGGCCGACGGGAGGCGTGAGCAGCCCGACCTCGATAAGGATGCATATGACGACGCCCATCCAGACGAGATCCATATGCGCATTCGTCATGATCGGGACGATGAATGGAATCGTTATGACCATCATCGCGATGCCATCGACAAACATGCCAAGCACGAGATAGACCGCGACGATGGCGAGAAAGATGTGCGCCGTCGTCATCTCGGAGGCACCGATCCACGCGACGACCGTGGTCGGAATCTGGAAATAGATCAGCGTCACAGACAGGATTTTGGCCGTGAAGATGACGAACAGGATCATGCTCGTCTGACGTACCGTCGCCAAGCTCGCCCGCCATAAGGCCCCGAACGTGAATTTTCGCGCGGCGATCGCGATCAGGATCGCTAGGAATGCCCCAAGCGCGGCAACCTCCGTCGGGCTGGCGATGCCACCGTAGATGCCGCCCAGAACGACGAAGATCAGAATCCCCATTTGCCAGAGGCCGAGGAGCGCGCGGAGCCGATCGGCAACTCCGACCCGCGTCTCACGCGGCACCAGAGATGGATCGAGAGCGCACCTCACGGCGATGTAGACCGAGTAGAGAAACGCGAGCGCGAGCCCCGGAATCAATCCGGCCAGGAAAAGCTTCCCGATCGATACCTCGGCCAAGCTCCCGTAGACGATGAAGATGATGCTCGGCGGGATGAGAATCCCGAGCGTGCCACCGGCGGCAATTGAGCCGAGAGCAATCGGCTTGCTGTAGCTGCGCTTCGCGATCTCGGGATAGCCGACTGAGCCTATGGTCGCGGCCGAGGCCACGCTCGAGCCGGAGCAGGCCGCGAAGATCGTGCAGGCAGCGATATTGGCCTGCAGCAGCCCTCCCGGAATGCCGCTTACGGCCGTTGCGGCACGCATGTAGATCGTGCTCATGATCCCGGACTGGAACAGGATCTCGCCCATGAAAATAAACATGGGGATCGCAACGAGAATGAAACTCGTGTTCTGCTCCCAAACGACCTTGCCGACGATGTCGACGGCGCGCTCCCACCCAAGGACCTGCGTCAGGCCGATGATGCCCGAGAGGCCAAGGCCAACACCAACCCACACGCCGGTGACAAGCAGCAGCAGCGTTGCCGCCAGGGTGATCGCGATCGGCGACATTGTCAGGAATCTTCCTTCGAGACGGTAGGCAACGCGCGACCGGTCAGGAGTGCGTGTGTCGTCGCCACGAAGCCGACCACCATGGTCAGGACCAGCACCGCAGCGCCAGTAACGACGGGCACCATCGGTATCCACAGCGGCGTCATCAGCGGCGAGTCGCTCAGGGTTTCGCGGGACCAGAAGTTATCGAAGCGCGTCCACACACCGAGCAGCATCAAGATCGAAAAGATGGTGCCGGCGGCGTAGGCGAACACTTCGAGCGCGGCGCGTATCGAGCCGGAAACCATGTTGGTGACGACATCGATGCGGATGTGCCCATCCTGACGCACATTTGGTGCGAGCCCCAGGAAGACGATCGCGATGAGGAGATAGGAGGCGATCTCGTCCGCCCAGAGTGTCGGGCTGTTGAATGCGTAGCGGGCAATGACGTCGATGGTCGTCAGTCCCATCATCGCAACGACACAGGCTACCCCCACGGCCATCAGGCCGTGGGTGAGCGCGACAAGCACGCGATCGACGATTCTACCCATATCCAGAAGCAATCCGCCGTGCGAGTACCGATGGGAGCTGCTCTATGCGGGGCTATTTCTTGGTGGCGTTGTACTCGTCGATCATCGACTTGGCCTGATCGAAGATCTTCCGGCCATCCGGCTTCAGGCGCTTGAGCCAGTTGTCGACGACGGTCGACGCTGCCTTCTGCATGGTGGCTCGGTCATTGTCAGGAACCGGCACCGCCGTCATGCCTTCCTTGATCAGCCACTGGCGGCCATTGGTTGCGCCTTCGAGCGTGCCCTTTCGCAGTGCCGCCACATATGCCGGCAAGGCATCCATCACCGCCTTGCGGGATTCGGCCGGCAGGGCGTCGAGGGCCTTCTGGTTCACCATCACGAAGAAACCCGCGCCGGCGCTGCCGACATCGAAGATGTATTTCGTGACCTCATAGCCCTTGTTGAAGAAGTGCGGCGCATCCGCGACCCAGTTTCCGTCGAGCAACCCCTGCTGAAGACCGGTGTAGATC
>JAEWIJ010000150.1 GCA_023387235.1 Pseudomonadota bacterium
AGCGGGCACTCGCCGAGTTCGAGGCCCTGGTCGAGCGGACGCGCAAGGAAATGGGCGCGCAACAGCAGCAGCAGCCTGCATCTGCCTCGGGGAGCGGCGTGACAGCCACCGCGCCCACGGTGGCGCAGGCCCCGAAGTCCTCACCATCCGCATCATCGCCATCCACCGCGTTGGCGCAGGGCGCCGCTATGAAGGCACCGGTCTCCCCGATGGGAGCCGCGCTACCTGCGACGCCGAGCGCACCTGCATCCGTCAGCGCAGCCCAAGGCGCGGGCGTTGTGCCTGCTGCGCCGAACCCGTCGGAAACCCGGATGGCTGCGATTGTTCCCCCGACTGTTCCTGCGCCCGCTGCATCCATGCCGGCACCCGGCGCCCGCCCGACGCCTGCCGCGCTGCCGGCGCCGATCCCCGTGCCGATCACGTTCGAGACGGACGAGGATGAGCTCACGACGAATGGCGCGCGGGCCGCGTTTCTCCTCGCCGAGTACCTGAAGCTCAAGCGTCCGGCCGGCATCACCCTGTCGGGTCATGCCGATGCGCGCGGCTCCGACGGATACAACATGCGTCTGTCGCTCAAGCGGCTCAAAGCCATCGAGCGCTATCTCCGCGCGGCCGGATACTCGGGCGCTCTCTCGCTCGTTCCGCGCGGCAAGCGTGAGCCGTACCAGGGCATCGATCGGCGCCAGCTTCCGTTGCGGGAGATCTACCAGGCGGATCGCCGCGTCGAGCTCCGGATCACGCCGTAGCCCCGCCCAGCATGCCGGCACGACGGCCTCATCCCGTTCCCTATCAGGGATCGAAGCGCGCACTCGCGGCGCGCATCGGCCTTTGTGTGCCGCGCGATGTGGACGTCTGGTTCGAGCCCTTTGCCGGCTCGGCGGCCATGACGCTGTGGGCGCTCGAAGCAGGCGTCGCGCGACGCTATGTGATCGCGGATGTGCTGATGCCGATCACGGCGCTGTGGCGCTCGATCATCGAGGCGCCGGAGAAAACAGCGCGGCACTATGGCGAGATCTGGAGCGGACAGAAGCCCGGTGATCGCGAGTATTTCAATAGGGTGCGTGCGCGCTTCAATGCCGAGGGCGATCCGGTCGATCTGCTCTATCTCATCTGCCGCTGCGTGAAGAATGCGGTGCGCTTCAATGCGGCGGGATACTTCACGCAATCCGCCGACAACAGGCGCCTCGGCATGGCGCCGGCGCGCATGACGACCGCCATCGCCGCCGCTTCCGCGCTCATGCGCGGGCGCACCGAGGTGCGTCACGGCGACTGGCTGGAGACGACCGCCGACGCGGGGCCGCGAGACTTTCTCTATCTCGATCCGCCCTATCTCGGCACGACCATCGGGCGGGACCGGCGCTATGTGCGACAGCTCCAGCAGGCGGACCTGATCGCGGGCCTCGAAGGTCTTCGCGCGCGGGGCGTGCGCTTTGCGCTTTCCTATGACGGCATGACGGGCGGCAAGACCTATGGCGCGCCGCTGCCGGACGCGCTCGACCTCACGCGGCTGCTGCTGGATGCGGGAACGTCCGCGCAGGCGACGCTCTCGGGACGCAGCGAGCGCACCATCGAGAGCCTTTATCTTTCGCCGGGGCTCAGGGCGCCGGTTGCTGGTATCGCGCTCGAAGCAAACCCGAGGAATTGATTGGATCGGCGCCGCGCGTTAGCCCAGATTGATGCGAAATGCGCACCGTTCATGGAGGCATGGCCAATGATACTCGGGATGTCGATTTCAGCATTCACGACATTGCACACGCTCATCAGCCTTCTCGCCATCGCGCTCGGCCTCGTCTGGGTGGCCGACCTGCTGCGCGGCCGGCAGTCCGCGCTCGTCGCCGGGTTGTTCCTGCTGACGACCATCCTGACCAGCGTCACGGGCTTCATGTTTCCGGCGTCCGCGGTGACGCCGGCTCATATCGTCGGCGGCATTTCATTGGTGGCGCTGGCGGCGGCGGTCGTGGCGCTGTACGCGTTCGGCCTCAGGGGCATCTGGCGGCCGGTCTATATCGTGACCGCGGTGCTGGCGCTCTATCTCAACGTCTTTGTCGGCGTAGTGCAGGCCTTCCAGAAGATCGGTCCGCTGCACACGCTTGCGCCGACGCAGTCCGAGGCGCCGTTCGCCGTCGCGCAGACGATCGTGCTCGTGCTGGCGATCGTGATCGGCTGGCTCGCCGTCCGCCGCTTTCGCGGCGGCGCGGCATTGGCTTAGCCGTGCCCGGCGGGCTGCGGCTGTTTCGGAACAGCCTTGAGCTCGTCGATCAGGATCTGCGTCTCGTGCGCGCGTGGCTTTGAGAGCGGCGCCAGAATGCGATAGGCGACCGGCACCAGAAGCAGCGTGAAGATCGTCGCGAAGCCGAGCCCGCCGATGATCACCCAGCCGAGCGCGAGGCGCGCCTCGGCGCCGGCACCCGTCGCGATGACGAGCGGGAACGCGCCGACCACCGCCGCGATCGCCGTCATGGATACGGGCCGGAGACGCGTCACGGCGGCCGTACGGATCGCATCCGCGACGCTCATTCCTTCGTCACGTTTCTGATCGGCGAACTCGACCATGAGAATGCCGTTCTTGGCCATGACGCCGACCAGCAGCACGAGGCCGATCTGGCTATAGACGTTCAGTGACCCGCCCGAGAGCAGTATGGCGAAGACGGCGGCCGCCAGTCCGAACGGCACTGTCACCATGATCACGAGCGCGCTGACGACGTTCTCGAACTGCGCGGCGAGCACCAGAAACACGACCAGGAAGGCAACCGCGAACACGAACGTCGTGCTTTGCGCCGTCTCGCTGAGCGTCTTCGCTTCGCCGAGCAGCGTGATGGACATATCCGGGCCGAGCACCTGAGGCGCGACCGTGCGCAGCGTCGCCACGGCATCGCTGAGGTACGTACCTTCGGCGAGCTGCGCACTCACGGGGACGGCGCGGCGGCGGCTCTCTCGGGCGAGCGTCGGCGCGATCGCCACTTCCTCCATCTTCACGAGGGTCGACAGCGCGACGAACCGGCCGTTCCCCGTCTTGACGAACAGGTTGTTGAGGTCGGACGGGTCGTCGATCGGGCGACCGCCGGGCTTGACCTGGATCTCCACGATCTCCTCGCCGACGAAGAGATCGGCGGCCTTGGAGTAGTCGACCATGGTGTTGATGAGGCTCGTGATCGCCTCGATCGGCACGCCGAGCTTGGTCGCCGCCTCGCGGTCGATGCGGACGGAGAGCTGCGGTTGCGTCGTGTCGAAGTCGGTGCGCGCGCCGCGGAAGCCGGGCGTCTGCGCCAGCTTCTGCGCGAGCGCCGTCGCGCCGTCGGCGATCTTGGCGTAGTCGGTGCCCGTGACCGCGAACCGCAAGCCTTGCCCGCCGCCGCGAATGCCGAGGCTGTTCGGCGAGCGGGTCGAGATCGAGAGACCGGCGATATTGGCGAGCTTCGATTGCAGCTCGGCCTGGATTTCCTGCTGGGTGCGCTTGCGCTCGCGCCAGGGGGCGAGCGGCGCGACGATGGATGCGCGGTTCGTGCTGCCGCGCCCGACGGTTGTCAGGATGCCCGTGATTTCGCCTTTCTTCTTGAGCTCTTCGAGGGCCTCCTCGACGGGCGCGATCTTCTTCGAAACGTAGTCGAGATTGGCGCCCTGCTGTGCGCTGATGCTGATGTTGATCACGCTGCGGTCCTCGGTCGGCGTAATCTCGCTCGGCACGAGGCGGAAGGCCAGATAGGCCGCCGCGCCGAAGGCGAGGCAGATGGCGACGAAGATCCAGCGGAACCGCAGGCACCAGTCGAGGATGCGCGCATAGAAATTGCCGAAGGCCGCCGCAACGCGGTCGAAACGGCCGGGCGTCTCGCGCGGGCCATGATGGCCGGTGCCGATCTTGGCCGCGAGCATGGGGCAGAGCGTCAGCGCGACGAACGATGACACCGTGACCGAGAAGGCCATCACGAACCCGAACTCGGAGAACAGGTTGCCGACGATGCCGGGCATGAACGAGACGGGTATGAACACGGCGGCGAGCGTCGCCGTCGTCGCGAGAACCGCGAACACGATCTCGCGCGTGCCGATGACGGCAGCCGCGCGCGGACCGGCACCCATGGCGCGGTGGCGGGCGATGTTCTCGATGACGATGATGGCATCGTCCACGACGAGGCCGGTCGCGACGACGAGGGCGAGCAGCGTGATGATGTTGAGCGAGAAGCCCGCCATCCAGATCGCGGCGAGCGTGCCGATGAGCGAGATCGGGATCGCGATCGTAGGCGCGATCGTGGCGTGGATCGACGCCAGGAACAGCAGGATCACGATGACGACGATGATGCTCGCAATGACGAGGGCGATCACGACCTCGCGCACGGCTTCCTCGATGAAGACGGCGTCATCGGAGATGATCGAGATGTCGACACCGGGCGGCAGGCTGCGGTTCAGCTCCGCGATGGCGGCGCGGACGCCTTCCGAGATGCCGATGGTGTTCGACTGCGCCTGACGGACGATCTCCATGCCGACGGCGGTCTTGCCATCGAGGCGCGTGATGGCCGACGCCTCCTGGTAGCCCCAGCGGACGAACGCGACGTCGGAGACGCGCGTCGTCGCATTGAGCTCGAGCGCGCCCACTTCCTCGGGTGTCTGGATCGGCGCTTCCGCCTTGACGAGGAGCTGCTGTGTCGGGCTGTCGAGCGCACCCGACGGGCCGGTGATCGACGCCTTGCCGATCGCCGCCATCAGGTCGGAGAGCGCGAGGCCGCGTCCGGCGAGCGCCACCTGATTGACGCGCACCTCGATCGTGCGCGCGCGCAGGCCGTAGGACGTGGCCGATGCGACGCCTTCCACGGCGGCGAGGCGGTCCTCGATGACGTTGTTGACGAGATCGGTGAGCTCGGCCTCGGAGAGTTTCTCGGCGGAGATGACGAGGCGCATGATCGGCGAGGCATCGGCGTCCGCCTTGACGACGGCCGGGTCGTCGCGCATGTCGTCGGGAAGCTGCCGCCGGATGCCGGACACGGCATCGCGCACGTCCATCGCGGCGGACTCGAGGTTCGTGCTGCTCGAGAACTCGATCGTCACGCGGCTCGAGCCATAGGACGAGTTGGACGATATCGAGGTGACGCCCTGCACGCGCGAGACCGCGCTTTCGATAATCGCGGTGATCTGCGCATCCATGGTCTGCGGCGTCGCGCCTTCATAGCTCGCGCGCACCGTCACGACGGGACGATCGACGTTCGGCAACTCGCGGATCTCGATGCCCTGCAGTGCCGCATAGCCGGCGACGATGATGAGCAGGTTCAGCACCACCGTGAGCACGGGCCGGCGAATGAAGATGCCGACCCAGCCGCCGTCGTCGCCGGGCATGGGGCGCTGGTCGTGTGCTGTCGGCTTCATGGCGGCAGTACCTCAGGATCGGAGATGCATGGGAGGGGGAAGGTCGCGTGCTTCAGGAGCCCTGCGGCGCGACGACCTGACCGGCGGTGAGCTGGTCGCCACCCTCGAAGATAACCTTGTCGCTCGCATTGAGCTTCGCATCGACCATCACCTGATCGCCCGTGCGCGAGATGATGGCGATGTCAACGCGCTCGACCTTGTTGTCGGCGGTCACGCGCCATACGTAGGCGCCGCGACGGTCCCACTGCACGGCGAGGCCCGGAACCTGCGGCGCATTCTGGCCCGTCAGTCGAACGCTGATCGAGAATGTCGAGCCCGGGATCAGCACGAGTGTCGGGTTGGGGATCTCGCCGCGCACCGCGAGCGTGCGCGTGTCGGGATCGATGCGCGTGCCGACCGCGTCGATCTTGCCCTCGAAGACCTCGCCCGCGCGCGTGACCAGACTGGCGCGGACCGGGAGCCCCGGCTTGATCAGCGTCGCGACCGATTCCGGCACCGTGAACTCGACGAGAATTGCCGTGCGATCGTCGAGCGTGGCGATCGGCGTGCCGGCGCCGATGTAGTCGCCGATCTGCAGGTTCGTGAGGCCCACGATGCCCGCGAACGGCGCGCGGATGGTCATGCGGTCGAGCTCCTCACGCGCGCGGCGGAGCGCGGCATCGGCGACCTTCAGGGCGGTGTCGGCCTCTGCGCGCGCGACACGGGTTACCACACCTTCATTGAGCTGCTTGAGACGCTCGACCGCATCGGCCGCCTGCGCGCGCTGGGCTTCGGCGGTCTCGACAGCGATCTGCTCGGTCTCGGCATGGAGCTGGACGAGCGGCTGGTTCGCCTCGACCTGCCTGCCGCCTTCGAAGAGGACTTTCGAGACGACGCCCGCGTGCCGCGTTGCGATCGTCACCTGACGGCGCGCGCGCCCCGATCCGACGGCGGCAACGCGTTCGTTGATCGGGACGACCTTGACCTCGGCGAGCGTCACCGGCGGCGGTCCGACAGGGCCACCGCGCCGGCGCTGCGCATCGGCGCTGTCGGCCGAGATCGCCAGGATGCTCAGCGCTGTCGCGAGCAGGAGTGTGGTGGCAGCAGGCGTGCGCACGTTCATCACCGGCAGCATTCGACGCTTCATGGGTCCACCCCCTTAGATTTCGACGGCGCGCCTACGCGGCAGTATCGGCGCGCATGGTCCACCCCCGTGTGACTATACCGACTGAGAACGCGCCAGACATCGGTATCCGTCGCGGGCTCGATGGGCCGCAGGGTGTCGCGCTTCCGTCGAGGGATCCCCGTCGGCATTGAGGCGCCGCAACTGAGATGCAGCAACCAAGATCAAGGAAAAGCTCGCAAATTTGGCGCCGTGCTCGGGTTGACTCGATGTCGGAGCGCTGGCATGAGGAGCCGACATCCACCATGGCGGCCGCAGGAACATCCCACGTTCTGCTTCGGCCGCAGATTCCAGCTTCTGGAACAGGTGATGTATCAGTCTGTAGTGCGGCCAGCCGGTCGCCACGGTCCCATGAGCGTTCGTCAGCGCCGACGGATGGTCCTTTCGAGGAGCAGAGCATGAAGACGTATCGGATCGCGGCCATTCCGGGTGACGGAATCGGCAAGGAGGTCATTGCGGCCGGCCTCAAGGTTCTCGATGCGCTCGCGGCGCGCGACGGCGGCTTCAAGCTCGCGGTCAATACGTACGATTGGGGCTCGGACTACTACCATAAGCACGGCCGCATGATGCCCGATGACGGCCTTGCGGCGATCCGCGATGCCGATGCCATTTTCTTCGGCGCTGTCGGCGCACCCGATGTGCCGGACCACATTACGCTCTGGGGTTTGCGCCTCGCGATCTGCCAGCCTTTCGACCAGTACGCCAATGTGCGTCCGACGCGCATTCTGCCGGGCATCGCGAGTCCGCTCGCCGGCGTGACTGCGAAGGATCTCGACTGGGTGATCGTGCGCGAGAATTCGGAGGGCGAGTATGCGGGTGTCGGCGGGCGCGCGCATCGCGGGCTGCCTGAGGAAGTGGCGACCGACGTTTCGGTTTTCACCCGTGCCGGCGTCGAGCGCATTATGCGCTTCGCCTTCAAGCTCGCGCAGTCGCGGCCGAGGAAGCTGCTCACCATCGTGACGAAGTCCAACGCACAGCGTCACGGCATGGTCATGTGGGACGAGATCGCGGCCGAGGTCGCGAAGGACTTCCCGGATGTGACGACCGACAAGATGCTGGTCGATGCCATGACCGTGCGCATGACGTTGAAGCCCGGCTCGCTCGATACGATCGTCGCGACCAACCTGCACGCCGACATCCTCTCCGATCTCGCGTCGGCGCTTTCCGGATCGATCGGCGTCGCGCCGACGGCGAATATCAATCCCGAGCGGCGCTTTCCCTCCATGTTCGAGCCCATTCACGGCTCGGCCTTCGACATCACGGGCAAGGGGATCGCGAATCCGATCGGCACGTTCTGGTCGGCCGTGATGATGCTCGAGCATCTCGGCGAGAGCTCTGCCGCGCAGCGGCTCATGCGCGCCATCGAGCGGGTCACGGCCATGCCGGACCTTCACACGCCCGATCTCGGCGGGCGCGCGACCACCGATGCGGTCACCGACGGCATCTGCGCCGTACTGCGCGCCGATAACGCTTAGGAGAATTGCAGGGCGACAGACGGCGATATCCCAGCTATTAGGGGCTCAGCGAGCACAAACGATCCGCCGTCGCGCGGATCGGATCCGCCAAGAAAAAGCATGTGGGCGCGGCGCCAGCCGCGGTCAAAGGGCAGTCAGATTCAACGTTCAAAGGAAAAACACACGATGCGTTGTAAGGTTACGAAGCTTTTGGCTCTTCCGCTGGCCCTTTGGGGCCTCTCGTCGGGCGCCCATGCCCAGACGCCCGATCCGAGCTGGCCGCAGACGCTGACGCTCGGTACGGCTTCCGTTGGCGGCACCTACTTCGTTTACGGTCAGGTCTGGGCCTCGCTGGTCAACGGCAAGATCGGCACCAAGATCAGCACCCAGCAGACGCAGGGTCCGAACCAGAACATCATCCTCACCGACAGCCGCCAGATCGACTTCGGCATGACGACCATGGGCGTCGCGCTGCAGGCATGGACGGGCGAGGGCGCGTGGACGAAGGGCACGAAGTACAACAACATCCGCGCGATGTTCCCGATGTACGACACGCCTTTCCACTTCATCACGCTCGAGAAGAATCCGATCAAGTCGGTTACCGATATCGCCGGCAAGCGTGCCGGCGTCGGCCCGCGCGCCGGTACCTGCGGCACGTACTTCCCGATGATGTTCGAGACGCTCGGCGTCAAGGCGACCATCCGCAACGGCCAGGGTTCCGACATGGCCGCCAATCTGCAGGACGGCCTGATCGACGTCTTCCCGTTCTGCGCGGGCGTGCCGATCGCGGCCTACTCCGAGCTCGAGACGACCAATCAGGTCCGCTTCTTCACCTTCACCGGCGACGAGATCGCGAAGCTCAAGAAGGCAATGCCTGAGCTTTCGGACTCGACGATCCCGAAGGGCACCTACAAGCAGCAGGCCGAAGACCACAAGACAGTCGGCGTGTACAACTTCGCGATCGCGCACAAGGACGTGCCCGAGAGCCTCGTCTATGCGGTGACGAAAGCCGTGCTCGAGAGCAATCCCGAGATGGTCAAGGGCCACGCGGCGGCCAAGGAGACGGTGACCGAGAACTGGGATCGCAACACGTTCCTCCCGTTCCATCCGGGCGCCGTGAAGTACTTCCAGGAGAAGGGCATCAAGATCCCCGACAAGCTGATGCCGCCCAAGAGCTGAGGCTTCCGGCAGGAGTACTGGACGGGTCGCGACTTGGTTGCGGCCCGTTCGGCTATCAATACCACGAGCGGTAGCGCTCGTTAGCGGAAGGGCGTCGCGCCGTGAGCACGAACAGCAGCAATGAGACCGATGTCGAGGTGAAGGCTCCCGTCGCGGACGAAGAGTTCATGGGGACGCGGCGGGTCTTGCGGAGCTGGGAGCTGAAGGTTGTCGCGGTGCTCTGCATCACCTTCACGCTGTTTCACCTCTTCGTGCTGAACGTGTATTCGCTGGAGCCGCTGCTGTTCCGCGCCGTGCATGTGGGTTGGGGCGTGGCGATCGGATTCTTGATTTCGGCGCCGTTCGTGCGCGCGGGATCGGACGGCGTTCCCTGGTACGACTGGATACTGGCAGCAGCCTCCGCGGCGTGCGCCTTCTACATCTGGTGGGAACTCGACGGACTCCTGTTTCGTGCGGGCGCACAATTCACGCCCGGCGACGTGATCACCGGGGTCGTCGGGACGTTCCTCATCCTCGAGATTTCGCGGCGCATGACCGGGCTCGCGCTGCCGATCATCGCCGGCATCTTCATTGTCTATTGCTTCGTCGGTCCATGGATGCCGGGCGTGCTTCGCCACAACGGCTTCGCGATCGATCGCTTCTTTACGTACATCTACAGCGAGTATGGCATCTTCGGCGTCACGACGCAGGTCTCCTCGACCTACATCATCCTGTTCGTGACCTTCGCCGCCTTCCTGCAGATCTCGAAGGCCGGCGACTACATCAATGACGCGAGCAACGCGCTGTTCGGCTGGGCGCGCGGCGGCCCCGCCAAGGCGTGCGTGGCGTCGGGCGTGGCGTTCGGTGCGATCTCGGGCTCCGCCGTTGCGAACGTCGTCGCCTCGGGCATGGTGACCATCCCTATGATGCGGCGCGTCGGCTACGACCGGCCGACCGCCGCCGCAATCGAGGCCACATCCTCGACAGGCGGTCAGATCACACCGCCGGTGCTCGGTGCCGGTGCGTTCCTCATGGCCGAGATCACGGGCATTCCCTATACGACGATCGCCGTCGCCGCGATCATCCCGTGCCTGCTCTTCTACATCGCCTGCTGGATCCACGTGGACCTGCACGCGATCCGCCTCGGCGTGCGCGGCCTGCCGTTCTCGGAGCTGCCGCCGATCAAGGCGATCCTGCCCCGCGTCTATCTGCTCGCGCCGATCTTCGTTCTTATCTGGGTACTTCTGGACGGCTACTCGCCGTTCCGCGCCGGTTCGCTCGGCATCATCGCGGCACTGCTCTGCGGCGCGATTGCGATCTGGCTCCGCGATTTCAAGGCCGATGGCACCGTCAGCACGGACGGCGCTGAGAGCTTCGGCGCTATGGTGTTCAGCGCGGCGGTGCGGTTCACGCTTCTTGCGGCGCTCGGCTTTGGCATGATGGCGCTGCTGACGAACGTCGTCCCGATGCTGCCGGATGGCTTCGGGCTTGCTGGTGCCATTGCGATGATCGCCATCCCGGCGTTCCTGTTCGGCTGGCGGCGGACGCTCGAAGCGCTCGAGAAAGCGGCACGCGACAGCATCCAGCTCGTCGCTGTCTGCGCCTGCGCGGGCATCATCGTCGGCGTCGTCGCGCTCACCGGTGTCGGCGGCCGCTTCTCGGAACTGATACTCGCCGTCGCAGGAGCCAATCAGCTCCTCGCCATGATCTTCGCGGCGATGGTGGCTCTCATCCTCGGCATGGGCATGCCGACGACGGCAGCCTACGCGATCGCAGCCGCGGTCATCGCGCCGGGCCTCTCGCGCATGGGTGTGCCGCCGCTCGTCGCGCACATGTTCGTGTTCTATTTCGCGGTGATCTCGTCGATCACGCCGCCCGTGGCGCTCGCGTCGTTCGCCGCGGCGGGCATGGCGCAGGCCGATCCATGGAAGACATCGTGGATCGCCGTGAAGTTCGGTCTCGCGACCTTTCTCGTGCCCTTCATGTTCTACTATTCGCCCGTGCTGCTCATGCAGGGAGAGTGGCCGGCCATCATTCAGGCTGTCATTACGGCCGCCATCGGCGTGTGGTTCCTGGCCGGCGCGAGCGAGGGCTGGTTCGGCGGACGCCTTGCGATGCCCCTGCGTCTGGCAATGGCCGTTGCCGCTCTGTGCATGCTGCATCCCGGCGGCATTACCGACATGATCGGCCTCGCGATTGGCGCGCCGATCTACATCTACCAGCGCATGCGGAGTGGTGGCCGCGAGCAGGCCGCCTGATCACGACGCGAGATAGTCGCGAACCGAAGCGATCAGAGTAGCGACGCCGATGACGGCGAGCGTCGCCATGGCGGCGTGGCGGTAGTAGCGTGCGCCGCCGACGGCAAAGTATCGGCTCCCCAGCAGAATGGAGCCGCCGTAGACGGGTAGCAGCAGCAGCCCGACCACGATCGCCTGCCGCGTGAAGAGTCCGAAGTACAGAAGCGGCAGCAGCGACGAGAGCGAGATCGCCGTCATGAGCGCGAGCACGTTGCCGCGCTGCTGAGCCGGCGTGCCCGGTCGCGAGAGAGCGACGGCGACAACGGGCGGTCCGCCGATGCCTGCCGTGCCCTGGACAAGGCCACCGGCAATACCGGCAGCAACGAGTACGGGACGTCCCACTTGCTGCTCGAGCCGCCAGCCGCGCATGAGCATCACGACCATGATCACAACGAGCAGTGAGATCACGACCTTCATGAGCGCCGGGCTCACGCTGACGAGAATCCACGTGCCGAGCGGCGCACTGAGCAGGATCGCCAGCGAGATCGGTATGACGATCGGGCGCTCGGATGTCCTGATGGCTTCAGGCAGGAGCTGGAGGAGCGTCGGGATGCCGACGACGCTCATGGCTGCCACGGCAAGGCGCGGCTCATAGGCGAGGCTGAGCACCGGGATGGTCACCAGCGCGGCGCCGAAGCCGACGAAGCCGCGCATGAAGCCGCCGACGAATGCAGCGAGGCAGACGGCGGCAAACCGGGCGTCGAGCGGCAACCCGAAGAATTCCGGCACGACAATCCTCCCGGCGAAATGGAAGCGGCGCATGATGACGGCTGGACAGGCCGTTGACCAGCGCGCCCTCGGCAGGGAGGGGCGCCGGGCATGCATGGTCCGAGCGAGGAAGCTATTGCTGACCGGCCCGCTTTCTCGCGAGCGCGCGATCGACGAAGCCGAGGCGGTCCTGTCCCCAATAGATGACGCCGTCGAGCACGAACGACGGGGCGCCGAACACGCCGAGCGCCAGCGCCTCGTCGCTGTACGTGCGATAGAGATCCTGCACGCGCGGGCTCTTCTCTGCAGCCACGAGGCCCGCGCCGTCGTAGCCGTTCTCGTCGGCGATCTGGCGGCGCACGTCGGGGTCGGCGATGTCGCGCTCTTCCGCCCACACGGCGCGCAGGATCGCATGGGAGAGCGGGAAGGCATCGAGCCCCTGATCCTGGGCCGCGATCACCATCCATCCTGCATACTTGTTCCAGTCCGGATCGGCGGGAACCTGATGCGGATAGTGTCGGGGCTTGAGCACCAGCGGCATCCCGAGATATTCGCTCCAGCGGGCGAGCTCGAGGTCGTGATAGTTGCGCCGGGGGGCGACGCGCGTGCGGATCGGCACGCCGCCGGTCTTCGGCACGACAGCCTGGAAGTCGAAAGGCTTCAGCAGCAGGCGCACGCGATGGCGGCGGACGATGTCCTGAAGCTGAGGACCGGCAAGATAGGCCCAGGGTGAGGACAGGCTGTAGTAGCAGTGAAGTTCGATCATGGCGCGCCTCTGGCGTGGCAATAGGCGGAGACCAGAATGGCCGAGATCTGGCAGGGCGTGAAGAGTGCACGCGATGAAGGCGCGCTTGCCGATCTGGCGGCGCGCGCCCGCCATGATCTCCAGATGATCAACTATCCGCCCGCCGACTGGGTGCCTCAAGGCGCGGCACCGGACGGCAGCGCGATGCTCGACGTGCTGGTCGTCGGCGGCGGCATGTGCGGCCAGACGGCGGCCTTCGCCCTCCAGCGTGAGGGCGTGCGGAAGGTGCGCGTGATCGACCGCAATGCGCGTGGCGAGGAAGGGCCGTGGGGCACGTACGCGCGCATGGAGATCCTGCGCTCGCCGAAGCATCTGACGGGCCCCGATCTCGGCGTGTCGTCTCTGACGTTTCGGGCGTGGTACGAGGCGCAGCACGGCGCGGACGGCTGGGCGCGGCTCTACAAGGTCGGACGCATCGACTGGCGCGACTATCTCCTGTGGGTGCGCGAGACGGCCGGCGTCGACGTCGAGAACGGTACGGCGCTTCTCGCAGTCGAGCCGACGGCATCGGGCGTGCGGGTAACGTTGGAGAGGGCGGCAGGCCGCGAGAGCCTCTGGACGCGCAAGCTCGTGCTCGCCGGCGGGCGCGATGGCGCGGGCGCATTGCGGCTGCCGCATTTTCCAGGGCTCGAACGTGCGCGGCCGGAGGAGTGCACGCGCGTGCGCCATTCGACGGACGGCATCGAGCCCGCGGAGTTCTCAGGGCTGCGCGTCGGCGTGCTCGGCGCGGGTGCCTCGGCGTTCGACTGCGCGGCGACGGCGCTCGAAGGCGGCGCCGCCGAGGTCACGATGTTCGTGCGCCGGCCGCATCTGCCGCAGGTCAACAAGTCGAAGGGTGCGAGCTATCCGGGCTTCATGCGCGCCTTTGCGAGCCTGAGCGATGCCGATCGCTGGCGTCTGCAGACCTACATCTTCGGCGAGCAGGCGCCGCCGCCGCACGAGTCGGTGCTCCGCTGCGACGTACATCCGAATTTCGCGATCCACTTCTCGGAGGCCTGGACGGATGTTGTGCCGGGCGCGGATCGCGTGAGCGTCACGACGACGAAAGGGCAGTACGATTTCGACACGGTGATCCTCGCCACTGGCTTCGAGGTCGATCTCACGCAGCATCCCATTCTCGCGCCGCTCGCCGACGACATCCTGCTCTGGCGCGACCGCATTCCGGCCGAGCTCGCGAGCGAGGACGCGGAATGCGCGCGCCATCCCTATCTGGGCCAGGGCTTCGAGCTCGTCGCGCGCGATGCCGGACGGGCGCCGGGGCTCGACCGCATTCATATGTTCAATGTCGGCGCGACCATGAGCCATGCCGCGCTCGCCGGCGACATTCCCGGCCTGCAGATCGGCGCGCGGCGGCTCGCGGGCGCCATCGTGTGCGATCTCTTCAAGGAGGATCTGCCGATCTTCGAGGCGCAGCTGCGCGCGCATGACGAGCGCGAGCTCGCACCGACGCGCTATCTCGTCGTCTGATCATTCCTCGCGGAAGGCTTCCTCGCGACCCCTGCGGATCGAGGGCAGCAGCACGGCGAGCATGAAGAGCAGGCTGAGCAGCAGGAAGCCCGCGCAGACGGGCCGCTCGATGAAAACCCACCAGCTCCCGCGCGAGACGACCAGCGAGCGGCGGAAATTCTCCTCGATGTGCGGGGCGAGAATGACGCCGAGAATGAGCGGCGCCGGCTCGCAACCGATCTTCGGAAGCAGGTAGCCGACGACGCCGAAGAGCGCCATCACCAGCACGTCGAACGTCGAGTTCTGCACGCTGTAGGCGCCGATGCAGCAGAAGATCAGAATGGCGAGGTAGAGCCATCGATAGGGAATGGTCAGCAGCATGACCCAGATGCGGATCAGCGGCAGGTTGATGATCACCAGCATGAGATTGCCGATCCACATCGAGGCGATCATGGCCCAGAAGAGATCGGGGCGTTCGACCATCAGCTTGGGGCCCGGCACGATGCCGTGGATGGTCATTGCCGCGAGCATGAGCGCCATCACGGCATTGGATGGCAGGCCGAGCGTCAGCAACGGAATGAACGAAGTCTGCGCGCCGGCATTGTTGGCGGCCTCGGGCGCGGCGACGCCCTCGACGGCGCCGTTGCCGAATTCCTGCGGGCGCTTCGACCATTTCTTCTCGATGACATAGGCGCCGAACGACGCAATGAGCGCGCCGCCGCCCGGCAGCACGCCGAGGAGCGAGCCGATCGCCGTGCCGCGAAGGGCGGCCGGGGCCGCGCGCCGCACTTCCTCGCGGTTCGGCCAGAGCGAGGTCACGGGCTGTATCTCGGGTTTGCCGAACGTGCGCGCGAGATTGGAGATCACCTCGCCGACGCCGAAGAGGCCCATGGCGAGCGCGACGAAGCTGATGCCTTCCGAGAGCTGCGGAATGCCGAAGGTGAAGCGCGACTGGCCGGTGGTGATGTCCGTGCCGACAAAACCGAGAACGAGGCCGACGAGGACCATGACGATCGAGCGCACGACCGAGCCCTGCGCGAGTACGACGGCGGCGATGAGCCCGAAGATCATGAGGCCGAAGTAGTCGGGCGACTGGAAGGTGCTCGCGATCCACACCATGGGTCCGGAGAAGACCGCGATGACGAATGTCGCTACCGTGCCGGCGAAGAACGAGCCGACGGCCGCGATGGCGAGCGCCGAGCCGGCGCGCCCCTTCCGTGCCATGGCGTGGCCGTCGAGGCAGGTGACGACGGAGGAGCTTTCACCCGGAATGTTGACGAGGATGGCCGTCGTCGAGCCGCCGTACTGGGCGCCGTAGTAGAGGCCTGCGAGCATGATGAGCGCGGCAACGGGCGGCAGCGTGAACGTGATCGGCAGCAGCATCGCGATGGTCGCGACGGGACCGAGGCCCGGAAGCACGCCGACGAGCGTTCCGATCAGCGCGCCGATGAAGCAGAAGAATACGTTCTGCGGAGTGAGCGCCTGCTCGAAGCCGAATGCGAGTTGGCCGAAAAGCTCCATTGCCGGCGGCCTCAATGCCACCAGACGGGGATGGCGATCTGCAGAAAGTGGACGAACAAGGTCCAGGAGAAGGCCGAGAGCAGCACGCCCGAGACGACGAGGGAGAGGATCGTATTGCCGTACGCCGCCGGCCCGGCGACGATGACGGTGGCGACGATGGCCACCAGGAGCCCGACGCGTTCGAGCAGCAGGGCAAAGGTCACGATCCCGCACACGACGAGCAACAGCGGGCGCCAGGCAATGTCCGTATCGACCGCCTCGTGTGATCGGCCGGCGCGCACGACGAGCAGGAGACCGAGCCCCAAGAGCAGTACGCCGATCACGAGCGGCACGTAGCCCGCGCCGATCCTGCCGCCGCGGCCGAGGCCGTAGTCGGCGCTGATCACCAGGACGGAGCCGGCGAACACGAGGGTCGCCACGCCCGCCCACAGATCGGTCTTGCCGAGCCACCCGGCACCGCCTTCAGCCGGCGGACGGGGGGCTCCGTTTTGTGACATGTGCATTTCTCAATTCAGCGAATGCGACGGCCTGGATCAGTCGATCGTCGCACCCGACTTCTTGACGACCTCGGCCCACTGCGCGCGGTCCTTCTTGATCGTCGCCTTGAACTGATCGGGCGTCTCGTAGCGGACGGCATTGCCGATGCCCGCGAGCTTGTCGACGATCTCCTTGTCGGCGAGCACCGTCTTGATCGCGGCATTGAACTTGCTGACGGTCGCGGCATCGACGCCCTTCGGCCCGAGAATGCCGTACCACGTCACGCTCTCGAATCCCGGCAGCGTCTCGCCGATCGTCGGAATTTCAGGGAGCAGCGGCACGCGCTTCGACGTCGACATGCCGAGCAGGCGGAGCGTGCCGGCCTTGTGCTGTCCGAGCACGGTCTGGAGCTGCGCGAACTGGCAGCAGGTCTCGCCGTTCAGCATGGCCTGGATGGCCGGCGGGCTGCCCTTGTAAGGAATGTGCACGAGGTCGATGCCCGCCGCGACATTGAACTGCGCGAAGCCGAGATGCGTCGAGGCGCCGTTGCCGGAAGAGCCGTAGTTCTGTTTGCCCGGCTGCTTCTTCAGGATTTCGATGAACTCCTTGACGTCCTTCGCGTCGATGATCTTCGGGTTGACGGTGAGCACGTTCGGGACATCGACGATCGGGGAGACCGGCGTGAAATCGGTTTCGACGTCGAAGCTCAGCTTCTTGTAGAGCGAGGCGTTGATGCCGTGCGTGCCCGCTGTGCCGAAGACATAGGTATAGCCATCGGGCGCGGCCTTCGCGACGTACTCGGAGGCGAGGTTGCCGCCGGCGCCGGCCTTGTAGTCGAAGACGATGGTCGTGCCGAGCGCCTTCTCGAGCGGTCCCTGGATGATGCGCGCTACGATGTCGATGCCGGAGCCCGCAGGGAAGCCCTGCACGATGGTGACGGGCTTCGTTGGCCAGGATTGTGCTGCGGCGGTGCCGCAGAGCAGGGCCGACGCGGCGATAGCCGCCAGCACGCGGCCGAGTGACGTGAGGCGCGAAAAGGGCATAAGAGAACTCCATCCAACCTTTGCGGGGTGTCAACGATGGGCGCCGCTTGCGCAGCGCGTCAAGCGAGAATGTGTGATGATCTCATGCTCAGATCACTGACTCGGGCTGGATAATCGGCGCCAGCGCAGCCGAGATCGCGAGCGTGCGCCGGTCCGTCCCGCCTTGGCCGACGACCATGAAGCCTGTCGGTGCGTCGCCCGGGCGATGCATGGGGATCGAGATCGCGCAGCAATCGAGGATGTTGAACATCATCGGATTGCGCAGGATCAGCAGGTTCGTGCGGACATAGACATCATCGGTCGCACCAACTTCGTCGATGCGCGGCGCGATGATCGCGGTCGTCGGCATGATGACGGCGTCGAAGTCGGCCGTGGCTTCGTTGTATTCCGGGATGTATGCGGCGCGACGCTCGAGGAGATCGATGTAGAAGGCCGCATCCTGCTCGGCGCCGCGCATGATGCGCGTGAGTACGCGCTGATCGTACTGCTTCCCGCGCTTGGCGATCAGCTCGCGATGCCAGGCATGGCTTTCGGCACCCGAGAGGCCACCTTTGTCGCCCATTTCCAGGACGCGCTTCAAAACCGGAAGCGGCGCGCGCGCGATGACGGCGCCCGCTGCGGAAAGGCGGCCGAGCGCGGTGTCGAAGGCCGCGGCGACGTGGGTGTCGAGGCTATCGAGGGCGACGGTCTCGGGCACGAGAAGGCGCAGGCCCTTCACGGGGACCGGCGGCAGAGGTGCGGGTGTCTCGTTGGCGAAGATGGCGTCCATGATCGCGCAGCAGTCGACAGTGCGCGCGAGCGGCCCGATCGAGTCGAGGGATTTGGAGAGCGGCACGACGCCGTCGAGCGGCACGCGCCGCGCCGTGGGCTTCCAGCCGACGACGCCGTTGAAGCTCGCGGGCACGCGGCATGAGCCGCCGGTGTCGGTGCCGAGCGCGCCGTAGGCCATGCGGTCCGCAACAGCCACGCCCGAGCCCGAGGAGGAGCCGCCCGGAATGCGGCGCTCGGCGCGCGCCCATGGCGATGCCGGCGTGCCGTAGTGCGGATTGATTCCGAGGCCGGAGTAGGCGAACTCGGTCATGTTCGCGCGGCCGATGAAGACGAAGCCCGCGCGCCTGAGACGCGCGACGCAGGGTGCGTCCTGCTTTGCCGGCGCCTCCTCGGCGAGCGCGCGTGAGCCGGCTGTCGTGACCTCGCCGGCGATATCCGCGAGATCCTTGATCGCGATCGGAATGCCGGCATAAGGCGATGGCGCCGCCCCCGCTTTCCTGAGCGCGTCCATGCCATCGGCTGCCGCGCGGGCGCGCGCCGCATCGAAGCGGATGAAAGTACGCGCACCTTCGCCGGCCGGATCCTCGATCCGCTCGAGACAGGTCTCGACGAGCTTACGGCTCGTGGTGGCGCCGCTCGCGAGATCGCGGGCAAGGCTCGAGAGTGTCGGCAGGCTGCGCGTCATGATCGGTTTCCTCTGGGTGGTCGCGCTGTCGGGCTCGGCGCCGATCGGCACATCAGTCGGCACGTCAACATGAGCTGGACGCGAGGGCGCGCGCAAGCTCCCGGCGTGCACGACTTCGATGCAGGATGGCGCGCGTCGAGGCGGGGTCGCCGATAAAAGCCGTGCCGAAGGCGCAACTGAGCAAACTCATTCTTGCCCCTGAATTGATCGGCGTGTAGCTTATCCCTGCGGCATGATGTGACAGGCCGTCCGTTGTTGTCCTCGCAGGGGTTGTTGTGGGGACGGGCAGCACGGACGAGGCAGGGTGTGGTGCGTACTCGATCAGCTCGCGGGAACGGGGTTTCCGGCAGTGCGGATTGCGGACCTCGGCGCAGGCAGGCGCCGACGAGGGCATGCGCGCGGGTTCACCCTTGCGGAACGGCGTCGTTGCAGGCGGCGCCGCTAACGAGCGAGGGGTCCCGATGAGCCGTGCGCCAGCGAAGGCTGCAGTTCAGGGAGGCGTTGTCGAATTCGGCCGGCGCCATGGAAATGCCGCATCGTCCGGCACTTATGAGACCGCGCGAGACATTGTTCGCGGCGCTGAGCAGGGCTTGGGAGCCCGCTCGCCCGGCGAGATGCCGTCCCGGCGCGCTGATCCGGAAAGCGAGTGGTTCCCGCGTACGCGGACAGCCGACGAGCTGCGGGCGCGCTTCCAGGATGGTCATCAGTCGGATACCGGCGCCGCACGGGGGACTCCAGTCGGACACGGGGGCAGGCGCCTCACGGATTTCGATCTGGATGAGCAAAAGGAGCGTCTGCGTATGCCCGAGCCCATGCCGATCTCGTGGCTCTCACCTGTCAAACCGCAGCCGCCGAGCGCCATGATGCGACATCTCACCGGCGCTGCGCTGGGGCTTACTGTGGGCCTCGCCCTCGCCGTGCCGGGCGTGCTCTGGCAGAAGGGCCGCATCGACCCTGTGAGCTACATTGCCGATATGGCCGCGAGCTTCGGTCTTGCCGAAGCCGCGCCGAAGGCCGCCGTGATGACGGAAGTCCGCGAGCCGGTCGCGCGCGAGGCATCCGTCGAGGTGGTCCGCGCCGTGCCGCGCTCGGTGGCCGCGCCCACGGAGATGACGCGCCCGGCGACGACGTCGGTGATCGTGTCGGTGCCGCCGTCGGCCGAGCCGGCGTCCGTTGCCGCCCTCAAGCCGGCTGTCGTCGAGGCGACGCCTGCGCCGGCGCAAGTCGAGCCGACGCCCGCGCAAAGGGAGGCGGCCAGGGCCGAGGCGCTGCTCGACGACGCGCGCCGTCTGATCGGTGAAGGTGATTTCCGCACCGCGCGCAGCGTACTTGAGGATCAGGCCGTCGCGGCGATGCCGGACGCGCGCTTCCTGCTGGCCGAGACCTATGATCCGAACTATCTCGCCGCGCGCGGCGTGCGCACGGTGCGCGCCGAGGTGCCGCGTGCGATCGAGCTCTACCGGCTGGCGCTCGACGGCGGCATCGAGGCCGCCCGCCAGCGGATCAGCGCGCTGAGGCCTTGATTTCTTTGGGACGGCCTAACGGCCGGCGCGCGGTCGCGCGCTCATGAAGCGGTGCTACCCTAGTCCCTTCTCCCCGTTCTCACGTGGAGAAGGTTAGGATGAGGGGCGGCGCCACTTACCAGCGTTAGCGTATGCCGCCGCCCCTCACCCCGACCCTCTCCCCGCACGCGGGGAGAGGGGGAAGAGCGCCGCCACTTACCGACATCAGCGTATGTCGCCGCCCCTCACGTCGTGCTGGAAGCACGCCTCTGGCGTGACCCCTCCCCGCAAGAGCGGGGAGAGGGGGAAAGAGAGGCGCCCCTCACTGAGGTCAGCTTATCTCATTCGGCTGGCCGCTCGACGGGCGGCGCGCTGGCCGCGCGGGCCAGCGCCTCGGCGATGCGCACGCTGTCGAGGTCGTCCTTGTGGATCACGTCGACGGCGCCGGCCTTGACCAGCATGGCACGCCGCA
>JAEWIJ010000173.1 GCA_023387235.1 Pseudomonadota bacterium
ACAAAAAAATAGGGGCGCGGCCCGGGGGGGGCCCCATTTCGTGATCCGCTCGGAGCGTCCGGTTAAGTGCCGGCCATCAAGCCCTTGATGGTCGAGATCATTCCCTGAGCGCACACCTCGGGCGAGACGTACAGGCACGCCAGATCATGAATGCCGGTCCATGACATCTGGGCCGCGACATAGACGATGATCGCGAGGCCGACCCAGCTGATCCACGGATAGGTGGCCAGCAGCTTGGCGATGTAGTTGGCGGCGACGGCCATCAGCACGATCGCGATGGCGAGGCCGATGACGAGAATGATGGTGTTGCCCTTGGCGGCGCCGGCGACGGCCAGCACGTTGTCGAGCGACATCGAGACGTCGGCGATGGTGATCTGGACGACGGCGCCCCAGAAGGTCATCTCCTTGATCTGCGTGCTCTTGTCCTTGGGCTCTTCGGTCGCGGCGGCGCCGAGCGAATGCGGCTCCGGGTCGTGATGGCCGCTCCGCAGCTCCTTGTACATGTTCCAGCACACATAAAAGAGCAGCAGACCGCCGAAGAGCATGATGCCCTTGATGGCCAGGAGCTGCATGGTGATGCCGGCAAACAGAATGCGCAGGATGACCGCGGCGGCAATGCCCCAGAAGATCACCTTGCCGCGGATCGCCGGGTTGACGCGGGAGGCCGCCAGGCCAACGACGACGGCATTGTCGCCAGCCAGAACGACGTCGATCATGATGATTTGGAGGAGGGGCCATAGATGCGGCGCCATCGATTCCCACATATTGCGATGAATCCTTCCCTGCTCGGCCTAATGGCCGTCCGGCCCTCGGATGTGCGGGCCCCTATGAGTGGTTCGCCAACGGCGATTTGGCGACGCGCCGGACGGCGGTGCCGATGCGAGCGCTCATGCCGCCGCGATCGGCAGAGCATGAACAGCGTTCCCCCCCTCCTGTGAGCAGAAAGGCGCGCGCGTACCCTGAGCGCTGGCACCACTGCGCCCCAATGGAGGCAGCGCACTATCTGGTGAACGCGCTAGGATTGCAACACAATGTCGTTACTCGGGCGGCCCCATTCAATGCCCCCCAGGCCATGGAGCGCGTGACAACATGCCCCAAAAGACGATTATTCGGGGGACGAGCGGTCCCGGGCTCTACGAAATGACCGACGAGGTCGAGGCCTTCGTCGGGGCGGCAGGCGTGGCCATGGGCCTCCTAACGGTTTTTGTTCGGCATACGTCCTGCTCACTCCTCATCCAGGAGAATGCCGACCCGGACGTCCGCCGCGACCTCGATACTTTCTTCCGCCGCCTCGTGCCGTCGGCAGACGATCCCTCCATGCGCTGGATCGTCCACACCACCGAGGGGCCCGATGACATGCCGGCCCACATCAAGGCGGCGCTGACCCAGACCTCGCTCGGGATCCCGGTGGCTTCGGGCCGCATGGTGCTCGGCACCTGGCAGGGCATCTATCTCTTCGAGCATCGCGCGCGCCCGCACCGGCGCGAGATCGTGCTGCATCTGAGCGCTTGAGACGTCGGCGAGGCTTGCCGATAACCCACGGCGCCAGCTGGACTTGAGAGCCGTCGAGTGCGATAAGCCGCACCGGGCTTTTCCGGCTCGGCGACGGTCGGCCGACGAGGTGGCACATGGGCATATTCAGCGAGATCTTCAGCTGGTGGGGCGGCAATACCTGGTCGAACCGCATCTACACGGCGCTGCGAGGCCGCCATGTCGGCACCGACGACGAGGGCAACCGCTACTTCATCCAGAGCAAGGGCATTGGGCCGCTCGGCGTGCCGCGCCGCTGGGTGATCTACAAGGATGGCGCCGAAGCGTCGAAAATTCCGCCCGAGTGGCATGGCTGGATGCACTATACCGTCGACACGCCGCCGACCGAGGAGACGTACACACCGCGTCCCTGGCAGAAGCCGCATCAGGCTAATCTGACGGGGACGGCTGGCGCCTATCGGCCGTCCGGCTCGATCCTCGGCGCAGGGACACGGCCGCGGGCCACGGGCGACTACAAGCCCTGGCGTCCGCAGTAGCGGGTGGCGGCGGGCCGGGGCCCTCCCGTCACGGCGTGGCCTATTTTGTGTGGTGGCGTGCGATCATCCGCCGGTAAGCGGCCGGAGCCGAGGATCGGATGCAAGGCGAGACACGACAGCGATCGGGAAAATGGCGCGGCGCCGGCAGTGTGCTGGCGGCTGGGTGCGCGCTGGGCCTGATGGCATTCGCGACGACGGCGCGCGCCGAGCGCGTCGAGAACCAGACGGCGGTGTTCGCGGCCCTCGACAAGGTGACGGCCAGTATCAGCCCGCTCAATGCGTCCCTCAACAGCACCCAGACGTTCGGCGCCCTCAAGGTCACCGCGCGCGCCTGCTACACGCGCGAGCCGACCGAGCCGCCGAAGACCTCGGCCTTCGTCGAGGTCGACGAGGTCATGCTCGACGGCTCGACGCGGCGCATTTTCTCCGGCTGGATGTTCGCCGAGAGTCCGGCCCTCAATGCGGTCGAGCATCCGGTGTTCGATATCTGGCTGACCGATTGCGCCGATCCCGCGCGCACGGCCGCCGCGCCGCGCGGTGCGCCCAATGCCGGTCAGGCGCAGCAGGGCGAAAGCGATCTCGGCTTCCGCCGCCGCGTGCGGCGCTGACGGCCTATCCGCCGAACGCCTTCGACTTGATCTCGCTGAGCTTGCCGTCGCGTTCTGCGACCTCGCGCAGCAATGACGACGGCTTCCAGTGGCGCCCGTACTGCTGATGCCAGGCGGCGATCTGATTGTAGATCTCGCGCGCGCCGACCGTATCGCCCCAGAACATGAGGCCGCCGCGCCAGCGCGGGAAGCCGAAGCCGTGCAGCCACATCACGTCGAGGTCGCTCGCACGGATCGCCTTGCCCTCCTCGAGGATCTTGCAGAACTCGTTGATCGAGCTGAACAGCAGGCGGTGCAGGATTTCCGTGTCGGTGAATGACCGCGGCTTGTTGCCGAGCTTCTCCGCCTCCTCGCTGATGATCTCCTTGACGACGGCTGACGGACGCGGCGTGCGGTCGCCCGGCTCGTAGTCGTACCAGCCCGCGGACGTCTTGAGGCCCTTGCGGCCCATCTCCACGAGGCGGTCCGGGATCGGTGACATCCGGTAATTGGGATCGGCGGCCTTGCGGCGCTTGCGCGTGTCGTAGCTGATGTCGAGGCCGGACATGTCCGCGACGGCGAACGGCCCGACCGGATAGCCGAACTCGACCATCACCTTGTCGACCTGCTCGGGCAGCGCGCCTTCCTCGATCATGAGGTTCTGCTCGATCGAGAACGGAATGCGGCTGCGGTTCGCGGCAAAGCCGTCGCAGTTGCCGGCATAGGCACTGACCTTGTTGATGTCGCGCCCGAGCTTCATCGCGGCGGCGAGCGTCGTCGGCGCCGTCTTGCTGGCGTTCACGACTTCGAAGAGCTTCATGACATTGGCGGGGACGAAGTAGTGCGTGCCCGCGACCATCTCCGGCCGCTTGGTCACTGCCGCGATCTCGTCGATGTTGAGCGCCGACGTGTTCGTGAGAAGGAGCGCTTCAGGCTTCATCACGGCATCGAGCTGCTTGAAGACTTCCTTCTTGACCGGCATCTGCTCGAATACGGCTTCGATCACCGCATCGCTGTCGCCGATCTCCTCGTAAGTCTCGACGGGCGTGATGAGCGCGAGGCGCTTGTCCATCTCCTCCTGCGAGAGGCTGCCGCGCTTCACGCTGACGGCGTAGTTGTCGTGAATGCGCTTCATGCCGCGCTCGAGAACTTCCTTCGAGGCATCGAGGATTTTGACCGGCATGCCCGCATCGGCGAAGCTCATGGCGATGCCGCCGCCCATCGTGCCGGCACCGACGACGGCCATGGTCTTGATCTCGGGCAGCTTCAGGTCCTTCGGCAGGCCGGGAATGCGATTGACCTCGCGCTCGGCGAAGAAGGCATACCGCAGCGCCTTGGCTTCGTCCGAGCTGACGAGCTCCAGGAACAGGCGGCGTTCTTCCGCGATGCCGTCCGCAAAGGACGGCAGCATGGTCGCGGCTTCGACGGCGGCAATAGCATGATACGGCGCCCGCTGGCCGCGTGCCTTGCGCGCGATCGATTTCCGCATGGCCTCGAACATGCCGGGATCGGCCTTCGCCTCGGCGAGCTTGTCCGTGCGTGCGCTGACTCGCGGCAGCGGACGGGCATCCGCGATGCGCTTGGCGTAGGCGATCGCCGCGCCGCGCAGATCCTTGCCGTCGACGATCTCGTCGATGATACCGAGGTCCTTCGCTTCGGGCGCCGGTACGTGACGGCCGCTCACGATCAAGTCGAGCGCGGTCTTGGGACCAATGAGGCGCGGCAGACGCTGCGTGCCGCCGCCGCCCGGAATGATGCCGATCAGCACCTCCGGCAGGCCGACCTTCGCGTCGGGCACGGCAATGCGATAGTGGCAGCCGAGCGCGTGCTCGAGACCACCGCCGAGCGCGAAACCATGGATGGCCGCGACGACGGGCTTCGAGACTTCATCGAGCAGATCGTAGCTGCGCCGCTTCGGCGGCGGGCGCTTCTGATCGAAGCCGCGAATGTCGGCACCCGCAATGAAGCTGCGGCCCGCGCCGATCATCACGAACGCCTTCACGTTCGGATCGGCATCGCCCTTCTCGAGTGCGGCGACAATGCCTTCCGTCACGCCGGGTCCGAGCGCATTCACCGGCGGATTGTCGATCGTGATGACGCCGATGCCGTCCTCGACTTCGTAGCGTACGACTGGCTTGTCGTTCATGGCGCGTACTCCTGATTGCGTTTCTTGTGTCAGGCGACTTCGGCTGCGAGCTGCTTCAAGTACCACTCGCCATCGCCGAGCAGCGTCTCGCAGAGCGCCAGCCGCTTGTAATAGTGACCGACGATCAGCTCGTCGGTCATGCCCATGCCGCCGTGAAGCTGGATGGCCTGGCCGCCGACGAAACGCGCGCACTGCGCGGTCTTGACCTTCGCCTTCCAGATGGCCTGGCGCGCGTGCGGGTCGTTGTCGTCGATCGCCTGTAGCGCGGCGTGCACGAGTGCGCGCGCTTCCTCGGTCGTCACGCTCATGTCGACGAGGCGATGCTGCAGCACCTGGAATTTCGAGAGCAGCTCACCGAACTGCTTGCGCGTCTTCAGGTAGTCGACCGTGATCTGTGTCACCGCCGCCATGGCGCCGACAGCTTCGGCGCACACGGCAATGGCACCGCGATCGAGCACGTCGCCGATCGTCGCGAGCTGATCGTTGTCGCTGTCTCCGAGCTTGGCGCTTACGGGCACGCGCACGCCCGAGAGCGTCACAGCCGCGCCGCGACGGCCATCGAGGGCCGGTGCGGCCGCGAATTTGATGCCGGCACTCGCATGCGGCGCGAGGAAGAGCGCGACGGGCCCATTCTCCGAGCCGAGGCGTGCGCTCACGATGAGCGTATCGACAGCATGAGCGGCGATCGTGTGCGCCTTGGCGCCGTCGATCACATACCCGTCGCCATCGCGCCGCGCGATCGTGCAGACGTAGTCGCGCGCATAGCCGCTGTCAGGCTCGTAGTGACAGAGCGCGAGCGTCAGCTTGCCTTCCGCGATATCGCCGAGCAGCTTTTGCTGATCCGGCGTGCCGGCCTTCTCGATGAGCCCCGCGCCGAGCACGATCGTGCCGAGCAGCGGCTCCAGCAGCAGAAAGCGCCCGGCGCCCGCCATGACAATGCCGAGCTCCGTTGCGCCACCGCCCGCACCGCCCGCGCTTTCCGGCAGCGCCACGCCGAGCCATCCCATTTCCGCGTAGGTTGCCCAGTCAGCGTGCCCGAAGCCATCGCCATCCTCGGCGCGCGCGAGCTTCTTGAAGTGCTCGAAGGTGTACTTGTCGGCGAGCAGATCGCGGAGGCTGTCGTTCAGGAGCTGGCGCTCCTCGCTGGAGAATGAGGGCATTGGAATATGCTTTCAGAGACCGAGAGCGCCTTTGGCGATGATGTTCTTCTGCACTTCGCTCGATCCGCCGTAGATCGTCGCGGCGCGGCGGTAGAGATGCTCGTAGACGAGGCCGGTCGTCTGCGCCGGTCCGACGAGCTCGCCATTCCAGCCGCTGTGCAGGGCATCCGTCTGGTAGATCTGACCATAGCGGCCGAGCACGTCCATGACGGACTGGTGCAGCGCTTGCTGCAGCTCCGTGCCGCGCAGCTTCAATGCCGCCGCACCCATGAGCGTCGGCGCGCCGCCTTCCTCGGCCGTCGCCGCGAGCTGGTCGGCCATGAGCGCCTTCACGGCCGCGAGATTGACCTCGTGCTCGGCGACCTTGCGCCGCCACAGCGGATCCTCGGCGAGCGGCGCGCCGCCTTCGCGCGTCTCCGCGAGCAGGCGGTTCAGCGCTTCGAGCGCGTGCTCGAGACGCGAGATCTCGACATTGCCGACGCGCTCATTGGCCAGCAGGAACTTCGCGTACGTCCAGCCCTTGCCTTCCTGCCCGATCAGGTTCTCGACGGGCACGCGCACGTCATCGAAGAACACTTCATTGAGGTGGTGGCTCATGGTGATCGCGATGATCGGGCGCACCGTAATGCCCGGCGTCTTCATGTCGATCAGCAGGAAGGAAATGCCCTCCTGCTTCTTGCCGCTGTCGTCGGTCCTGACGAGGCAGAACATCCAGTCCGCCCAGTGCGCGAGCGATGTCCAGATCTTCTGGCCATTGACGACGTAGTGATCGCCATCGCGCACCGCTTTGGTCTTCAGCGCCGCGAGATCCGAGCCCGCGCCCGGCTCGGAGTAGCCCTGGCACCACCACGTATCGTTTCGGATGATGCCGGGCAAATGCTGGCGATTCTGCTCTTCCGTGCCGAACGTGTAGATCACCGGCCCCGCCATGTTCACGCCGAAGGGCACGACCGCCGGTGCGCCCGCACGGCCGAGCTCCTCATTGAAGGCGAGCGTCTGCGCCGGTGTCCAGCCGAGCCCGCCATGCTCCTTGGGCCACTTGCCGGTGATCCAGCCCTTGGTGCCGAGACGCTTCAGCCACGCGTCGTACTCGTGGCGTTCGAGATGCTGGCCGAGCGCCTGCTTGCGCTTTACCTCCGGCGGCAGCTCGCGCTCGCAGAAGTCACGCACCTCGGCGCGGAAAGCATCGAGCGACGTATCGCGTTCGACCGACCTGATGAACATGCGCGCGCTCCTTCGATTGCTTGCGGCGAACGTAGAAAGCTGTGCCGCGCTTGGCAATGTCGCTGGTCAGTTGGCCGTCATGCCGCCATCGATGACCAGTTCGCTGCCTGTGACCCACGAGGCTTCATCGGACGCCAGATAGAGGCAGCCGGCGGCGATGTCGGCGGGCGTGCCGAAGCGCCCGAGCGGCGTTGCGGCAAGTCGGTTTTGCGCGATCTCCGGATTGGAATGTCCCGGCTTGGTCATGGGCGTATCGACGAAGCCTGGATGGATCGAGTTCACGCGGATCTTGTCGGTGGCGTACTGGATGGCCGTGGCCTTCGAGAATATGCGCACGGCACCTTTCGACGCGTGATAGGCGCCGTTCGAATGCGAGCCGACAATGCCGCAGATGGACGAGATGTTGATGATCGAGCCGCCGCCCGCGCGCTGCATGGCCGGGATCACGGCTTTCGTGCCGAGGAATGTTCCTGTCGCATTGATCTCCATGACCTTGTTCCACACCTCGAGCGTCTGCTCGCCGATGCGCCCGCCCGCCGTCAGCGTCGTCTGGAGATTGAGTTTCGGGTCGCGTCCCGAGATGCCGGCGATATTGCAGAGGATGTCGACGCGGCCGAAGCGCTTCTCGGCGTCGGCGACGATCTCGGCCCAGCGGGCTTCGCTCGCGACGTCCTGCTCGGCGAAAGCCGCCGTGCCGCCCTTCGACGTGATCTCCTCCGTCACGCTCCGGCCGAGTGCAGCGTTGGCGTCCGTCAGCAGTACCTTGGCGCCGTGCAGGGCGAACATGCGCGCGGTCTCGGCCCCGATGCCCGATGCGCCACCCGTTACGATCGCGACCTTTCCGGCGAGCCTTGGTCCGACTTCCATGGCGTTTCCTCCTCCTCGCGTGGGATGTTTGTCCCTTGGTCTGCAAACTGGCGCCAAAAGACGTGTACGTCCAGCGCCGGAAAACATAAGGGCCACCCTGGGGCGGCCCTTATGGTCAGTCGGGAGCGGAAGAGGTCGAGCGGGACGGTGCTCAGGCCGGCGGTTTGCCGAAGACGAGCACGGCATTGAGGCCGCCGAAGGCAAAGGAGTTCGACATGACGTTCTCGACCTTCGCCGCGCGCCCGACATTCGGGATGTAGTCGAGGTCGCACTTCGGATCGGGCTCGTCGAGATTGATGGTCGGCGGCAGCCAGCCATCCTGAAGCGCCTTGATGCAGGCAATGGCCTCGATGGCACCACCGGCGCCGAGCAGGTGGCCCGTCATCGACTTGGTCGAGGAGATCGGCAGCTTCGCTGCGTGCTCGCCGAAGACCATCTTGATGGCGTTGCTCTCGTTCACGTCATTGAGCGCGGTCGCCGTGCCGTGCGCATTGAGATAGCCGATGTCCTCAGCCTTCAGGCCGGCATCGTCGAGCGCGATCTGCATGGCCGAGCGCGGCCCCTCGATATCGGGGTTGACCATGTCCTTGCTGTCGGACGACATGCCGACGCCCTTGAGCTCCGCGAGGATGGTCGCGCCGCGCGCCTTGGCGTGCTCGTAGCTCTCGAGGACGAGCGTACCGGCGCCCTCGCCGAGGACCGTGCCGTTGCGCTTCTTGGAGAAGGGGAAGCAGCCTTCCGGCGAGAGAACGCGCATGGCCTGCCAGGTGCGCATCGAACCGAAGGTGATGACGGCTTCCGAGGCGCCGGTGACGGCGACATCGACGAGGCCGTTGCGGATGTAGTCGGCGCCGATGGCGATGGCGTGCGTCGCCGTGGAGCAGGCCGAGCAGGTCGCGAACGTCGGACCCTTGATGCCGTACTCGATGCCGACGTGCGCCGAGGCCGACGAGCCGATGATGCGCAGCAGCGTGAGCGGGTTGGTCGCCTTCTTCCCTTTGACGAAAAGGTCGTGATAGGCGGTCTCGATCGTGTTGAAGCCGCCGGCGCCGGAGCCGAAGATGCAGGCCGCGCGATAGGGGTCTGCAAGGGGGTTCGGCAGGCCCGACTGCTTCCAGGCCTCTTCCGCCGAGCGGCCGGCGAACCAGGAGTAGCGGTCGCCGTACTGCACTTTCTTGCTCGACACGTGCTTGGCCGGATCGAAGCCTTTGATCTCGGCCGCGATGTGGATGTACAGGTCCTGGAGCTCGAAGCTCTCGATCGGGCCGACGCCGCAGCGTCCTTCCCGCATCGACGACCACATCTCGCGAACGTCGAGGCCGATCGGCGTAACGGCGCCAACGCCGGTAACGACGACGCGGCGACGCTCGCCCTTAGACTGTGTCATGGGACGCACTTCTTCGTTATGGCGGCCGGAACCCTTCCGGCGCGCACGAGGGGATTGGTTCTGCCGATACTACGCCTTTGCCGGCGCGCCTGAGTTCTCCAGCAGAGCCTTCACGCGATCCACCACCGAGCCCACGGTCTTGAAGTCTTCAACTTCCTCGTTGGCGTTGTAGGGGATTTGAATGCCAAAAGAATCCTCGATGTCGAAAACGATCATTGCAAGATCGAGTGACTCGATCTTCAGATCAGTAAGCGCAGTCGAGAGCCCGATGTCGTCCCGCGGCTCTTTCATGTGCTTCTTGAGGATATCGATGATCTTGGTGGCAACGTCGTCCATATCTCTCTCCCACCCCCAAGTACTCTGCGGGTACAGGTGCTGATGTGTTGGTTTAGCTACGGCAAAGCCCGTCCGGCCGCAAGTTGGGCCTGACATAACCGTTAACACTATTCAAGTCCATACGGTCACGGACAGTTGTCTCAGGGTCATCCTTGTCCCTGCACACGTAAACGCCTGCTTTACAACCATCAAGACTGGCGCTCCGAGACAAAAGTGCCCAAAGTCGTTTACCGTGATCGTTCAAGCTGCTCGCGGCGGGCAAGCGCGATGCACATCGACTGGCTCGATGGACATCCCTCTCCCGGCTGACGAATGTCGTGGCGCCCGTCTGCGCCCCAGCCTACCGTCCTAAATGGACGCGATTCAGGGAGGCATCGAGACCATGTCCGCAGGCATGCCAGGATCCGCCGAGCCAGCATCCGGGTCAGCACCGGCCGGCAACGCAGCGCCCGCCCATCTCACGTATCCCTGGCTGGCTCATTACCCCGCCGGCGTGAACTGGCACCAGCAGATCGCGCCTGCGCCGCTCCAGCAGCTTCTCGAGCGGGCCGCCGAGCGCCATCCGTCGCGTATTTGCACAAACTTCCTTGGCCGGACAATCACCTACGGCGAGATGTCGCGCCTCGTGGACCGGGCGGCCGCGGGCCTCGCGGCGCTCGGCGTCACCAAGGGCACCAAGGTCGGTCTCTTCCTCCCGAACTCGCCGACGTTCATCGTCTTCTACTACGCGACGCTCAAGGCCGGCGGCACGGTCGTCAACTACAACCCGCTCTATACGGTCGAGGAGCTGGCGTTCCAGGTGAAGGACAGCGAGACCGACCTCATGGTCACGCTCGACCTCAAGGTGCTCTTCGACAAGGTCGAGGCGCTGATCGCCGCGGGTGCGCTCAAGCGGGCCGTCGTCGCGTCTTTCCCGGCTCTGCTGCCGACGGCGAAGTCGATCCTCTTCCGCCTCTTCAAGGGCAAGGACCTGGCGAACGTGCGCGGCTCCAAGGTCGCGGCATCGATCATCGCGGAGGAGAGCGTTCTCGCCAATGACGGCCGCTTCCAGGCGCCGGCCATCGCACCGACTGAGGATGTAGCCGTCCTCCAGTACACCGGCGGCACGACCGGCACGCCCAAGGGGGCCATGCTCACGCACTCGGCGGTCTACACGAACGTGCTCCAGACGGCCGCCTGGGCGCCCGAACTGCAGGAAGGGGCGGAGCGAGTCATGGGCGCGCTGCCGTTCTTCCACGTGTTCGCGATGACGGTCGTCATGAACTTCGCGGTCGCCAAGGCGGCCGAGATCCTCATCATGCCGCGCTTCGTGCTCGACGATGCGATGAAGCTCATCGACAAGGGCAAGCCGACGGTCATGCCCGGCGTGCCGACCATGTTCAACGCGATCATGAACCACCCGAAGCTCAAGAGCTTCGACCTTTCCTCGCTGAAATTCTGCCTGTCGGGCGGCGCCGCGCTGCCGCTCGAGGTCAAACAGCGCTTCGAGCAGCTCACCGGCTGCAGTCTCGTCGAGGGCTACGGGCTCAGCGAGGCTTCGCCGGTGGTCACGGCGAACCCGCTCGGCGGCCCGGTCAAGGAAGGCTCGATCGGCCAGCCCATTCCGCAGACGGTCGTGTCGCTGCGCGCGCTCGACGACCCGACCAAGGAGGTGGCGCGCGGCGAGAAGGGTGAGCTCTGCATCAAGGGCCCGCAGGTCATGAAGGGCTACTGGAAGAAGCCGCAGGAGACGGCGGACCAGTTCGTCGGCGACTATCTGCGCACCGGCGACGTCGCGATCATGGACGAGGAGGGTTTCCTCTTCATCGTCGACCGGATCAAGGACCTCATCATCTGCTCGGGCTACAACGTCTATCCGCGGCGCATCGAGGAGGCGCTCTACGAGCACGAGGCCGTCGAGGAGGTGACGGTCATCGGCATTCCCGACGAATATCGCGGCGAGGCGCCCAAGG
>JAEWIJ010000212.1 GCA_023387235.1 Pseudomonadota bacterium
CGGTGGGGGCTCTTTTTTGATCGCCCCCCCCCCCCCGCGACATTGAAATTTCGCAGTCGGCATTTGCGGTTGTGCGCCAATATGAAAACTCCATAAGACCGGCGAATTGGCGCGCCGGATAATAATACGAAACATCCCCCGCCATAATGAACCGGGTTTTTGCCGCTCCGGCCAAAACCTAGGTGACGCATATTGCGAGTGCAATTCTGCAACTTCGGAGAACCGCGAATCAGATAACTTCCGTGCCTGACCTGCTGCCATCGAGCGAGGGCCGGCCCATGCGCACGACGACCCTGTCACTCCGCGTGCTCTCGGTACTCCTGCTGATCGGTACGGCTCCCGCAGGCGCCCATGCGGCCGAGTACGGCTTTTCCTCCTACGCTCTAGGCGGCAATGCATTCGGGGCCGGCGCAACACCGCCGCCGGGGACCTACGTGACGACGGTGACCGGGTTCTACTCAGGCAAGATCGGCGTCGATGTGAACTTCGACAACGTGACCGTCAGCGCCGGCGCGAAAGTCGACTTCTTCACGAGCGCCCTGAATGTCCTTTACGTTCCCCAGCAGAAATTCTTCGGCGGAAATCTCGGCCTATCCGTGACCATTCCCGTCGGCCACATCGATCTCAACGCTCAACTGACCAGCCCGATTGCCGTCCAGCGTGGTGTGGATGGCTGGGGCCTCGGCGACATCATCTCCAAGGTCCAACTCGGTTGGCAGCAAGGCACGTTCGCCCATACGGCTTACATCCAAGCTGTGGCGCCGACGGGTCGCTGGGATTCCGGCTTCGCACCCAACATCGGCCTTCACCGGCCCGGCGTCGATGTCGGCTGGGCCTTCACCTGGGTCGATCCGCAAACCAAATTCCAGGCGAACGGCGTGCTCGGCGTCACCTTCAACTTCGAGAACACGGCGACCGACTACAAGTCGGGCAACGAGTTTCACTTCGAGTGGGCTCTCGGCTTCGAGTGCTCTCCTGGATTGGTGCTCGGCGTTGTGGGCTACGACTATCGGCAATTCACCGATGACTCCGGCTCGGCAACAGGGCCCTTCAGAGGGTCCGTTGACGCGGTTGGCGTCGGTGCGAGCTACACAACTCTCGTCGGCGGATCCCCGCTGATCCTGAGCCTTCGCCATTACCGCGAGTTCAACGTCGATAACCGCTGGGATGGCAACATGACGTTCGCCACCGGAACGCTGCGGTTCTAGGTCCGCCGTCAGCGGCGGCACAGCGCCATCAGAATGGATTGATGTAGTTCACGATCGCGATCTGCCGGAGGATCACGCGACGTATAACGTGCGCGACCTGCACGTGCTCGGTAAAGACTGCCGCCGTGCCTGTCGCTCCAGCCGGCAGCTTCTCCGCGACACTGTCATCGTCGAGCTTCACGCGGATGGCAAACGGCACCGACGTTAGCTCCTTGGTCATAACCGCAGACCCCGACGTCTGCACCTGACCGGTTGCCAGCGCCCGCAGAACCATTTCGACCTTGCCGGTAAAAATCCTGCCGGGCCGCACCTTGAAGGTCATTTCGACGGGTTGCCCGACTTCCACATAGCGAGCGTAAGTCTGCGGGATTTCCACGCCGATAATCGTCTCTGACGTATCGATGAAGGCCATGGCCGGCGACAACGGCAGGCTGGCAACCCGGGCGCCGACGCGCAGCGCGACATTGGTGACGAAGCCGTCCGCAGGCGCGCGCACAACAGTCTTCTCGAGGTTCCAATTGGCGCCATCCAACTGCGCGCGAAGCTGCTCGACTTCCGCCTGGCGCTGCTCGACATCGAAGCTGCGGCCGGTGCCCGTTCTCTGCAGCTCGGTCATCTGTGCGAGGCGCGTCTCCTGCAGCTTGAGCTGTGCCGAGATGGCGCGCGCCTGGCTCTCGAATGGCTTGGGATCGATGCGGAACAGGACGTCGCCTGCCTTCAACGGCGCATTCGCCTGCACGGGAACCTCGAGCACTTCGCCCGAAACGTCCGGGACGATGGCCACGGAATGCCGCACGACCACCAGCGGTCCCTGCGGCGCGCCCCACATCATCGGGATGAACAAACCGATATTCAGCAGGAGCAAGACAATGAGAGGCGAGATCTTCCAGAACAGGTTGAGCGGAACGAACTTGAGCCAGACGAAGAGCGCGAGAATCGCGACGTAGCAGGCGACGAGAAAGATGATCATGACGCCGGCCTGCTCCTGGCTGGGATATCGACATAGGCCCAGATGAGCGCAAGCGGCCACAGCACGAAACCGCATATGAGCGTAACCCATCCTCCGATCTGCACAGCCTCGGCCCACGGATGCCCACGCTTGTAAGCGATGTGGCCGGGAAGCGCACCGAGCGCGATAAAGAGCGCGACCGCAATCACGAGAAGAACACTCAGGACGATCCAGGCAAAAATGTCGATCATGCCCAAGGCTCGCTATTTCGCCGGCTGGATGGCCAGCCGCTCGTGCGGAAATACCACCGCCCAATCGCGCTTCATGTCGACGACCGCCCAACCGCGCTCCCTGGCCTCGTCGAGCGCCTTGTCGAGTGTGCCTATGGGGGAGTGGCGGTCATAGGCGTACTCGCGTTCGGCGTCGGTATGATGAACGAGGCCCAGGAAGCGCGGCCCGGCGCCCGCTGCCGTGTACTGGAGCATGGCGTGGTCGCCATCCGAATTGCCGAAAGCAAGGATCGGACGGCGCCCGATGAAGCGATTGATGCCCACCGGCTTGCCTTCCTTGTCGTCGATGAACTCGACCTTCGCCTCCTTGATGAGCGCGATCGTGCCATCCGCGGCACGCTGGAATTTCACGACGCCCGACGAGCCAACGACCTGCTCCGGCGGGATCGCATAAACATCCTCGGCGAATACGCGCATGAATTCGACGCCGCCGCCGGATACGATGAACGTCTTGAAATCATGCGCGCGCAGATAGCGCATCAGCTCGAGCATGGGCTGATAGACAAGCTCGATATATGGCCTCTTGAAGCGCGGATGCTGCGCCGTCCTCGTCCAGTCTCCGACGATGCGGCTGAACTCGTCCGTTGTCATGCCTGAATGCGTGACGGCCACGACGTCCAGGATGCCCTTCATCCCGGTTGCCAGCGCAGCCTTCTGATCACCTTCGAGAATGGCTTTGAATGGCTGACGCTTGTTCCACTCCGGATGCTTCGGTGCCAGCGCTTTGATGCGATCGACCGCAAAGGCGAGCTGAAAGTAGTAGGGCTGCTCCATCCAGAGCGTGCCGTCATTGTCGAATACGGCTATGCGCTCGGGCACCGGCACGAAGTCCGCGCCCTGTGTCGTCACACGCGACACGAAGTCAGTGATGGATTTCTTGACGGCACCTTGGTTCCAGGAGGGCAGCGGATCCGGCTGGGCCATGGCGCTTCCTGCGACGAAGGTCGCCGCGCAAAGTCCCGCGATCAGGCTGCGCCAACTCAGCATTGCGACCTCCATTTATTGGAAGCAGTCGGACGGCGCTCGCGCGCCGCCCGCTGTACACTCAGTCGCCGCTTAGTGAAGCTTGCATCTTCTCCATCGCCTGATCGATGGTGAAAGTGTTGGGCCTCTGCACGGGTGGGAATTCCTTAAAAGTGTCGAGGAACTTACCGACGACCGCCGACGCGGTCATCACAAGGAAGGCGTTCTCGAACATCCACTGGTAGTAGGTGTTCGACGTCACCGGCGCGAACTCGTAGGGGTCGGTGCGCAGGTTCAGGAGCTTGGGAGTGCGCAGCACGACGAACGGCTCGGCCCAAACGCCCAGCGTACCCTGCAGGCGCTGCTCCATGAATATGACCTTCCAGTTGTCGAAGCGCACGGCCATCAAGTCGCCGTCGTCGCTCCAGTAGAAAAACACGTCGCGCGGACATTTGTCGGCCTTGCCGGTGAGATACGGCATCAGGTTGAAGCCGTCGATGTGGTTCTTGTAGGTTCGGCCGATCGCCTTGTAGCCTTTCTTGAGTTCATCAACGACCTCAGGTGCTCCGGCGGCCGCCAGGAAGGTCGGCAGCCAGTCGTGATGCTGCACGATCCCGTTGCAGACCGAGCCGGCCTTGATTTGGCCCGGCCATCGCAACAGCAATGGCACACGGAATGCGCCCTCCCAGTTTGTGTTCTTCTCCGACCGGAACGGTGTCATGCCGCCGTCCGGCCACGAATTGCGGTGAGGCCCGTTGTCGGTCGAATACTGCACAATCGTGTCGTCGGCGATGCCAAGCTCGTCGAGCAGGTCGAGCATCTCGCCAACGTTCTTGTCATGGTCGATCATGGTGTCGTGATAGTAGGACTGCCAGCGTCCAGCCTGGCCGAGGCTCTTCGGCTTAGTGTGAGTGAACGCGTGCATGTGCGTGGTGTTGAGCCACACGAACCACGGCTTGCCTGCCTTTTCCTGCCGCTTGATGAAGTCTGTCGCGGCGGCAACGAACTCGTCGTCGCAAGTCTCCATTCGCTTCTTGTTGAGCGGCCCGGTGTCCTCGATCTTCTGCTTGCCGACCTTCCCCCAACGCTCCATGACCGTTGGATCGTCCTTGTCGGTCGCGAAGGAACGGATGACGCCGCGTGGCCCGAACTGCTTGCGGAAATTCGGGAAGTCCTTATCCGAAGGATAGTTCTCTCGCTCCGGCTCCTCCTCGGCGTTCAGGTGGTACAGGTTGCCGAAGAACTCGTCGAAGCCGTGATTGGTCGGCAGCATGTGGTTGAGATCGCCGAGGTGGTTCTTGCCGAACTGGCCCGTCGCATAGCCCTGCTCCTTGAGAAGCGCGGCGATCGTGACAAGTTTGTCTGACATACCTACTGGCGCAGCAGGAACACCGACCTTCGAAAGGCCGGTTCGATAGCAGCTCTGCCCGGTGATGAAGGACGAGCGGCCGGCCGTGCAGGACTGCTCGCCATAGCTGTCGGTGAACAGCACCCCCTCTTTCGCAATGCGATCGATATTGGGTGTGTGGTAGCCCATGAGGCCATGCGTGTAGCAGCTCAGGTTCGACTGCCCGATGTCGTCACCCCAGATGACCAGGATGTTGGGCTTCTTGCCGCTGGCCCCATTCTGGCCGCCTTTCTTCGAAGTCGCCATGTTTCGCTCCTACTAGCACTTTGATTTCTAACGCCTTATTTCAGCTCCTAAGCGCATCGAATTTTCTTTTCCACGTCCGGCAGGCATGCGAGCGTGAGCTGACCTTTGACCAAAGCCGGAGGGTTTCTTGGACTTCGATCCCAGGTGGGGGGATGGCTCGAACGATCCGTGGTGCCAGCACTGCAATCGACCGATCACTTCCGAGCAAAAGAGCGTGCGCGTCGACTTCCCGAACGATCCGCATGGTTTTCGCGGCCTGAGCGGGCTCTATCACGCGGCCTGCAGCAAGCCGTTCGCGTCGATGGCACGCGCGATGAACATGCTGTCGTTCCGCCGCATCTAGCTCTCGCATCATTCAGCGTCCCGTCGTCGGCGATGATTTCGATGGCGCAAGCCAGCGACGCGCTATGAGCGCAACGGGACCGCGCAACAGCATGTAGGGAGCCACGGCGAGAAGTAGGGCTACCAGAACCATCTCGCCCGGATAGAAGGTGTCGAGCACCGTGACCTGATAGATCGCGTCCATAGCGAGTGCGAGAAGAACGATCCGTGCCGTCGCGTGCAGTGCCTCGCCGAGCGTTTCGCTCAAGTGTCCGGGCTGGGAGATGAGCTTCTGCATATAAGGCGTGCGCCCAGCACGCGCATCGTTGATGCCATCGTGCACAGCGGCAATGATCGCCATGAGCGGCTGCAGATAGAAGCGGAACGACATCGGCCCGCCGGGGCGATCGACGAAGTCTCGCCACATGCGCTGGTTGATCTCCATCGACATGCCGTGCTTCAGAGCGCCCCAAAGGCTCAGACCGACAAGCAGGACACCCGCAATGATTGCGAGCGTGTGAGACGATTTGGGAGTGGTGGCATCGGCCATACCGTCCATCCATCCTCAGTGCCGCATCGCTCTTGCCTGCTCACACGCGCCGCTCTCGAACCACGCAGCGAAATCCAACGTGGCTCGTCGACGTATCGACCGCCTCAGCGTGGCGCGCAGCGGGTCGGTAGCGCCGGCAATAGTTCGGCGCGCAAAGGTGCGAGCCACCCTTGAGCACTTTGCGAGGTATCTTGATCGCCGGCTGGCAGGGGTCGTAGCTCGCGGTTTCAGGGCCGCCGCGCGGATTGCTCGGCACGCAGCACGCCTTTGGCGCGTCGGCCTCGTGGCGCGTAGACCACCAGTCGGATGTCCACTCCCAGACATTCCCGATCATGTCGTGGACGCCGTAGCCGTTCGGCGGAAATGCCGTCACCGGCGACGTCCGCGCGTAACCGTCGACCTCTAGATTCTGATGCGGGAAATCGCCCTGCCAAGTGTTGGCCATTTGACGACTATCCGGCGTGAGCTCATTACCCCAAGCGAACTCCGCGCCGTCGAGACCACCGCGCGCGGCAAACTCCCATTCGGCTTCCGTCGGCAGCTCCTTGCCGGCCCACTTCGCGTAAGCCTCGGCATCGCAATAGGCGACGTGAACCACAGGATGCTCGTCGAGACCGCTGCTCGTCGATCGTGGACCATAGGGCCGGCGCCAGTTTGCGCCGAACTTGAACTGCCACCATTGCGCCCAGTCACGCAGATCGACACGCTGCTTTGGCGGCGTGAAGACGAGTGAACCGGCCTTGAGCATCTCCGGCAGTGCGCCGGGATAGTCTTCGGCCCTGGGTTTGATCTCGGCGAACGTTACGTAGCCGGTCGCGTTCACGAATCGCCGGAACTCGCGATTGGTCACCGGCACGCGGTCCATCCAGAAGCCGCTGACCGACGCTCGATGCACCGGCGCCTCTTCAGGATAGTGCCTGTCCGAGCCCATGCGGAACGTCCCGCCGGGTATCCAGATCATATCGGATCGCACGGCAGCGGCCGCTTGCTCCGCGCGCTCGGGAGCTTCGATGACGGACATTGACACCTCACCGTCGCGCCGGGCACGGCCCTGCGCACTTTCGGCAGGGAGCGTTACATTCGGGGCCAAGCACATCCATCGGGGAAGACCCGAAAGCGCCTCATGGCGCCCCCTGAACGTGGCTATCGAACAATCGGCGCAAGATGCCCCTGTGAATGTTTTATCGCGCGTCGTTGGCGCTGCGAATGCGGGCGCGAAATCAGGTGACGTGGACGTCCGCCGACATCCCGCAAGCGGCCGCAAACCTGTTGGACTGACGCGAGATGCTGCTTCTCGGCCGCCGACGGGATTGCCCGTATAAGTTTGCGGGTTTGCCCGGATGGAAAGTCAACGCATTCAGGAAGCCTATTGGCGATCAGGCGGTGCGCGTCGTTTCCCCGGTGTTCGGATTGGCGTTTCACCTGCCTGAAACGGCCCAACTCGAACCCGCAGGAAAAGCCCATGTCAGCACGTGCACTCACAATTTTCGCCCTGGGCGCCATCTCGGCCGCCCTTGTTGCTTCCGTTCCTCAGCTCGCAAGATCGGCACAAGAGCGAACTCAGCTCGGTGCTCTCAATGCCAACGAAGGCATTTACGTCGATGTGAAGGGCTTCGGCGTCATCAAGGGATCGGCGCAGTCCGATCCGACTGCACAGCTCTCGAAGCTCGGCGCGACGGAAGTGAAGGAAGGGGCCATCATCATCCGCGTCGGTGACAAGCTTTATCTCGTGGACACCGATCCGGCCGCCAAGAGCATGTACAATGGCTGGGCTGCTGAAGCTTTCCGTGGCGGCGCCTGATCGATGGACACAAGCGGCTACGGCACGCTCGTGCCGTAGCCCTATCTTTTCAGAGAGAGGGTTCTATGCGGCCATCCGGACGATTGCTCATGGCGTTGGCGTCAATAGCGGCAGCCTTCGCGCCTCTTGCCGGCGAAGCGCTCGCGAGCACGGATGCTCAGCCCAACAGAATACGCATCGAATATGTCCCGCCGACCAATCCGGAGCATCAGGGCATATACGAAATGGTCAAGGAGCGGCGTGTTCTCGAGAAGATGCAGGAGATCTACGGCGCATTCCGATTGCCATTCGATCTGACGATGCGGACGGTCGGATGCGACGGCGTGTCGAACGCCTGGTATCAGCGCGGCCGTGTAAGCATTTGCTATGAATACCTGGAGGAAGTCCGGAGGATGATGCCCAAGGAGACCTCCCCGCAGGGCGTCACGCCGGCCGACGCGATGGTCGGCCAGTTCTTCTACGTCGTCTCGCATGAGATGGGGCACGCCATGTTCGACATGCTCGATGTTCCGGTGTTCGGCGGCGGGGAGGATGCGGCAGACCAGTTCGCGACCTTCATCATGCTGCAGTTCGGCAAGGACGAGGCGCGACGGCTCGTCGTCGCCGCAGCCTATTCCTATCGCGAATTCCTCACCAATCCGAAGGTGACCGCGCCCCTCGCGGCATTCTCGGACATGCACAGCCCGCCGGCGACCCGCTTCTACAATATGCTCTGCCTCGCCTATGGCGCAGATTCAAAGTTGTTCGGCGATTTCGTGGACAAGGGCTATCTCCCCAAGGAGCGCGCGAGCGGCTGTCGGAGAGAATATGGAGAAGTGTCCTACGCCTTCACGAAGCTCATCGCACCACATCTCGACAAAGCGATCGCGCAAAGCGTCTTGAAGAAGGACTGGCTGCCCACCCAGAGTGCGAAACCCGACGCGCACTAGTTTCCCAATCCCGCACGCCAGGCTCTTCGACGCGAGGGCTGCCCCTGAAGGCGCGGCCGGGCGACCCACACGCAATAGAATTTGATCGCGTAGGAAAGTCTCGGCCTGAACTCCGAGCGGAACACCTGCGGGTTCTCCTCGTATGTGGAGACGTGCATCTGAAAGCGCCAAACGCCGTCGCGCGCGGAGGGGTGGTGACCGCACCAGCCTGCCTTCGCGGCTGGGACTGCGCCAACGAGGCCGCAGATCGTCCCGGTCACGAGCCGCGTAGTGAAACTTCTGCAGATGAGCATGACCTTCTGCTCCGTCATGGCAGAGCTAACACTCCCTCGGTCAGGCATCAGTCGGGCCGAACGCTGATACGAGCCTCGTATTTCCCCAGCCGGGCCAGCAGCTCATCCGATGCAGAAGCTTGTGCCGGCCGCCGCAGCGAGCGCGAACACGAGGGCGGACGGAAGTACACTCCCCCTGCTCAGGGTTCCCACCGGCCCGTATGGGTAGATCCCCGGATTCTCGGGCCACGCCCGGAAGTCCTATAGAAGAGTGCGATCAGGCAGGGGCCGGGGGATCATCTGACATGGCCGAAGTTTCCAACGCTATATTCACGACGCTCGTGCTGTGCGTCCTCAATCTAGCTGCAGTTCTGGGAGCGGTTTGGGTCGCCAATCTGCTCTTCGCTCTTTAGGCGAGGGCCTTTCGAAATCTCCCGCGTTCTGCGCAGGCGCCATTTAGCGGCTGTGCGGAGCGAAAACTTTCGTGTTTGCTGGACAGTCGCGCGCCACGGAAGAAATGGGAATACATTCTCAGGATTAACAATGAGAGGTCTTTTACCCAGACATATCTCCGGATTCGGATGGAGAAATATATAATACCAGAACTCGCGGCCACGCCTTGATACCCAAGCTCGCCGCACGAACAAATCTGGAGCCTAAATGCTCCTGCTAATAAACAAAAGACGCAACGCCCGCGCGCAACAAAGCGCACGACGAATGACGTCGAATCCGTCGCTTACTGATTAAGGGGGGATAACATGAAGATTGCCGCGAGCCCACCGCAAATTTCCAGATTTTATTCTCTTCGAGAAGAATTGCGCCTACCGGCGATCACGTGCATGGCCTATTTTCTCGGCGCCGAAGCCGCGTTCCTTATCGGTACGCTTTCCGATGCTATTTTTGCGCCGTTCTGGCCACCGAATATAATTCTGTTCTATGTGCTTTTGCGGACGCCGTATGCCGACTGGTGGAAAATCCTGCTTGCGGCTTTTCCCGCCCATGTCGCGGCTGAGCTGCGGGTCGGCATGGACTGGCCGCAGCTCGCTGTCGCTTTCGCCACCAACTGCGCCGTCGCGCTTTTCAACGCGTGGGCACTGCGCTGGCTCCTCGTCCGCCCGCCCTGGCTCGGCACCTTCCGGCACGCGCTGATCTTCATAGTTGTGGTGGCAATGATCGGCCCCGCGATGGTCGCCTTCCTGGGCGCCTACGTGCGCATTTACGGCGGCGGGCCCGGCGCCGACTACTGGATGTACTGGCTGCAATGGTATTTGTCGAACGCACTCGGGAATCTGACGCTCGCGCCGGTATTGCTCGCGTTCTCGCCTGCGACCGGAGAGCCGCGAGCGCCATCTCTGCGGCGCCTGCCGTGGACTGAAATCGCGATCGCCTCCGCCGCACTTTGCTTCTCCTGCATCATGGCGATCAAGGTGTCCCTGCTGTGGGGCGGTGTGAGTCTGCTGCCCACGCTTCTCTATCTCCCCATGCCGCTCATATTCTGGGTCACCGTTCGCTTCGGCGTCCGCGGCGCCGGTCTCGCCGTCCTCACGCTTACACTCACGACGATATGGATGAGCCTGAGCGGGCCGACCGTCTTTGCGGCTTCAACGCCGGAGGAGAACGTCCTAGCTCTACAGTTGTTTTTGACGGGTTTGGCTGTCCCCGTGCTTCTGCTCGGAGCCTACGTCGATGGCGTCAACCGGGCCGCGCATCGGAGCCGCGCCCTGTCACAGATGGTTCTGCGCTCAACAGAGGAAAATCACCGCAAAATAGCGGGCGATCTGCACGAAGGCGTCTGCCAGGACCTGGCGGCGGTATGCCTCAGGGCCCGCTATCTCTTCAAGGACCTACCTCCTCACGCGAGAACCGAGGCCGCAATAGTCGAAGAGGACATTCTGCATGTGATCAGGACGCTGCGCACAGCGGCGTACGGCATGTATCCGCCCCTCCTCGCCGAGGGCGGGCTCGAGCCGGCGCTGCGCAGTTTCATAGGTGCCTATTCACAGCGCACCGGCATCGCCGTGTCGCTTCATCTGCCAGCCGGCATTGGACGGCTCCCGCCGAGCTCCGAAAGCGTTGCCTTCCGCATCGTTCAGGAGGCGCTGAGCAATGTCGAGCGGCATTCGCGCAGCGCGACCGCGCAGGTGACGCTATCCTGGAGCGAAAACTCGAGCGACGATCTGCGCCTAAGCATCGAAGACCCTGCTCCAGGCCCGCAGGGCAAAAGAAGCGCGCTGTCATGGGTAAGGAGCCTTGCGCCGTCGTCCGTGGCAGGCGGCCTCGGCATTGCGGCAATGACCGAGCGCATAAACGCCATCGGCGGCCGGCTGCATGTCCGCTCAAGCGGTGGATCGACTGTCGTGGAGGCGGCTTTTCGCGGCGTTATGCTCGAGCGCGGCGATGCCACAGCCGCTATGGCTCGACAAGCTTGTTCCGAACTGCGTACCTGACCAGGGCCGCAGTCGAATCGAAATTCAGCTTATGCATAATATTCGACCGGTGCGTTTCGACTGTTTTTATGCTGATATTCAAAACACCGGCAATTGCCTTATTACTGTGGCCTTCGGCAATGAGCTGGACAATGCCTCGCTCGCGACTTGTCAGGACGCCGTCAGCCTTCGATTTCATCAGGTAGGCATCAAGTATCCGGTCTGACGCTCTGCCGGTAAAATAGGATCGACCGACAGCCAGGGCTTCGACCGCCGAATACAGGTGCTGCTCGACGTCGGACTTGAGGAGATAGCCTCGCGCGCCTGCCTGCAAGAGATCCTGCAGGATCATTTCGTTGTCGTGCATCGTGAAAATTAGGATCTCGACGGTCGGAACGCGCATTCGGATTTGCCGGGTCGCTTCGACGCCATTAATCAACGGCAGCGAATAGTCGACAATTGCGACATCCGGCTTGTGTGTTATTGCCTGAGCAATGGCGCGCCTGCCGTCGGCCGCTTCGGCAACGACTGTCCAGTCTGCTCGGGCCTCGAGGATGCGACGGAGCCCAGCCCGCACAACATCATGGTCGTCGGCAATCAAAAGGCGCACTACTCTTCCTCCGCTCCGCAGAGACCACAATCCTCATTGAATGTAGCGCCGCGCATTGAAGGGGAAACTCCCTGCAGTTCTAAGTCACAGAGAAAGCATCAGCAATCCAGGAACTCACTTATTTATGGATGAGATAGTTACCTCCCTCGAAGCCAAAGCACCTGAGTGACAGAGATCGCGAGGGAGGAGCCGTAATTGAACGCGCACGCTCAAAGTCCGCTTCTCACGGTTCATATTGCGTTTTCAACATGCACGATCCGCGAGCGCACGCCACGCCGCAATCAGGAATAACCCTGACCCGCCGTGGGCCACGCCCTAATTCCGTAGCCTGCGTGGAAGGGGATTACTTCTCGCGCTTACGGGGATTTACAGGGCCGCGCCTAAGCCTCCCCCGAAGCTTGGACGCGGCCCGTAGGTAGGGCCGAGCCCTGACTATCCGCCGGGCTGCCCAGACAGCGACCGGGATGAGAGCATGATCGACCGGCCACGTGCGTAGTTGCCAGTGCCGCCGACAAATTCAAACCCCCATTTCCGGGGAGGGCTGCCATTCACTCGTCCAGCCGATGCCGCGCCGCCACAGGACAGCCCGCGACCCATCGCGCCCAGAGGCTACGAAATGAGATGCTGGCGAATGGCCTCGGCGACGGCCTGGGTTCTGTTGCGGGCGCCGAGCTTCTGCTGCGCCTTCTTGAGATGGCTGCGTATGGTCTCTTCGCTGAGACCGAGCGCGGTGCTGACCTCGGCCGCCGCCTGGCCCAGCGAGGAGAGGCGAAGCACGGCGAGCTCCCTCGGCGTGAGGCGCGACTTCCTCGGCACGAGCCTGGCATTCGCCGGAAGGATCTGCTCGAGCCTCAGCGCGGCATAGTTCGCCGCGAGAAATATGATCGCCCTGCTTTCCCACTTGCAGCCGTTGGCCAACAGCTTGGGGGACCAGAAAGCGATGAGCCAGCGTCGTCCGATGGGACAGGTGAAGCCATCCCTCATGCCGTATTTGAAAGCGAGATCATATGGCCAGCGGTCGACGCCGATCGGCTCGAGCATTCGGCGACTTTCGGTCCACGTAAAGGGGGCGAGGCTCACGCGCGCCATCATCAGATCCTGATCGAGATACGTGCGCGCGAGGCTCTCGTACTCCTGCCACCATCCCTGCGGGCTATCCCTGGACAGGAAGACCGTTTCGCCCACCTTCGCCTTGTCCCAATCGAAAGGCTGGGGCGAAAAGCGCGCCGCGCCGAGAACCTTGAGCGGTGTTCGGCCGGCAATGGCGTCACTGAGTGCTGTCAGGACATCGATCGGCGTCTCCAGGGACGTCAGATTCTCCGCGAGGGAAAATACCTGCTCGAGGAGGACGACGTCCAAGCGATCCCGCGCCGACACGGCACCGTTGTTCTGCACGTTCAGTCTTCCCTCTCCGATGATGCAGATCGAGAGGATGCCATTCCGATCGGCCGAGCGACATAGGTGGATTCCCGCAAATGGCATAACTGTTCCAGGCAGGATCCGTGGAGGCCGACATTCGGACGTCGTCTCATCAACCCGAGAATGGATCGATTTCCGACACGCGATAACCCTTCGCTGATGACGGCCGAAAATAATTAAGATTAACCACGATACGCGCGATACTCAGGGTTTATGCCGAGTTTCGATGCGCACTCATCCGAATAAGATGCTTCCGTCACTGCGAATGTGAGGGGTTTGTCCGGCGATTCACAAAATCATATGGGCGGTTATCACTTCGACGAAGTGATAGCGCGCACCTACGGTTCTCCGGGTGATTGCCATGCAGGTCCTGCTGGAGTCCAGGCCATGCTGTACTTGCTAGTACTGATAGCGTCGCTCGCGGGATTTGCTGGCCTGGCAAACGCCTCGCAAAATGCGACGAAGACAAGAGTTCTCATACTTCATCCATATGATCAGGCATTTCCCGCCAGCGTACAGGTCGGGCGCGCAATCAGGGAGCGCCTCATCCGCGAATTTGGCGCCTTGGACATCTATTCCGAGCACCTGGATATGTCGCGCTTTCGCGGAGAGCCGTATCAACGCCTTATGGCTCGCCATATCGAGGAGAAATACGGACCCAAATCACCGTCTCTGGCAATCGCGCTCGGGGTTCCATCGCTCACGTTCGCCCTGAACCAGCGACAAGCATTGGGGACGAGCACGCCCATCGTTTACTGCTGCGTCAAGCCGTCGACAATCGCGGATCTTGAGGATGCGAACAACGTCTTCGGCATCGCTGGCGAATACGATATCCGGCCCACCGTGCGGCTCGCGATGCAGCTTCAGCCGGAAGCTCGCCAGCTTCTCGTGCTTTCCGGCGCCTCCATCGCAGATCAGCTCTTCGAGCAGGAGGCGCGCCTATCGCTCGGAGAATTCGGCTCTCGATTGAGCATTCGGTATCTTAGTGGCCTGCCGAGGAGTGAGCTGCTCCAAGAGGTATCGGCAGTGCCGCGGGATACGATCATCGTCATTCTCAACTACCTCGCCGATCGCACCGGTGCGCATCACGTCCCACAGGAAATCGCACGCCTCGTCTCGGAGACAGCATCCGCGCCGACAAATGCAATGTTCGACACGATGATCGGGACCGGCATCGTCGGCGGCCACATGGATACGTTCCACGATGCCGGCGTGCAGACTGCGGAGCTGGCAATTCAAGTTCTGGCAGGCGCTATTCCGGCAGGCGGTCAATTCAGCGCGCGGACACCGCAGCAGAATATCGTCGACGCCCGGCAGCTCGATCGCTGGGGTCTGCCCCGGAGCAACCTGCCCGCCGGCAGCGAGGTCAGATTCGAAAGCGCAAGTATTTGGCAGACGCATCGCCGGGCGGCGACGGCCGCGCTCATCACCTTCGGTATCGTGATCGTCGCGCTCATATCATTGCTGGCCCAGATGCGCCGGCGCCTCAATGCCGAGGCTTATCTCCGGGAGAGCGAGGAACGGCTGAACTTCGCCGCAGCATCGGGTGGCATCGGCCTCTGGCAGTACGATATCGGCAAGGCCGAGCTTTGGACCTCCGAGCACTGCAGCGCCATATTCGGGCTGCCGCCGGACTATCCCCTGACAACTGATGCCCTCTTACGCCGCGTGCACCCCGAGGATCGCGGCATCGCTGCGGCATCCATCCGCGCCGCGACATACGGCCCTCAGGCTGCGACATTGCTCGAGTTCCGCATCGTCCGCCCCGACGGACAGATCCGTTCCATTCAGGGCAGAGGGCACAGTACGCAGGATGCGAATGGCAATCCCATCCGCGTCAGCGGCGTGTTTCGCGACCTTACCGCGTACCGTGCCGCGCAACGAGAGGCCAAGGACCTGTCGCGTCGCATTCTCAGCATCCAGGATGAAGAGCGCAAACGCATTGCCCAGGAACTGCATGACTCGACCGCCCAGCATCTCGCCGCGATCAACCTCAATCTCATGGCACTCGTCAGCGCCCGCAACTCGGTCGATCAGCGCGCCCAGATATTCGCGGACATCCGACGCTCGCTCGCCGCCGCGATGAAGGAAATGCGCACGTTCACCTACCTGCTCTATCCCCAGGAGCTCGCTCAGCGCGGCCTGCACGAAGCGCTTGCCAGCTACATCGAAGGCTTCAGTCAGCGTACGGGCTTGAAGGTCAAGCTGCGCACCGAGGAAAACCTCGACGATCTTCCCGAACCTCTTCAGCAACCATTGTTGCGCATCGTGCAGGAGTCCCTTGCCAACGTGCATCGCCACGCTTCGGCATCCCGCATTGTCATCAAGCTCCAACGGCGCGAGAACAGGTTGCATCTCCTGATTGCCGACAACGGCATCGGCCTGAAGAGCGCCCTGTCGCTGAATTGCGCTGACGGCAATGCGCTTCCGCTGGGCATCGGCATTCCTGGAATGGCCGCGCGCGCGAGACAGCTCGGAGGATGGCTCAACGTGCGGAGCAGATCTACCGGGACACTCGTGCATGCCACGCTGCCGGTGGACGATCGGCCTCAGAATCTCTCGCCGACCATGGCGATAACAACTCCGTCGGAAAACGGCGCCGCGAGACCGGAGCCCATCCAGGCGCGACGACGCAGCTTGAGGATCGTCTCGGCGGAGGACACGCGACATATCTACGAGCAACGGCGTTGATCGTTGCAATCGAGCGGCTGCAGCAGCATCGAAGACTGCTCGGATACGCAGTCTGCGTCAGGGTTGGTTAGCCGAAAATAGGGCAGTCGTCCCGATGTCGCGGCATGAGACCTCTATGTGACCGTTTATCCCTGACTTGGCAGGCATGTGGTTTGCGCGCGGACGTTCCGACGCGGAATGCCTACAGACGCAGGGGAAGTCTTATGACAAGCAGTATTCTTGCTTCCATCTCGGAAATGCTGACTCCCGAGATCATCGGCAAGCTCGCGACCGCATCCGGGATGGACCGTACGATCGCCCGAGAGGCCGTCAATGCCACTGTGCCGGCCATTCTGAACAGCATTGCAGATCTCGTCATGAAGCCCGGCGGCGCGCGCAAGCTCGTAAGCGCGGTGGCCGATCAATCCGAAGACCTCGAGAGCCTGTCGAGCCAGCTCGTAGGACCTTCGCAGGCTGCGAGCAGCGGCATCAATCTTCTGTCATCCCTACTCGGCAACAGAACACCGAACATCATCGCATCAGGTGTTGCGAACCTGTTCGGCGTGAGCACGAACGCGGTCCAGACGATACTCGGATTGATCACGCCGTTCGTCTTGAGCGGGCTGCAGCGCGTTCAGCACGCCGGCGGCCTGGATGCAAACGGTCTCGCACAAATGCTGAGCGAGCAGAAGGATACGTTCGCCGGCGCCATGCCGGATGGGCTCGCAAATTATCTACGCAAGAGCGGCCTCGTCGACGACGCGACGCGGCCGCGACCGGCCGTCCGCCCGGCGGCGCCCCCTTCCATGCCTGCCATGGCCTCGCAAACAAGGACCGATACCGGAGCAAAGAGCGTGGCCTGGCCGTACTGGGTGCTGGCGCTGGCTGCACTCGGCGCCCTCCTCTGGGCCCTCATGCCGCACGATAACGATAGCGGCACTCAGACGGCTTCGGTCACGAACAGCGCAACCCAGCAGCCAAGGCTCCTGCCGCCCGCGAATGAAAAGATCGTCTACATCGCCCGGCCGGAACGGACGTGGGTATCCATCGGCACGGCGCCGAACGATTACGTCAATCGCGTCATCCACAATGCGAGCGGCGAGCCGCTCGGAACCGTGCGGGACGTCCTCATGGGACCTGACGGCAAAGCCACCGCCGCAGTCATCAGCGTCGGCCGGTATCTCGGCATCGGCGACAAGATCGTGGCCGTGCCCTTCACGGCTCTCCGCACGGAGCAGCGCGACGGCGATCGCCGCATCGTCATCGACATCGTAAGGGAAGCGCTGCAGTCGGCGCCTCAATTCGAGAATATTCCGGCTTCCTCCCAGTGAGCCCGCGTATCGCAAGGGCGGTTCCACGCGGTGAGCCGCCGTCGATGATGGCGATACAGGCAGGCAGACGATGATAATGACGCTACTGAAATCCGCGCTCCTCTTTGTCGCCGGTCACGTCGCGCTCGTAACGCTCGTCGTCGTGCTCTTCACCGGCGAATAGGCTGCATAAGGGCGCACGCGAGATGGTGTCCAGGGAATACCCGAGCGCAAACTCGGGTAACTCCCGATGGGCACCTCAGTACTGCCGGCTCACACTACTGATGCTGGATCGACGCCGATCCTCTCAGCAGGGAGTTCAACATGATCACTAATTTTACGAGAATGCTCGCCGCTTGCGCATTGAGCATGACCGTTCTGAGCCCGGCTGCCATCGCCCAAGGCTTCGACAACAAGAAATTCTTCAATGAGATGACGAGCCGCGGCGTGAGCACCGGCACACTCGACCCGGACAAGTTCTTCGAGGAGATGCGGGCGACGGGCGCGAGCGCCCAGAACCGACTGGATCCGGAAAAGTTCTTCCAGGAACTGCAGGCGCGCGGCGCCTCGACACCGGCGAACTTCGACTCGCGGCGCTTCTTCGACGATCTCGCCGCAACGGGAGCCAAGGCGCCGGACATCGTCGATACACAGAAGAAATAGCGCCCGGCAGTCACTGCCAGGAACCGAGCGACGACGGCGCGGCTACGAGCGACGCGCCGCCGTTGCCGTCTGTCGAACCAACGAGCCGATCCGCGTCAGCGACAACCTCATCATGCCAAGGGAATGCGCACCATGGGAGCTCCTAGATCTCTGCGATGGTCGGTCGCGGCTGCGGCTGCGTTCGCCATATTCTCACTGACCTCCATCGGCTCTGCCGAAGAGCCGAAAGAACCCCGCCTGACATTCGCCGATACCATAAAGCGCGCCATGCCGAGCGTCGTCGGAATCAAGGTGCGAGGCGAGGAGCACGTCGAGGAGAGCAGTGCGTTCTACAATCATCCGATAGCGCTTACCAACGGCGCGAGCCCGCAAGCGTCGAAGACGCGCGTCGTGGGATCAATCGGCTCCGGCGTCATTGTCGGCGTGAAAGGCAATACCGGCTATATCGTTACGAACTTCCACGTGATCGAGGGCGCCGACCGCATCGGCGTCAAGCTGAACGACGGCCGCGGATACGAAGCAAAGCTCATCGGGCGCGATGCACCGACGGACATTGCGCTCCTCTCGTTCGAAGCGCCAAATCTCGTTCCGATACGCCTCGGCGGACGCAAGCCGCTCGAGGTCGGCGACCTCGTGATCGCCATCGGCGCGCCTCTTGGCCTCGAGTCGACGGCCACGCTCGGCATGATCAGCAATCTCTTCCGGTCATCGGTGCACTACCGCAACTTCGAGGGCTACATCCAGCACGATGCGTCGGTCAATCCCGGCAACTCGGGCGGCGCGCTCCTCAACACGGAAGGCGAGCTCATCGGCATCAATACTGCAATCAAGAGCCCGAGCGGCGGCAACGTCGGCCTCGCCTTCGCACAGCCGGTCGGCCTCGCGATGAAGATCGGCGACCAGATCATGAAGAATGGTCGCGTGCTGCGTGGCGACATCGGTGTCTCGACCACGGACGTCACGCCGCGTATTACGCAGCAGTTCAATCTGGACGTTACGCAAGGGGCGATATTGACGTCGGTCAACCCTGGCTCGCCCGCGGACGAGGTCGGGCTGAAGACCGGCGACACCATCGTCGAAGCCGGCATCTTCAAGCCTGAGCGCTTTCTGGGCATCGGTGATCCCGTACACTTCGTTCCCATCATTTCAGCGCGGAACCTCGAAGCGGTGCTCGGCATTCACGGCGTCGGCGACAAGCTGCTGCTGAAGTATCACCGCGGAAGCGAGCATCACGCGACCGAGGTCACATTCGGGCCGCTCCCTGATAAGCTGCGGCCCCACGAAGCACCGGCGGAGCTCGGCAGGCTGCGCGGCCTCATCGTGACTGATCTCGGCCCGCAGAATTCGCGGTTCGGCGAATTGACCGGCGTGGTTGTGCTGGAAACAAGGTCACGATCGGCAGCCGAGTTCGCGGGCTTCCTGCCGAACGACATCATTACTCACGTCGGCGGCCGCATGATCCGCATGCCGGACGATCTGTTCGAGCTGGCCGCAGCTGGATCGGAGCCGCCCGAAATCCGGCTCATGCGCGGCGACACGCCGCTGCGCTTCAAGCTGCCCTTCTGAGCTCGCCCCCGCAGTGCCCATCGGGTGCGTCGACGGGCACTGCGGCGGGTTAAAGGGCGGCTCATATCCAGACAGCGCATGAGGGCTTGCCGGGCCACCTTTCAGGGTTCGGCCCGATGGCTGGCCGGCCATCCGAGCGAGAAGATCGTCCCCAGTCGGAATGCGACGACAAACCGAGGCGGCAAGGACATCGGCCCCCCATGCGGCCATGTCCGCCGTCATCGGTTGGATGACGTCTCACGCCTCGTGGACGGGCGCTTCGGCTCCCGCGCAGCACGCACCAGACACATCGGCTGCGACCACCACGAGGATGCTTGGAGGATCAAGTCATGAAGATTATTGGCACAGCCGCCATTGCCGCCGCTCTGGTCACAGTAGCGGTGCAGTCCGACCCCGCGGTCAATCCGCAGCAGGCAGCGTCCGTGGAAGTCAGCCAGACGTCGCTGGTGGTGGCGCAGATGCCCGGAGATTGCTGCAACGACGACTTCCGGCAGGCGCTGCCGCTCTGGGAGAGCCCTGTCGATGCGCAGATCGTGAAGCCATAGGTAGAGACTTCGCTACGGTGAGTTGCTCTGCTGAAACTCTACAGGCCGGTGCTCCGGACGGATCCGACGGATCTTCCGAGGGCATCGGCCTTGTTTTACCAGGCCGCGGTTCGTACGGCTGCGCTCATCTTGTGAGGACTTGAATGGCATCGATCGGACAGGTGATCGTGTGGATCGCAATCGGGCTGATTGGCGGCAGCCTCGCTGGATTCCTGATGAAGGGTGATCGCCACGGCTACGGGACCACGCAGAATCTCCTGCTCGGGCTACTCGGCGCGATGATCGGCGGCTTCCTGTTCCGCGTATTTGGCCTTTTCGAAACGCTCGACAAGTACGCCGTCTCCCTGCGCGATGTGGCGGCGGCGGTCGTAGGATCGCTACTCGTGCTGGCGCTCTATTGGTACTTCGGCCGCTCGAAGGAGTTCGGGTAGCGCTCTCCGCTCATACCCCGCTAGTGGCCCCCAACTGCCGCGGCGTCGGCCGCAGGCGGGCGCTTCATTACGACAGCCAATGCCGCGAGCCCGAGGAACAGGAACGTCAGCACGAGAAACACGTCGGCGAACGCCATGACGACGCCTTGCTGGTGAACGATCTTGTTGAGCTGCTTAAGCGCCATGGCCTGCGCGTCACTGCCATACGACGAGAAGCGCTGCGTGAGACTGTTGAGCGTCTCGAGAGCCGGCTGCCGCGACCAGGTAATGGACTCGTGCAGGCGCGCCAGGTGCAGGTCGGTGCGATTGTTCAGGATCGTGGTCAGCAGCGCGAGACCCACCGCACCGCCGAGATTGCGCATGAGATTGTAGAGACCCGAGGCATTCTTCAGCAGCTCGGGCGGCAGCGTGCCGAGCGAGATGTTGTTGATCGGCACGATCGCCAGCATCAGCCCGACGCCGCGAAATACCTGCGGCCAGAACAGCTCCCAGAAGTCCCAGTCCTTGGTGAGATACGTCAGCCAGAACGTGCCGAGCGCAAAGAACAGGAAGCCCGTGATCAGCATGACGCGCGGATCGACCTTGGTGGAAAGGCGACCGGCGAACGGTGCTGCCAGGAACATGGCAATGCCGGATACGAACACCGTCTCTCCGATCATCAGCGCGTCGTAGCCGCGCACCATGCCGAGGTAAAGGGGATAAAGATACGTGAGGCCGTAGAGGCCGATGCCGAGCACGAACGAGAACAGACTGCCGAGGCCGAAATTCCGATCGCCAAAGGCACGCAGGTCGACGATCGGCTGGCGGGCAGTAAAGACCCGCGCAAAGAAGACGATCGCCGAGAGGCCCGAGACCCAGGCGGTCACGAGCACGACATGATCGCCGAACCAGTCGTTCCGCGGTCCCTCCTCCAGCACATACTCCAACGCACCGAGAAAGCCGGCCATCGACAGCAGCCCGATCCAATCGAAGCCACGGAACAAGGACCAGTCCGGCTTGTCGAAATCTATCAGCAGCCACGCCGCCGCAGTGACGGCGATGCCGGGGATGATGTTGACGAAGAACAGCCAATGCCAGGAGAAGGCGTCGGTGAGATAGCCGCCGATCGTCGGACCGATCGTGGGCGCCATCGTGGCGACGAGGCCGATCATCGGCGTCACGACACTCATCTTCGAGCGTGGGAAGATGAGGTAGGCCGTAGCGAACACGGTCGGGATCATGCCGCCGCCGATGAAGCCCTGAACGGCGCGCCAGAAAATCATCTCGTTGATGCCGGTGGAGAGCCCGCACATGAAGCTCGCCGCGGTGAACCCGCCGGCGGAGATCGTGAACAGCACGCGCGTCCCCAGCGCGCGGGACAGATATCCCGACAGCGGGATCATGATCACTTCCGCGATGAGATACGCGGTCTGCACCCACGTGATCTCATTGGCCGAAGCCGAAAGTCCCGCCTGAATCTCGGTGAGCGACGCCGACACGATCTGAATGTCGAGAATGGCCATGAACATACCGAACGTCATCGCGAGAAACGCGAGGAGCCGGCGCGGCTCGATGCGATCCTCGGCGGCCGCTTGCCGTTCTGCCGGCGCGGCGCCGCTCGCTGATGCTGCTATGCTGCTGGCCATGACGGTGCGCTCCTAAAGCGCGATCATTCCACGGTAGTGCGCACGCTGGCGCTCGACAGCTTCTGCTCGACTGACGGTGCACCCGGCTTCGTGTTCACGCTGACGACGACCGACATGCCCGGCCGCAACAGGGATTTCTCGGCAATGGCGGCCGGCACGAGAATGCGCACCGGGAGACGCTGCACGATCTTGGTGAAGTTGCCGGTCGCATTGTCCGGCGGCAGCAACGAGAAAACCGAGCCCGAGGCCGGCGCGATGCTGGCGACCTTGCCCTCGAGATCATGCTCGGGATAGGCGTCGACCGAGATGTTCACCGGCTGACCGGGCTGGACGCGGGCCAGCTGCGTTTCCTTGAAGTTCGCGTCGATGTAGATGGCGTCGAGCGGCACGAGGCTGGCGAGCCTCTGCGTCGGCTGGACGTAGTCGCCGACCTGCACGGCACGATTGCCGATCACGCCGTCGAACGGCGCGCGAATGACCGTGAAGGAGAGATCGCGCTCGGACTTGGCGAGCGAGGTCTCGGACTGCTTGAGCGTGCGGCGCGCTTCTTCCTGCTGGGCCTGGATCACGCCGACGTTCGCCGTCGCGGATTCGAGCGCCGCATCGGCAGCCTGGACGGATGCGATGGCCTGCTCGTTGGCAGCCTGCGCCTGCTCGAGGAGCTGTCGGCTGCTCACCTGACGCGACGACAGATCGAGCTGGCGCTTGAGCTCGAGATCGGCACGGGTTGCAGCAGCCTTGGCGGAGGCGACCTGCGCGCGCGCCTGGTCGACGGCGGCCTGCTGCGCGGTTACCTGCTGGCCGAGCCGCTCGATCGACGCCTGCTGGATAGCGATCTGATCACGCGCGGCCTGGACCGCGAGCTTGTAGTCGCCGTCGTCGATCCGTGCGATCACATCGCCGGCCGAGACCCGGGCGTTGTCCGCTACGACGATATCGGCGATGTAGCCCGAGACCTTCGGCGAAAGCGTCGCGCTCTTGGCGCCGACATAGGCATCGTCGGTGCTGACAAGGTAGCTGCCCGTCGTCCACCAGTAATGGCCATAGTAGCTGCCGGCGCCTATCGCGAGCACGAGGCCGAGAACGGCCGCCGCGCGGACGAAAGGCTTTTTCTTCGACTGCGGAACCGTCTCCGCCGCCGGTTTTTGGGGTTCAGGCTTGGAAGTCGTATCCGGTCCCTGGGTCGGCTTCTTCGCCACCGGCGCTGCCTGACCCTGGCTTCCTATAACCTCTTGATCATCGAGCATAAATAGTCTCCGGAAGCGCGCTGCTCATCCCAAATTGACCGAACGGTTCGGTCCACGGCGCGCTTGACATAGAGATGAGCAAGCCCTATGTCAATGACCGAACGGTTCGGTCAACGATGTTGTGATCGGAGATGAGGAAGGACATGTCGACGGCGGTGCAGGACAACTCGGCAGAGGGGCCGCGGACCGGAGAGACCCGGGAAGACAGTGCCAAGCGGCGCCAGATCCTCGATGGCGCCCGTCGGGCGTTCCTTACGAATGGCTTCGATGCAGCCAGCATGAACGAGATTGCCCGGGCAGCCGGGGTTTCGAAGGGCACGCTGTACGTCTATTTCAAGAGCAAGGAAGAGCTGTTCGAAGCGATCGTGGAGGCGCAGATCCGCGAGCAGGGCCAGCAAATCTTCAATCTCGACCGCGAAGCGGATATCGAGAGCGAGCTTACCCGGCTAGGTCGATCCTTCTCGCAATTCATGTCACGGCCGGGCGGCGTCTCCGAGCTCAGAACGATCATCGCCATCGCCGATCGCATGCCACAACTCGGCGCCAAGTTCTTTTTTGCCGGCCCCGCCTTCGGCATGCAGAAGTTGAGCAAGTATCTCGACGATATGGTTGCGGCTGGCGTCCTCGAGCCGCATGACTGCGAGGTATCCGCCGCGCAGTTCATCGACGCCTGCGTGGCGACGACGTTCAAGCCGATGCTTTTCCACCATGCTGGCCCCCCTTCCGACGAGCGCGTCGCGCACGTCGTCGGCATGGCCGTTCGCTCGTTTCTCGCCACTTATCTCCGGAAGTAGAGCGGCGCCGTCGGCTTCCCCCTCCAGCCAGAATATCATTTTTTAATTCCTGAGCATCGCAGTAAACAAAATCTCGCACAAGGCGACCTCAATTGCGCGCGCCGGCTAATCCCCGCCACAAAACGCCCGCCAAAATCATTGAAATGCGCCGGGAAAACTCCGACATTGCCGAGCGTGACACTCAGGAGGGAAAGGGAATATGTCGGCGCGCAGGATCATCGAGGGGGCGGCTTTCGGCCCCGCCGTGCTCAAGGTTGCCATGCAGGCTTTCGACGAGGCCTGGGTTTCGGTTACTGAGAAATTCGCGCCGGACGAGCATGAAGCGGCGCGGCAGGCCCTCGCGGAGTCCGTCATCGCGGCCACGCGGGAGGACAGCGCCGACGTGCCGCGGCTGCGGAATGCGGGCATTCGGGCCATGCGACTCAAATACCCTTCACGGTTCGACGCCAAGTCGACACAGTCCGGTCAGGGCACCAAGATCGGCTGACCAAATGGCGCGAGGCGGAACTATTGGCGAGGCGGGCCGTTAGCTCATACGGAAGTTGGGCAGGCGTGGCAGCATAGTGACTCGCCCTCAAGTTCCGACAAGCCGGAGCGTCTCGAAATGTCGGCCTACGACCCGCGTATGCGCAGTATGGGCTATCATCCGCGCAGTCAATTTTCGGACGCTGACTTGCGGAGGCGTGAGGCTGTGCGTCGAATTGCCGAGCGGCATTTCACGGCTGCCGAGATGTCGGCGTTGATGTCCGACATGGCCAACGGCGCGGTGGACGTGCGCATCTACGACGATGGCATCGTACTGATGCGCAAGTTCTAGTGACGGGGGAGTCAGTAGCGTCAGAGCGTTCGCTCTCGGCGGCGGCATGAAGCCGCTCCGGGAGCGTTTCTGCGTGTACAAATCTTGCGGAAGCTCGCGTTCCCGGGAAGGCCCAAGCCCGTCGAACGGTCGCGCCTACATAGTCCGGGCTCGACGAAACGACGGGCTAACGCGCCGTAAACGACACGCATAGTAGATTTCCTCAGACGGGCGGAACCGCTTCTTTTTCTCATATGTTAGCCCGGTCATGGACAAGACGCGGATCAAAATCATCGGCCGGCAATTGAGGAAGGCGTACGCCGCTCCTCACGACCTTCCGTGCCCCATGCGAAAGTTGCTGGAGCGGCTCGCAGCCAAGGAAGCGGGGCAGGAGCAGGAAGACTACGACGCGGACGAGCGTCGAAAGCGCGCCAGATAAAGCTCTCCTGCCAATTTTGCGATTGGCAAGTCTTCCATCGAGCCTGCAAAATGCGCGCTGCCCTACAGGGGCGTCCTCGATGAGTTGACTGGGGGCATGATGCTTGGGCCGGCACGCTCGTCGCTCTCGTTTCTGGTTGCGGTCGTCCTGTGGTCGGGCTCCGCGTCCGCTGCGCCGGACGAGGTCGTTCTCGGCAAGGCGGCCGGATATCCGATCGGCACCGCGCGCAACTGGTTCTATGATGAAGGCGTCCGCGTCGGATCGTTCAGCCATCTCGATCGCATTCTGTCGCACAATACGCTGAAAGCATCCGCCTCGCCGTCGAGGCTCGAACCGGAGCCGCGCGTAAGGTCCCTCACGTATCGCTTCGAGAATCGGACGCTCACAATCGCCGACTTCCTGGCTCGCCAGCGCATTACCGGACTGCTGATTATCAAGGACGGGCAGGTGCTGGCGGAGCACTATCAATACGACCGCCATGCCCGCCACCGGCTTATCTCGCACTCCATGGCGAAGTCCATCATCAGCCTGGCCGTGGGCTTGGCGCTCGCGGAGAAGCGGATCAGGTCGCTGGACGACACGGTGGCCGCGTACGTACCGAGTCTCGCGGGCTCAGCCTATGGAGAGACGACCATTCGCAATCTCCTGCGTATGGCGTCGGGCGTGAAGTTCAGCGAGCACTACGACGGCAAGGACGATCTGGCGCGCTTCACGACAACGCGGGGCGCCAAGGGCACCATCGCAGCACTGAGAGAGATCGGCGAGCGAGAAGCCCCCGCGGGCGCACGCTTCAAGTATGCGACGGCCGAGACCGTGGCGCTGACCGCGCTCCTGCGGGAGGTGGCGGGTGCTCCGATCAGCGAATATCTCAGCGAGCGCCTTTGGCAGCCGATGGGAGCCGAGGCCGATGCCACGTGGATCACGAGCCGCGTCGACGGATATGAGAACGGCGGCGGGAGCTTCAACGCCGTTCTGCGGGACTACGGTCGCCTCGGCATGTTGCTCGCCAACGATGGTCGCGCGGGCGACAAGCAGGTCCTGCCGAAGGATTATCTCATCGAGGCAACCGATTGGCGCCGGCATCCCGAGGCATTCCGGCCGAGAAAGGCGACCCCCTATTTCGGCTACGGCTATCAGTTCTGGCTTTATCCCGGCGACAAGCGCCGCTTTGCTCTGCTCGGCGTCTATGGGCAATCAATCTTTGTCGACCCAGAGTTGAAGCTCGTGCTCGTCATTACAGCGGTGGCGCGGAACGCGAGCGTCGCGAAGGATCAACTCGCCTCGGAGCGCGACGCACTTTGGCGCGGTCTTGTCGGGATGTTCGGAAAGTGGTGAACCCCCACCTATCCGCTAGACCCGATCAGGGATGTGCTGGCGCTTTTCCCGCTCGGGACATCTCAGAAGATCGGACAAGGTCGTCAGCAGCCTGCGCGGATCGAAGGGCTTCTGCACAACGGGCACGTCGTTGAAGCCCGAAGGCAGGTGCTCGCGGCCGTAGCCGCTGAAGAAGCAGAACGGGATCGCACGCGCGCTCAGCTCCTCGGCGATCGCATCAACTCTCTCGCCGCCGAGATTGCCATCCAATACCACGACATCGATCGCACCGCTGCGCACGCTGTCGATCGCCTGCTCGACAGTGCTCGATATAGCAACGATCTCGGCTCCGGCGTCCTCGAGCTCCGCGGCAAGCTCCATGGCGACCAGGACCTCGTCCTCGACGAGGAGAACGCGCTTGTTTAACAATGTCGGTACTTTACTACCGACTGGCGCGGGCGTCGGATCGGCCTGTGCCGTGTGCGCCCCGTCGGGTATGACTGCATCCGTCTCCGCATGGCTGGCGTTGTCGCCGGGAAGCGGCAGGATGATCGACCACGCTACACCCTCGGGACGCCAGTCCGCCTTGGCCGTTCCTCCATCCGTCGCCGCATTCGCCTCGATCAACGTGGACCCGAAGCCGAGGCGCATCGGCTGAGCGACAGAGGGCCCGCCATTCTCGGTCCACTGAAGCTTCAAATCGCGCCCAGCGACCTCCCACGCGAACTCGATCCGGCCGCTGGAATTCGATAGCGCGCCGTACTTCAGCGAGTTGGTCGTCAGCTCGTGCAGGATAAGTGCCGTGCGCAACGTAAGCCCCGGCGGCAGGCGTATTCGCGCACCGCTGATCCGAATGCGGTCCTGTGGCAACGCGCCGATACGCATCTGTTCGGCGACGAGATCGCCGAGGTCGGCACCTGCCCAAGTTTCATCGCTGAGCAGGGAATGCGCGCGGGCAAAAGCGTGGAGGCGGCCCGTGAAAGTCTCGACGAACCTTTGGGGAGCTGAGGTAGTTCTGAGTGTCTGGCGCGCGATGGCCTGAACGTTGGCGAGCGTATTCTTGACGCGATGGTTGAGCTCGCCGATGAGAATGGATCGCGTCTTCTCCGCGCGCGTGCGCTCGCTCACATCGAGGATCTGGAGATTGAGAGTACGCGGCGAGCCGTTGCTCGCGGGAATGACGGAGCCGTAGCATTCGCAGTGCACTTCCGTGCCGTCGGCATGGGACGCCACGAATGACAGCGTATCGCGCCGGCTCTCGTCGTCAGCCATCGTCTCGAGCCACTTGCGCAACGGCGCGACATGGACGCTCTCCAGCCAACCGGTAGCAAGCGCGACGCGGCCCTCCATCTCAGCCGCCGAACGGCCGAACATCCGCTCCGCACCCTGCGACCAGTGGCAGATAACGAGATCCCGATCGAATTCGACGACCGCCAAGGGAGAGTTGTCGACGTGTGCCCTGAGGCGCGCCAGGGTCGCGGCAAGGTTTCGCGACACCATCTTCATCTCATCGCGCTGACGCGCCAGCTCTTGGGCCTTCTGGTCGAGCTCGAAGAATACCTGCGCCTTGAACCGCAGGATGAGGGGATCGATCGGCTTGGTCATGTAGTCGACGGCGCCGGCCTCATAGCCGCGAAAGCGGCGGTGCTCGTCGACTGAAGCGGCCGTGAGGAATATGATGGGTATTTTCCGCGTGCGCTCCGCCCCGCGCATCAGCTCGGCAAGCTCGTAACCGTCCATATCCGGCATCTGCACGTCGAGGAGTGCAAGGGCGTACTCATTCGACAGCATCAGCTCCAGAGCCTCGCGGCCCGAGCGCGCCTTGTGCAGCTCGAGGCCATCCCGACGCAGCAGCTCCTCGAGGGCTTTCAGATTGTCGACCAGATCGTCGACCAGAAGGAAGCGAACAGGATCAGTCGGCATGGGCGGCATCCTGGGCTTGATCGGCTCGCGCAACACGTCGCCAAATGCGCTGCGGCTCCAGAAACGGAGCAAAATCCGATGTGTGGGATGAGAATCTGAGCGTCTCATGAGAGCCGAGGCCCAGAAATCCACCCCGGACGAGCGCGTCGCGGAACAATCCGACGGACCGGTCCTGCAGCACCGTATCGAAGTAGATGAGCACATTCCGGCAAGAGATGAGATGCATCTCGGAGAACACCTGGTCGGTCGCGAGGCTATGCTCGGCAAACACCATGCGCGCGCGGAGCCGGCGATCGAAGGCGGCCGCGCCGTAGGCCGCCGAATAGTGATCCGCCAGCGAGCTGCGCCCGCCCGACTTCTGGTGGTTCTCCGTAAAGGCGGCCATCCGCTCGACGGGATAGATGCCGGCCTCCGCGCGGGCGAGCGCACGAGAGTTGATCTCGGTCGCATAGAACATGGTGCGCTCGAACAGCCCCTCCTCCTTGAACAGAATAGCCATGGAGTACAGCTCTTCACCTTCGCTGCATCCGGCGATCCACACCTTCAGCGAGGGGAAGGTTCGCAGATGCGGCACGACCTCCGTTCTGAGCGCCGCGAAGTATGCGGGATCGCGGAACATCTCGCTCACCTGCACAGTCATGCAATCGATGACTTCCGGAAGCACCTCCGGCCGATGCAGCAGAAGCTCCTGAAGGTCCGAGATCGACGTGCAGCCGAGCCTCTCGCGCGCGATCGCAACCCGGCGACTGAGCGACGCCCGCGAGTACGTCCGGAAGTCATAATGATACCGGCGGTGCAGCGCCTCGAGGAAGAGATCGAGCTCGATCGACTCGACCGGCGTGGATGGAACGGACGCTCTCATCGGCGCATCCATACCCGTGTGAGAGACAGCAGCTTGTCGACGTCCAGCGGCTTTGCAAGGTAGTCATTGGCGCCGGCGGCAAGACATTGCTCCTGGTCGTCCGCCATCGCTTTTGCCGTCAGCATGATGATGGGCAAGTCCTTCCAGCGGTCCTGCTGCCGGATCTCGCGCGTCGCCGTCAGGCCGTCCATCTCGGGCATCATGACGTCCATGAGGACGAGGTCGATGCCGGGACTGCCGCTGTCAGCGACGCGGCCGAGCGCCTCCAGCGCTTCGCGTCCATTGCGGGCAATCTGCACCTGCGCACCGTGCGGCTCGAATATGCCCGTCAATGCATAGACGTTACGAATATCATCCTCGACCACGAGAATGCGCCGGCCTTCGAGGCGTGCGTCGCGATTGAGGGAAGCAGCAAGCAGCTTCTGCTGGCGATCCGGCAGATCGGAGACGACCTGATGCAGGAAGAGCGTGACCTCGTCGACAAGGCGCTCCGGTGATTTCGCGCCCTTGATGATGATCGACTTCGAGTAGCGGCGGAGCCGCAGCTCCTCTTCCTCCGAAAGTGCGCGCGCGGTATAGACGATCACCGGCGGAAAGGCGGACGTATAGTCGGCATCCAGCGCCTCGAGGAACTCGAAGCCTGTGGCATCCGGCAGCGTCATATCGAGCACGAGGCAGTCGAAGACCTGCGCCTTCATCTTCTCCAGCCCTTCGGCTGCCGTTGCGGCACCGACAACCTCGACCTCCTCGCTGCCGATCAGCTGCTTCAGTCCCTTGAGCTGCACCGGATCGTCCTCGACAATAAGGACGCTCCTCACGCGATGCTCGAGGCGGCTCTCGATCGTGGCAAGCGCCTGCCCGAGCTTCTCGCGACTCACCGGCTTCATCATGTAGCTGATGGCGCCCTGCGACAGCGCCTCGTAGGTGTAGTCCTCCACCGAGACCATGTGGACCGGGATGTGCCGCGTGCGCATGTCGCGCTTCAGCCTGTCGAGAACGGACAGGCCCGAGTGATCCGGCAATCCGACATCGAGAACGATCGCATCGGGCAAGTACTGCCGCGCGGCAAGGACGCCGTCCTCGGCCGTGCCGGCCACGATGCACTGGAAGCCGAGCTCGTGCGCAAGGTCGACGAGAATGCGCGCGAAGGATACGTCATCCTCGACGATCAGGATCTTGCGCTCGCTGGGATCGAGGTGATCGCGATCGTCGGGCGCGTCGGCAACCGGCTGCGGCATCCGCGCTTGCGGCGGCTCCATGGCGCGAGATGTTGCCCGCACGACCACGGGCGGCGATGCCGCCTCGACGATTGGCGCGGATTTCGGCAGGCGCAGCGTGAAGGTGCTGCCCTTGCCCGGCGTGCTCTCGACAACGATATCGCCACCAAGCAGCCCGGCCAGCTCGCGCGAAATCGAGAGACCGAGCCCCGTGCCGCCATACCGCCGGCTGATCGTGCCATCTGCTTGCCGGAAGGCCTCGAAGATTGCCTCCTGCTCCGCCTCCTTGATCCCGATGCCCGTGTCGCGGACCGAGAACGCAAGACCATCGCCGTCCCGCCGCGCAGAAAGCACGATCTCACCGCGCTCCGTGAACTTCACGGCATTGGAGAGGAAATTTCTCAGCACCTGCTCGAGGCGCCCGGGATCGGATTCGATCTCGGGCAGATCGGCCGGGATCTCGGCGCGAAGCTCGATGCGCTTTGCCTCGGCTTGGTGAACGAAGTTGCGGATGAGCCTGTCGGCGACGCTCCGAGGCTTCACGCGCTCCAGCGTGAGGTCCAGTTTTCCAGCTTCGATCTTCGACAGGTCCAGAATATCGTTGATGAGAGCGAGGAGGTCCTTGCCGGAGCTCTCGATCGTCTGAGCCCAGCCCACCTGCTCCTCGGTGAGCGTGCCCCCGCGATTGTCGGCGAGAAGGCGGGCCATGATGAGCAGCGCGTTGAGCGGCGTCCGCAGCTCATGGCTCATGTTCGCGACGAACTCGGACTTGTACCGGCTCTCGGTCTTCAGCCGCTGCGCCTGCTCCGCGAGCAGTCTCTGCGAGCGCGCGAGCTCGTCGCGCTGCGTTTCGAGCTCCTCCGCCTGGCTTTCGAGCTGGGCGTTCTGCTCCTCGAGCTCGGACTGTTGCTGCTCCAGACGTTGCTGACTTTGCTGCAGGGCGCGGGTCTGCTCCTCGAGCTCCTCATTGGTCGCCGCCAGCTCTTCGCCGTGCGCACGCAGCTCCTCGGCCTGACGGCGGGTCTCCTCCAAAAGCTCGCGAACGCGCTTTCTGTCCTTCGCCGATCGAATGGCAATGCCGATGGGATCCTGAATGCGCCCCAGCAGGGCGATCGCATCATCACCGGCGGGCACATCGAGCCCGAACTCCAGCACACCATTGAGATGACCGTCCGCGTGCACGGGAACGAGCACCGCCTGCGCAGTCCGGCCGCGCGTCAGCGCCGATCCGAAGGTCAATGCCTCGTCGGGCAAAGCATCGAGTGTGAGCAGGCGGTTCTCGGTCACGCAGCGCCAGAGGTGCCCGTCACCCTGACCAAAGACCTCAGGCGCGCCTGCATTTGCCGGCAAGCCGTATCCGGCCACGCGGCGGAAATCCTTACCCTCCCGAGCGTAGAAAACGGCAGCGCGCGCCTTCAGGCGCTCAGCGACGACGCCGAGGACGCGTTCGCCCATCACGCCGATATCAACCTCGCCCTCCGACGCGCGCGCGACAGCGACTTGTCCCTGCTGAAGCCAATCGGACTGTCTGAGGTTGATCCGGTTCCGCACGAAGAAGAAGCCGGCGGCGCCGAGAATAGCGATGACGGCAATACCGATCGAACGGTTGGTGGCCGCCACGCTGGGATCGATCCCCGGCCGGTCGATCACGAACCCGATGATGATGCCACAGGCCGAAGCAGCCGCCGTGAACACCGGAAGGAACGGATTGACGGCGAGATAGCTCGTGACGACCGGCAGGAGGTAAAGAATCCAGACTGCCGTACCGAGCGGCACGATGAGATCGATGAGGAACACCGCAACCGTCAGGGCGATGACGGCTGCCTGCACTTTCCCGCCCAATTGCTCGTTCACGCGGCCCCACCCTCCGAACTCGGAAATTCCCTCTGCGCAACAATGGCATGCGGGAGCCACCTGCAGCGGCAAACTGATGTTATACGCGCGGCGGCCAAATTGGTTCCAAGGTCGCGAGGAAGTTTTTCCGGACCGTGTGGGCCCGAGCCGGAAACCATGACGTCCGATCGTCACGGCCAGTCGTAGAAGGTAAACGGCGCGTGGGGGGCGCGACCCGCGACATTGCGGTGGACAATCGCCCGCCGATAGCGTGCAGGGGGCAGGCCGACATGCTTGGCGAAGAATCTGTTGAAATAGGCCGCGTCCCTGAAACCGAGCATGTAGCTGAGCTGCTTGATCGTGATCGCCGAGCGCTCGAGACGGACGGCCGCTTCGTAGATGAGGCGCTGCTGAATGAGGGCGCGCGGCGTGCGGCCGAGCGTGCGCGTCGCGACAGCATGGAGGCGCCCCGGCGTGACGCCCAGAGCCTTGGCATAGCGGGCCACGGCCCACTGCTCCCGGAAGCGCTCTTCGACGAGCCGGCGAAAGCGCATCAATAGCGCCGCCGCCCCGACGTTCTCACCGAAGGCAAGCGCCTGCGCGCCGACATGCCGCCACAACTGCACGAAGGAGATCAGCAGCGCCGCCGAGATCACCGTTTCCGTACCCGGGCGGGGCTCGTGCAGTTCATGCGAAATCAGTGCGAGCAGTCGCGCAACGCGTGCGGCACTTTGCGGCTCGATCGCCAATGCAAGAGGCTGCTCGGCTCCCAGCAGATTGATGAGGTCGCCAGCCTCGGGGATCTGTCGAAAGGTCTGCTCGATGAGATCCCGACGGATGTGGACGATGTGCCCGCTGCCGCCTGCTTCGATGACCAGCTTTTCCGCGGAGTTGCCGGGGCTCCAGACGAAGGCCGGACTCAACACGTGCAGGCGCTCGCCGTCGGCATGCAGCCATGCCTCGCCCGACTGCAGAACCAGACAGTGGTCGAAGCCGCTCGTGGCACCGCTGTCGAGGCGCCACTCCCGGGCGGAGAAATGGCTTTCGACAATCGCCGAACGCAGCCGAGCCGCGATAACCTCGGCTGTTTTGTGCATCTTTTCGCCAGTTTCGTCCATTTTCGTAGACCATCACATGGTGTTCACTCGGTCAAGCACGGGCCCGCGATGCCAGAAGAGCCCGGCTTCAAGGAGAGGATGCCCGTCGGGCAGTTACGGACGCTCGTCCGGCTGCCGACGGCCTGAGGAGGACGTTCCAAATGCAGCGGATGTTACTCAGCCGATTGGCGCTGGCTGCGGCCGTGTCGGTGCTCGTAGGCCATGCCGGTCCTGCGCAGGCTCAAGACAAGATCAGGATCGGCTACGCGATCTCGAAGACAGGCCCGTTCGCAGGCGGGGCCGGCGTGACCACGCTCCCGAACTACCAGCTCTGGGTAAAAGACGTGAACGCCGCGGGCGGCATCAGCGTCGGTGGCAAGAAGCTCCAGATCGAAGTCGTCGAGTACGATGACCGCTCCAACTCCGAGGAAGCCGTCAAGGCCATCGAACGCCTCGGCACGCAGGACAAGGTCGACATCATTCTGCCGCCCTGGGGCACGGGGCTCAATCTCGCCGTCGGCCCGACGATCAACCGGCTCGGCTATCCCCACCTCGCCGTGACGGCCGCGACGGACCGTGCGCCCGAGATGGCCAAGCGCTGGCCGAACAGCTTCTGGTTTCTCGGGCCATCGAAAGCGGGCGCGGTGGCGCTCTCCGAAGTTCTCGGCAAGCTGAAGTCCGAGAACAAGATCGGCGCCAAGGTCGCAATGATCTCGGTGGCCGACGCCTTCGGCATCGAACTTGCGACTGCGGCGCGCGTCGCCTTCAAATCGGCCGGGCTAGAGCTCGCGCTCGACAAGACCTATCCGATCGGCACGCAGGACATGCAGGCACTCCTGAAGGATGCCATGGCGACGGGGGCTGACACGTTCGTCGCCTTCAGCTATCCGCCGGACACCATCGCGATCACCGATGCAGCGCGTGTGCTCAACTACAATCCCAAGGTCTACTACACCGCGGTCGGCACGGCCTTCCCCGTGTTCAAGGGCAAGTTCGGCGCCAGTGCTGAAGGCGTCATGGGCGTCGGCGGCTGGAATGTCGACAGTCCGGCGCTCCAGGCATACTTCAAGCGCCACACCGAAGTTATCGGCCGCGAGCCCGATCGCTGGGCGAGCCCGGTTACGTACGTGAGCCTGCAGATGCTCCAGCAGGCCATCGAGCGCGTCGGCAAGATCGACCGGGCCGCCATCATCAAGGAGCTGCAGACGGGCACGTTCGACACGATCATGGGCAAGATCAAGCTCGCCGACAACATCATGCCGGTCGTGTGGTGGGTCGGGCAGTGGCAGAAGGGCGAGTTCGTCGGTCTCGCGCCAACCAGCTACGAAGGCGCCAAGTCCCCGCTGTTTCCGAAGCCGGCCTGGCCGAAGTAGGAAGCAGCGATCGCTGGGGCTCTGGCCGCTTTCGGGGGAGAGTAGCCAGGGCTCCAGCTCCTGCACCGGCTGAAACATGCTTCTGATCGACATCCTCATTTCGGGCCTCGTGCTCGGCGGCATGTACGCCCTGATATCCATGGGCCTGACGCTGCAATACGGCGTCGCCCGGATCATGAACCTCGCCTATGGCGAGTTCCTCGTCGGCGCCGCATTTCTCGCCTTCTGGCTTTACAGCGCGCTCGGCATCAATCCTCTCGCGGGGCTCATTCTGGCCGTGCCGCTCGCCTTCCTCGCCAACTGGGCCATCTATCGCTGGTTGCTGACGCCGCTCGTGCGCCGCGCAAAGAGCCGTGGTCAGCTCGAGGTCGACAGCATCCTCGCGACCTTCGGCCTCCTGTTCATCGTGCAGGGTATCGCACTCGTCATCTTCGGCGGCGAATACTACAGCTACGGCTATCTCTCGGTGCCGGTCTCGATCCTCGGAACGACGCTCGCTCTCAATCGCGTCATCGCATTCGTGTTCGCGGCGCTCATCGGCGTGGGTCTCTATGTGGCGCTCACCCGCACACGCACCGGCACCGCGATCCGCGCGATCGCCGTCAATCCCACAGCGGCAAGCCTCGTCGCGATCGACGTCCGCACGGCTTCGGCCTTTGCATTCGCTCTTGGTGGCGCACTCGTCGCAGCGGGCGGTGTGCTCGTCAGCATGTTCCTCACGTTCAATGCTTCCATGGGCGTCGTCTTCACGATGAAGGCGCTGATCGTGGTCATCGTCGGCGGCGTCGGCAATGTCATGGGCGCGCTGATCGTCGGATTGCTCCTCGGTGTGATCGAAACCGCCGTGACGCGCCTCGTCGATCCCGGCCTGACACTCGCCGTGACCTATGCGCTCTTCATGATCGTCCTTCTCGTACGTCCGCAAGGTCTGTTCGGGAGCGCGGCCCGATGAGCCTCGCGCGGGCACCGATCGTCGCGTTGGCAGTCCTGGTTCCGCTGCTGCTCGCCGGTTTGCCGCTCGTCGCCAGCGGCTATGTGCTCGCGCTGGCGATAGGGATGCTCAACTTCACGATCCTGGCCACGGCCTGGGCGCTGTTCTCGGGGCCGACGCACTACATTTCGCTCGCGAGCGCTGCGTTCTTCGGGATCGGTGCCTATACCGCCGCCGTGCTGGCAGAGACGGTGCCTTGGCCGGTCGTCCTGATCACGGCGGCGTCGACGGGTTTTGCGGTCGCGCTCGTGGTCGGGCTTTCGACTCTGCGACTTTCCGGCGTGTATTTCGTGATCTTCACGTTCGGGCTGACTGAGCTGATCCGTCAGCTCGTGACCTGGTACGAAGTGAATGTGAAGGGCACCGTCGGGCGTTATCTATTCCTCGACATGCCCCAGTCGACGATCTACTGGCAGCTTCTCGCCCTCCTCACAGCCGTCTTTGCCATTGGATGGCTCATCGGGAAGTCACGCCTCGGCCTCGCAGCACGCGTCATTGGTGCCGACGAAGTGGTCGCTCGCCACAGCGGGATCGACACGACACGCACGAAGATCACCCTCTTCGCCATCAGCTCGGCGATCATGGCGCTCGCGGGCGCGATCATGGCACCGCGCTGGACCTACATCGATCCGGCGATCGCCTTCAATTCCATGATCTCCTTCCAGGTCGTGATCATGGCCTTGCTCGGCGGTGCGGGCACGCTCTTCGGGCCGATGCTCGGCGCAGTCCCGCTCGTGCTGCTGTTCGATGTGCTTCAGGCGAACTTCCCCAATGCCTACTCCATCCTTCTCGGCGCGGTGTTCATTCTCATCGTGTACGGGCTGCCGCGGGGCGTGGCCGGTCTCATGGAGGACTGGGGGCTGACGTTGCGGAAAGCGCCTGCCTTTTCGCCGCCAGTACCCGCGATTCGCGACGCCAACGTTCTGACCGTCACCGACCTTCGCAAATCGTTCGGTGGCCTCAATGCGGTCGATGGCGTGAGCTTCGAGGTGCGCCCGGGCGAGATCATCGGCCTCGTCGGGCCCAACGGATCGGGCAAGACGACCGTCCTCAACCTCATCTCGGGCGCGCTCGGTTCGGATGCTGGCCACATCGTCTTCATGGGCCGCGCCATCAACGGATCGGCGCCCGCGACCATCGCCCGGCTCGGCGTCGCGCGCACCTTCCAGCTCGTGCGCGTGCTGCCCTCGATGAGCGTCGTCGAGAACGTCATTCCCGGCTTTGCTTTCCGTGCTCATCCCCTGACCGGAAATGACGCGCTGGCGGAGGCGCAGGTACTGCTCGCGCGCGTCGGTCTTGATCGGCGCACCGAAATGCTCGCCGCCGATCTCACCTATATCGACCAGAAGCGGCTGGAGCTCGCCCGCGCCCTGGCGCTGGAGCCCAAGCTGCTGCTGCTCGACGAGTGGCTCGCGGGCCTCAATCCAACCGAGCTCGAGCAAGGCATCGACCTCATCCAATCGCTGCGCGACGACGGCCTCAGCATCATCATGGTCGAGCACGTGATGGACGCGATCCATGCACTTTGCGATCGCTGCGTGGTGATGAATTCGGGCCGCGTAATTGCGCGCGGGACGCCGCGTCTCACGCTCGCCGAGCCCGAGGTCGTGCGCGCCTATCTCGGGGAGGACGTCGATGCTTGAGATCGCCGACCTCTCCGTATCGTACGGCAAGCACCTCGCGCTCGCCGACGTGGCGCTCAGGATCGAGAAGGGTGAGGTGGTGGTCGTGCTCGGCGCCAATGGGGCGGGCAAGACGACGCTGCTGAAGACGATCGGCGGGCTGCTGCCTGCAGCCAAGGGCGCGACGATCACCCTCGCCGATCAGGATCTCACGACGCTCCAGCCACACGAGATCGTCGAAGCGGGCATCGCGCTGGTGCCGGAGGGGCGCGGGATTTTCGCCGAGCTGACCGTACGGGAGAACCTGCTCCTCGGTGCGTATGCGGCGCGTGCGCGTGCCGGCGAGCAGAAGATGCTGGCTGATGTGCTGGCCATATTCCCGCGTCTGTCCGAGCGATTGGAGCAGGCCGTCGGCACCATGTCGGGCGGCGAGCAGCAGATGGTCGCGATCGGCCGTGCGCTGATGTCGGCACCAGATATCCTGTTGCTCGACGAGCCATCGCTCGGGCTCTCGCCGCTGCTGACCAAGGAGCTGTTCGCGGCGCTGCGGCGCGTGCGCACGAGCGGCCTCGGCATTCTGCTCGTCGAGCAGAACGTACGCGCGTGCCTCGCCATCGCGGATCGCGGATACATCATCGAGAATGGTCGGATTGCCGGCGAGGGGCGCGCCAGCGCACTTGCCGATGATGCCGCAGTCCAGCACGCCTTTCTCGGCGGTAAGCGCGAACGGCAATCACCGCCGCGGGCGCTCAAGGCTGAAGATGTCCTTCTGATCGACAAGCCGTCCGCGACGCCGCTCGTCACGCTCGATGAGCGATCCGCACCCCCGCCTTCGCAGCAAGGGAAAGCTACGTCCATGAACGCGATCAATCTTCTCATAGGTGGCAAAGACCGCCCGGCGATGCAGAATGCCGTCTATGCGCGCAGCAACCCGATTTCCGGAGAGGTGGCGAGCACGGTCGCTGCGGCCAGCGTCGAGGATGCGCTCAGTGCGGCCGATGCGGCCGCTGCCGCGTTTCCGGCATGGTCAACCCTTGGACCAAATGAGCGGCGCGCGCGCCTCAACAAGGCGGCCGACCTCCTGGCGTCGAAGGCGCAGGAGTTCACGCGCCTGATGATGGCCGAGATCGGCGCCACGGCGGGCTGGGCCGGCTTCAACGTCATGCTCGCGGCAGGCATGCTGCGCGAGGCCGCGGCTATGACGACGCAGATAACCGGTGAGGTCATCCCGACCGACAAGCCCAACAACCTCGCCATGGCATTTCGCGAGCCCGTCGGCGTCGTCCTCGGCATCGCGCCGTGGAATGCGCCTGTCATCCTCGGCGTGCGCGCCGTCGCGATGCCGCTCGCGTGCGGGAACACGGTCGTGCTCAAGGCCTCGGAGGTCAGTCCCGGCGTGCACCGCCTGATTGGCCAGTGCCTGGCTGAAGCAGGCCTCGGCGATGGTGTCGTCAATGTCGTGACCAATGCGCCGGAGGATGCCCAGGCGATCGTCGAAGCGCTGATCGGACACACGGCGGTGCGGCGCGTGAATTTCACCGGCTCGACGCGCGTCGGTCGCGTCATCGCGCAGATCGCGGCAAAGCACCTGAAACGCACCCTGCTCGAGCTCGGCGGCAAAGCGCCGCTGGTCATTCTCGATGATGCCGATCTGGACGAGGCGGTGAAGGCAGCAGCGTTCGGCGCCTACATGAACCAGGGCCAGATCTGCATGTCGACCGAGCGCATCGTCATCGACGAGAGCGTGGCCGATGCGTTCGTCGAAAAACTCGCCGCCAAGGCGAAGTCGCTCCCATCGGGTGATCCGCGCAAAGGCGAAGTGGTGCTCGGCTCGCTGGTGGCGCAGCAGGCGGCGGACCGCGTCAATGCCCTGATCGCGGACAGCATCGCCAAGGGGGCCAAGCTGGTTTGCGGCGGCGTCATGCCGGGTACGATCCTGCCCGCAACGATCGTAGATCACGTGACGCCCAACATGCGCATATATGGCGAGGAAAGCTTCGGACCGGTCGTCACGGTCGTGCGGGTTGGCGGCGCGGAGGAAGCCGTCCGGGTAGCAAACGACACGGAGTATGGCCTAGCCGCCGCGGTGTTCGGCCGCGATATCTCTCGGGCCCTCTCCGTCGCGCGGCGCATCGAAAGCGGCATCTGCCACATCAACGCGCCGACGGTGCACGACGAACCGCAGATGCCGTTCGGCGGCATGAAGGCTTCCGGCTACGGGCGCTTCGGAGGAAAGGCCGCAATCGACGAGTTCACGGAGCTCAGATGGGTCACGATCCAGACCGGCCCGCGGCCTTATCCGTTCTGAGCCGAATGGCCTCTCGATCGGCCTCGGCATAGTCGGGGCGTGTAGTCGATTGATGAACCGCAAATGGTCGGAGCGGCGAGATTCGAACTCGCGACCCCCAGTCCCCCAGACTGGTGCGCTAACCAGGCTGCGCTACGCTCCGATCCGATGAAACCTGCCCGCGCCCCTCAGGCCGCGGACGGTTCCGGCCGCCGGATCCCCGCAGCAAATGCGGCACCGGACAACCAATATCTCCAGCCGGTGTGGACCGGTGAAGACCGGGGACACGGGTACTCGACAGGTGGCACCCCGTCAAGGAACTTGGGGCAGGGCCGGGAATTGCATCATTGCGGCCGGAAGGAGTTTACCGCGAACGGACGCGCCATCGCGCGAGGCTGGCGGCAGAGCGCTATCCGCGCTAAATCGACGGACACTCATTCCCGGCCGGCACGGCCTAATACACATTTCACGGAGGAAACCCATGTCAATGACGCTCGAGCAGGTTGCAGAAGCCATGGTCGCCCCCGGCAAGGGCATTCTCGCCGCCGACGAGAGCACGGGCACCATCAAGCGCCGCTTCGACAGCATCAAGGTCGACAACACCGAGGCGAACCGCCGCGACTACCGCGAGATGCTGTTCCGCTCGACCGATGCCATGAAGACCGCGATCTCCGGCGTCATCCTCTTCGACGAGACCATCCGCCAGAAGGCCAAGGACGGCACGCCGCTCGCCAAGATCATCGCCGATACGGGCGCGCTTCCCGGCATCAAGGTCGACGGCAGCACCAAGCCCCTGCAGTTCTGCCCGGGCGAGGTCGTCACCGAGGGTCTCGATGGCCTGCCCGGCCGCGTGAAGGAGTATGTCGGCCTCGGCGCGAAGTTCGCGAAGTGGCGCGCCGTGATCGATATCGGCCAAGGGATGCCGTCCTACACGTGCCTCAAGGCCAATGCACATCTGCTTGGCCGCTACGCCGCGATCTGTCTCGAGGGCGGGCTGGTGCCGATCGTCGAGCCGGAAGTGCTCATGGACGGGACGCACGATATCGACCGCTGCGCCGAGGTGACAGAGTGGGTGCTCAAGGAAGTCTACCAGGAGCTCTACTACAATCGTGTCGTGCTCGAGCAGACGATCCTGAAGCCCAACATGGTCATTGCCGGTAAGAAATCGGCGCATCAGGCCAGTCGCGAGGAAGTGGCGGAGAAAACCATCAAAGTGCTGAAGCGGTGCGTGCCGTCGGCCGTGCCGGGCATCGCGTTCCTGTCGGGCGGCCAGTCGGACGAGGATGCGACGGCGCACCTCAATCTCATGAATGCAATGGGCGGCCTGCCCTGGAAGCTCTCGTTCTCCTATGGCCGTGCGCTGCAGGCGGCCGCGCTCAAGGCCTGGGGCGGCAAGAGCGAGAACTACGCCGCAGGACAGCGCGCCTTCAGCCACCGCGCGAAGATGAACGGTCTCGCGGCCGCCGGAAAATGGAGCGAGCAGCAGGAAAAGGCCGTCGCATAGGCGCGCCTCGACGGGGATCGGCGGACCATGCGGGCAGGGATCGCGGCCATAGCAGCGGCGCTCGTGCTGCTCCCCGCTTCCGCGCACGCCCAAGGCAACATCGAGCGCAATGCCATGGGCCGCGACGAGATCATCGCGGCCTTTGTCGACCAGCAGCTTTCCGGCGTCTATCCGAGCGGTGTGCCGTGGAGCGAGCTGATCCGCTCGGACGGCACGAGCGACTACCGCGAAGGCGGCAACAGGCGCGAAGGCGTCTGGTGGATGCGCGACGACGATTTCTGCTTCCGCTATGGCGTCCCGCTGTCCGGCGGCTGCTTCCGCGTCGTGCGCATCGGCGCCAACTGCTACGAGCTCTACGCCGTGAACCCCGGCGAGCTGCAGGCGCCTGGACCGCAGACCGGGGCAAGCTGGAATGGCCGCATGTGGCGGGACAACACCGCGCCGACCTGCGACGAGAAGCCGACATCCTGAACACGCCGGAAGCGCCCGCCCGCATGGCACCACGATAGCTGCGGAAAACCTCTTTCCGCCAGCCGGCGGCGAAGCTAATGCGGCTGGAGGAATTTCGCGCGATAGCGCCCGTCGGCACCAGCGACGAAGAGCTCCTTCACTTGCGGATGGCGCAGCGGCGTGCCGGTCGTGTCCGGAAGCAGGTTCTGCTCCGAGACATAGGCAACATACTCCGTGTCCGCGTTCTCGGCGAGCAGGTGGTAGAAGGGCTGCTCCTTCTTCGGCCGGATCTCCTCGGGGATCGACTCCCACCACTCCTCGGTGGAATTGAAGACCGGGTCCACATCGAAGATGATGCCGCGGAATGGATAGATCCGATGGCGCACGACCTGGCCGAGCTGGAACTTGGCCAGCTTCATGCCGCGACTGGTTCGGCGCGATCTTGGAGAACTCGAGCTCATAGGGCGAGGTATCGCCTCCCTGCTCGATCTGTCAATGGGCCGCTTCCGCCCCGCCTGAACGCGATGGCCCGCCGGCACTAAAAGACTATCTCGCACGGCGAGAGCATCCTAGATTGCGCCTCAAAGATCTGAAGTACGTGCCGCATTGCCCGGCATTCCACCCAAAAGCACGACAGGCGAGGAAGAGAGACAAGACATGCGTCACGGCGGCAAAATCCTGATCGACCAGCTTGAATCACAAGGCGCAAGCGCAGCGTTCACCGTGCCGGGAGAGAGCTTCCTCGCAGCTCTGGACGGACTTCACGATTCGAACCGCATCAAGACCGTCATCTGCCGCCAGGAAGGGGGCGCCGCGATGATGGCGGAGGCCTGGGGCAAAATGACCGGCGAGCCCGGCATCTGCTTCGTCACGCGCGGTCCCGGCGCGGCAAATGCCATGAGCGGCCTGCACGTCGCGCAGCAGGACTCGACGCCGATGATCATGTTTCTCGGTCTGCCGGGTGAGAAGCACGAGGACCGCGAGGCGTTCCAGGAGATCGAGACCAAGCAGCTCTTTTCGTCGTTCGTGAAGTGGGCGGCGGTGATCCGTTCGACGACGCGCATTCCCGAGTATGTCAGCCATGCCTATCATGCGGCGAAGAACGGCCGGCCAGGCCCCGTCGTGCTGGGGCTGCCCGAGGATATGCTGTCGAGCAGCGGCGAGACCGCCGACGCCAAGGCGGCGCGCTTCGCACAGCCGGCGCCGAGCAGCAGCGACGTCGACGAGCTGAAGGCCGCGCTCGCGAAGGCCAAGCGGCCGGTGATGATCATCGGCGGGCCGGGCTGGAGCCGCGACATCCAGAAGAGCGTCGAGGCGTTCGCGGAACGCTACGACATGCCGGTCGCGGCCGCCTTCCGCTACCAGGACTACATGGACAACCGGCATCCGAACTATGTCGGGCATGCCGGCATCGGGCTCGATGCCAAGCTCGCGAGCGCGATCAAGGGTGCGGATGTGCTGATCGTCGTCGGTGCGCGCCTCGGCGAGATGACGACGTCGACCTACACGCTCGTCGACATTCCCAATCCGAGCCAGTTCCTCGTGCACGTCCATCCCTCGGGCAACGAGCTCGGCTCGGTCTATCGTGCGGACCTGCCGATCAATGCCACGGCGGAGACCTTCGCACGCGCGCTCGATAGCCTCGGCAAGCCGGCGGCGACACCGTGGAGCGGCCTGCGCAAGGAGCTGCGCGCGAGCTACGAGGCCTCACTGAAGCCGCTGGCGACACCCGGCGCAGTGCAGTTCGCCGAGGTCGTGCGCACGGTCTCGGACATGATGCCGGAGAACGGCATCGTGACGAACGGCGCGGGCAACTATGCCGCGTTCGTGCACAAGTACACGCAGTACAAGGGCTACAAGAGCCAGCTCGCGCCGACATCGGGCTCCATGGGCTATGGCCTGCCGGCGGCGATCGCGGCGAAGCTCGCCGATCCGACCCGCACGGTCGTCAACTATGCGGGCGACGGCTGCTTCATGATGACGGGGCAGGAGTTCGCGACGGCCGTACAGTACGGGCTCAACGTGATTACGATCGTGGCCAACAACGGCATGTACGGCACCATCCGCATGCACCAGGAAAAGCACTACCCGAGCCGCGTCGTCGGCACGGCGCTCGTTAACCCGGATTTCGCGGCCTACGCCCGCGCGTTCGGCGGACACGGGGAGACGGTCGAGCGCACGGAGGACTTCAAGCCGGCGTTCGAGCGCGCCCTGAAGGCCGGCAAGCCGGCGATCATCGAGTGCAAGCTCGATCCCGAAGCGCTGACACCGCGCCAGACGCTCACCCAGATCCGCGAGGCGGGCGGGAAGAAATAGGCAACGCGAATTCTGTATCTGCGCGTGGCCGCCGGGCGCTCGCCTCGGCGGCCATTTTTGTTTCGTGAAGGGGGGCTCCAAGTCGTAAACAAGCAATTAATTTAATATTCGCGCCATTTACCAACTGCATTACTAACAATCGACTAAAGTCGGGAAATGTATTACTCAATGTACACCACGAAACAGACCACAGCAGGGCGCAAGCCATGGATCATCGTGCAAATCTTGAAGCAGTTGGACGCCTCGGCCGGGCTGCGCGGATCAGCGCCGTGATCTGCCTCCTGATTGCGTGCGCCCTGCTGGTGAGCTCCCTGATGTCGGCCAACCGGGTCGTTGCCGACGTCCAGCCGCTGAACTCGCCGATGCTGCGAATTCTCTGAGATCCCAACTCCCCTCTTAACTCACTCCGCTCAACTGACGTCTCCTGCAAAAACTAGCCCCCGCTTCAGCGCGAAGCGGGGGCTTTTTCTTGCGGACACTGCTGCAGATCAGAAGCCGAACATGGCCTCGATCGGCCCCTTGGGAAGCGGGACCAGGAACCACTTCTCGAACATCATGAAGAAGAATAGCGGCACGCCGACCGACACCAGGATGGCGCGAAGCAGACTTTCGCCGCCGACGAAGATCATGAACAGCAGCAGGAAGACCGCCGATGCCGCGTAGAACCCGACGAACTGCACGGCGGCCACGTAGCCTATGGCCGGAATGAGCACCGTGAGCACCCGCCCGAACGACGTGCGCGATACGAACGACTCGCTCAAGCCCTCATTCCCCGAAAGCACAGCCTTGAGAAGAATGGAGATGCTGGCCGCGCCGAGAACCAGCGCAATATAGAACGGAAAGTAGCCGGCGCGTGGGCCTTCGCCCTCCGCCCAGCCGACGCCGAGCCGCAGGCTGTCGGAGATGATGATCGAGCTGAGGGCGAGCAGCACCAGCGCCACCACGATCTCCATCGTCCGGTTCGAGACCAGGGATCGTTCGTCCGAGGCCTCGCTTTGCTCGTTCATGCGCTGCTCCTTCATCCAAACTGCGACCTCGCGGCGATCCCACGCCGCGAGGTCATGAGCGCTACTTGCCCGCTGCGAGGAAGCCCGCGGACTTCATGAGTTCGTGGTGGCGTTTCTCGGCCGCCGCGACCCACTTCGCGTACTCATCGCCGGACATGAACGTGTTGTTGAAGGCGCCCTTCTCCATGAACTCCTTCCAATCGGGTGTCTCGCGCACCTTCTTGAAGAGATCGACGTAGAAGGCCGTCTGCTCCTTCGTGACACCGGCAGGCATGAAAATGCCGCGCAGCATCTGATAGTCGACGTCGACGCCCGATTCCTTGCACGTCGGAATATCCGACCAAGCCATCGTGTCGGTCACCTTGGCAGTGTAGGTGCTGCGCTTATCGTCGAAGATGCAGAGGGGACGCAGCGCACCGGCGCGCCACTGGGCCACGGCCTCGATGGGATTGTTGACGGTCGAGTTCACGTGATTACCGACGAGTTGCACGGCAACCGCGCCACCGCCGGCGAACGGGACATACGTGAACTTCTTTCCGCCCGTCACGCCTTCCAACGCGACAGTAATGATCTGATCTTCCTGCTTGGAGCCCGTGCCACCCATCTTGAACTGCTTGTCGTCGCCGGCCTTCACCGCCGCGATATAGTCCTTCGCCGTTTTATAGGGCGACTGGCTGTTCACCCACAGGACGAACTGATCGAGCGCCAACATTGATACCGGCGTCAGATCCTTCCAGTTGAACGGCACGCCGGTCGCCAGAGGCGTCGTGAAGAGGTTCGAGAGGGTGATGATGATCTGGTGCGCATCACCCTTGCTCTTCTTGACCTCGAGGAAGCCTTCCGCCCCTGCGCCGCCCGCCTTGTTGACGACGACAATGGGCTGCTTCATCAGGTTGTGCTTGCCGACAACGCCTTGGATGAAGCGCGCCATCTGGTCGGCACCGCCGCCCGTGCCGGCCGGGATGATGAACGTTACCTGCTTGGTCGGCTCCCATGCCTGAGCCGGAAGAGCGGCGCCCGCGAGCAGCGTCGCGCTCGACAGGATGGCTCCTGCAATGCGGCGCCCCAGCTTCGTGCGTCGAAAGTCCATTGCCATTTCCTCCTTATTAACCGCCTCCATTTTCGAGGCTTTATTGCCGCCTTCAGTCCCAAAGGCGGAATGCGCGATGCCGACTGTCGCGAACGGAGGCCGGCTCGATCCTCCTTATTCAGCAGGCGCCGAGCGCGCCTGACCGAAACGTGCCTTGAGCGTGCTCACGAGCGGCCAGAGTAGCATGGCGAGGCCGAGCGACATGATCGACGCAACCAGCGGATTGGCCCAGAAGATGCTGAGGCTGCCCTGCGAGAGCAGCATGCTCTGGCGGAACGCCTCTTCGGCCTTGTCGCCCAGCACGATCGCCAGCACCAGCGGCGCCAGCGGGTACTGGAGCTTGTTGAACACGTATCCGACCACGCCGAAGACCAGCATCATCCACACGTCGAACATGTTGTTGTTCACGGTGTAGGCACCGATCGCGCAGATGACGAGGATGACCGGCGCGATGATCGAGAACGGGATGCGGAGGATCGCGGCAAACATCGGCACGCACGTCAGCACGACGATGAGGCCGACGATATTGCCAAGGTACATCGAGGCGATGAGACCCCAGACGAATTCTTTCTGCTCGACGAACAGCAGCGGCCCCGGCTGAAGTCCCCAAATGAGAAGCCCGCCAAGCAGAACCGCGGCAGTGGGCGAACCAGGAATACCGAGTGTGAGCATCGGCAGAAGAGCGCTCGTGCCGGCCGCATGTGCCGCCGTTTCCGGCGCAACGACGCCTTCGATCTCGCCCTTGCCGAAGTTGTTGCCGCGTGGCGACATGCGCTTGGCGAGGCCATAGCTCATGAACGACGCCGGCGTCGCACCCCCCGGCGTAATGCCCATCCAGCAACCGATGATGCAGCTCCGGACGGAAGTCATCCAGTAGGTGAGCAGCTTCTTCCAGGTCGTCAGCACGACGCTCAGGCGCAGCTTCGCGTTCGAGCCCTGGAACTTCAGTCCATCCTCCATGGACGAGAGGATTTCGCCGATGCCGAAAAGCCCGATCACCGCAATCAGGAAGTCGAAACCGCCGAGGAGCTGCTCGTAGCCGAACGTCATGCGCAGCTGGCCGGTGACGCCGTCCATACCGACGGCCGCGAGCGCGAAGCCCAGCGCCATGGCCGCGATCGTCTTCGCGGCGCTGCCTCGCCCCATGCCGACGAAACTCGCGAACGTGAGGAAGAACACCGAAAAGAACTCGGCTGGTCCGAATTGGAGGGCAAATCGGGCGATGATCGGCGCCAGGAATGTGATGACGACAACTGCAACGAAGGCGCCGACGAACGACGAGGTGAAAGCTGCCGTCAGCGCCTCATCCGCGTTGCCCTTGCGCGCCATGGGATGCCCGTCGAAGGTCGTTGCGACGGACCAGGGCTCACCCGGTATGTTGAACAGGATCGATGTAATAGCGCCGCCGAACAGCGCTCCCCAGTAGATGCAGGAGAGCATGATGATCGCCGAGGTCGGCGGCATCGTGAATGTGAGCGGCAGCAGGATGGCCACGCCATTGGCGCCACCCAATCCCGGCAACACACCAATGATTACCCCGAGGACGATGCCGATGAACATCAAGACGAGGTTGTAAGGGGTCAGCGCGACGCTGAACCCGTGCATCAGCGATGCGATCTCTTCCACAATGCCTCCGCACAGCAGCGTTCCGCCCTGGAGGTGGTCGAGATGCGAAGGTCAGACCTTCGAGCCTCTTCCCCCACCTGCTCGTCGTTGCGAGCACACCCCGCAATTCGATGCTGATCAGTTATTCGTTTTCCTGATCACTCGTTCGTGGGATGCTTATTATTGGCATACCATATACCCCTTCTCGACCGCGTGACAAGAAGCCACAACGCAAGCGCAGCGAGACACGCGAGCGCTCTTGCATGGCCTTCATCGAGAAATGCAGACGTCGTCAGAAATGCCCGCCAATCATGCATTTCCGGCGCGCGCCTGATTTTCGGATACGGCTCGCGCGCGGTCGGCAAAGCCTTTCGGCGTACGCACCTGCACCATAGGGGGCTTGAACTTACTGCAAGGGTCGCTCTATGGTATACCAAGAACCACAGCCGCCCGGCCCAGCCCCCACCGAGGTGCGCCTTGTCCGATACCCAAATCAGAATTGCCCCGATCGTCGAGAGCCTGAGCCTCAAAGCCAAGGCCTATACCGCGCTCAAGTCGGCGATCATGCAGATGAACATCTACGATGACAACGCCGAGCTGAAGCTCGACGAGCGCGATCTTTCCTCGCGTTTCGGCGTCTCGCGCACGCCGCTCCGGGAAGCGCTGGCGCAGCTCGACTCGGAAGGCCTCGTGCGCATCGTGCCGCGCAAGGGCATCTTCATCGTCCGGCGCACCAAGGCCGAGATCCTCGAGATGATCACGGTGTGGGCGGCGCTCGAGAGCATGGCGGCGCGTCTCGCGACCAAGGAAGCGACGGACGAGGAGTTCGCGAGCCTGCACGACCTCGTCGACAGCTTCTCGACGGACAAGGTCGCGGCCAAGATGGGCGAATATTCCGACGCCAACATCCGCTTCCATCAGGCGATCATCCGGCTCGGCAAATGCGGCCTCATTGCCGAATTGACCGAGAGCCTGTTCTTCCACGTCCGCGCCATTCGCCAGCGCTCGATCTTCGAGGACGATCGCGCACGGCGCTCGATCGTCGATCACAAGGAGATCGTCGCCGCACTCGAGGCGCGCGACACCGAACGCGCCGAGCGGCTGGTGCGCGAGCATACGCTCAAGCTGCGCGATCACGTCGAGCGGTTCGTGAAAATCGATTGACGCCTGCGAGGACAGAGCAAGCAGGCCAAGAAGCATCAGCAAAGACGTATGTACGTCGAAGGGGAGTAAAATGTCCGCGACAGCACAGAACGCTGAATCCAATGCGGCCGCAGGCGAGCAGGAGCTGACCGACGGCTTCAATCTCATCATCGATGCGCTGAAGCTCAACGGCCTCGATACGATCTACGGCGTGCCGGGCATCCCGATCACGGATTTCGGCCGCATGGCGCAGGCCGCGGGGATCCGCGTCGTTTCCTTCCGCCATGAGCAGAACGCAGGCTATGCCGCGTCGATCGCCGGCTTCCTGACGAAGAAACCGGGCATCTGTCTCACGGTTTCCGCGCCGGGCTTTCTCAACGGCCTCACGGCGCTCGCGCACGCAACGACGAACTGCTTCCCGATGATCCTCATTTCCGGATCGTCCGAGCGCGAGATCGTCGATCTGCAGCAGGGCGACTACGAGGAGATGGATCAGCTCGCGATCGCCAAGCCGCTGTGCAAGGCGGCCTATCGCGTGCTGCACGCGCAGGATATCGGCATCGGCATTGCGCGCGCGATCCGATCGGCCGTCTCGGGGCGTCCGGGTGGCGTGTATCTCGATCTGCCGGCGAAGCTCTTCGGGCAGGTCATGAGCGCGGATGCCGGCGGTAAGTCGCTCGTGAAGGTCATCGACCCGGCACCGGCGCAGATCCCCGCGCCTGAGGCGGTGAAGCGCGCGCTCGACGTGCTCAAGAGCGCGAAGAAGCCGCTGATCATCCTCGGCAAAGGCGCAGCCTACGCGCAAGCCGACGACGCGATCCGCTCGTTCGTCGAGAAGAGTGGCGTTCCGTTCCTGCCGATGAGCATGGGCAAGGGCCTGCTCCCCGACACGCATCCGCTGTGTGCCGGCGCCGCCCGCTCGACCGTGCTCAAGGACAGCGATGTCGTGATGCTGATCGGCGCGCGCCTCAACTGGCTGCTCTCGCACGGCAAGGGCAAGACCTGGGGCGACGCGCCGAAGAAGTTCATTCAGATCGACATCGAGCCCAAGGAGATGGACTCGAACATCGAGATCGTCGCGCCGGTCGTCGGCGACATCGGCTCGTGCGTCTCGGCGCTGCTTGCCGGCATGAGTACGAGCTGGCCCGCGCCGCCCGCCGATTGGACGGGCGCGGTCGCCAAGAAACGCGATGAGAACGTGGCGAAAATGGCGCCGCGTCTCATGAACAACAACAATCCGATGGACTATCACGGCGCGCTCGGCGTGCTGCGCACGGTCATCAAGGAGCGGCCCGACGCGATCCTCGTCAACGAGGGCGCCAATACGCTCGACCTCGCGCGCGGCATCATCGACATCTACCAGCCAAGGAAGCGCATCGACGTCGGTACATGGGGCGTGATGGGCATCGGCATGGGCTATGCCATCGCCGCGGCCATCGAGACCGGCAAGCCCGTGCTCGCCGTCGAAGGCGACAGCGCCTTCGGCTTCTCAGGCATGGAGGTCGAGACCATCTGCCGGTACAAGCTGCCGGTCTGCATCGTCATCTTCAACAACGACGGCATCTACCGCGGCACCGACGTCAACAAGGCGAGTGACGATCCCGCGACGACCGTGTTCGTCAAGGGCTCGCGCTACGACCGCATGATGGAGGCCTTCGGCGGCGTCGGCGTGAACGCGACCACGCCGGACGAGCTTCGCCGCGCCGTGAATGCGGCGATGGATTCGGGCAAGCCGACGCTCATCAACGCCGTTATCGATCCCGCCGCCGGCAGCGAAAGCGGCCGCATCGGCAATCTCAATCCCCAAAGCGCACTGTCGAAAAAGAAGTAAGGGAGGGTCACATGAAAGCGCTCGAAGGCGTCCGCATTCTCGATTTCACGCACGTCCAGTCCGGCCCGACGTGCACCCAGCTTCTCGCGTGGTTCGGCGCCGACGTGATCAAGGTCGAGCGGCCCGGCACGGGCGACATCACGCGCGGCCAGCTCATCGACGTCCCGAATGCGGACAGCCTCTATTTCACGATGCTGAACCACAACAAGCGCTCGATCACGCTCGATACGAAAAACAAGACGGGCAAGGAAGTGCTCGAGCGCCTCATCAAGACGTGCGACGTGCTGGTCGAGAACTTTGGCCCGGGTGTACTCGATCGCATGGGCTTTCCCTGGGAGACCATCCACAAGCTCAATCCGCGCATGATCGTCGCGTCGATCAAGGGTTTCGGGCCTGGGCCGTACGAGGATTGCAAGGTCTATGAGAACGTCGCGCAGTGCACGGGCGGCGCCGCCTCGACGACCGGCTTCCGCGAAGGCCTGCCGCTCGTGACGGGCGCGCAGATCGGCGACAGCGGCACGGGCCTCCACCTCGCGCTCGGCATCGTAACGGCACTCTATCAGCGCACGCATTCGGGCAAGGGGCAGCGCGTGACCTGTGCCATGCAGGACGGCGTGCTC
>JAEWIJ010000080.1 GCA_023387235.1 Pseudomonadota bacterium
CCCTAACCCTCTGCCCGCGAAGAACGGGGAGAGGGGGAAGAAAGTGCGCCACTTCCTGAGCGCGCGACTGCGCGCCGGCCGGTAGGCTGCAGGGGAGCTTGCTGAAACGTCGGCGTTTGCCGCCGCCCCTCACCCCGACCATCTCCCCGTGAAGAGCGGAGAGAGGGGGAAGAAAGTGCGCCACTTCATGAGCGCGCGACTGCGCGCCGGCCATTAGGCCGTCCTAAACAAGGAAAGGATTACTTTCCCGCTCCATCCCGAACTGGCCCATGGGGCCGTGGCCGCAGATGAAGGCGATCTCGTCGCCGAGCGGGAAAAGCTTGGTTTTGATCGCGTTGATCAGTGCGTCGTGATCGCCATAGGGGAAGTCGGTGCGGCCGATGGAGCCGCGGAAGATGACGTCGCCGACGAGGGCAAAACGGTTCGGGCGATTGACATAGACGAGCGAGCCCGGCGAGTGGCCGGGGCAATGGAAGATCTCGAAGTCGTGGCCGCCGATCGTCAGCGTCTCGCCCTCGCTCATCCAGCGGTCGGAGGTGGCATTGCGGAGGCCAGTAAGGCCGTAGCGCGTCGCCTGCTCCTCGACGCCGTCCATGAGGAACTTGTCGGCGATGTGCGGACCTTCGATCTGGATGCCGAGCTTCTGTTTCAGCTCGGCGGCGCCGCCGACATGATCGAGGTGGCCGTGCGTGAGCACGATCTTCTCGACGGTCATGCCGACCTGGGCGATAGCGCCTTCGATGCGATCGACATCGCCGCCCGGATCGATGACGGCGCCGCGCTTCGTGGCCTCATCCCAAATGAGCGTGCAGTTCTGCTCGAAGGGCGTGACCTGGACGACGGCGGCCTTGAGACGATCTTCGGGGGCGGCGCTCATGCGTTCTCCTTGCTGTCGCGGAGCCTGCCCCCTGCATAGCCGAAACGGCGGGAGCGTCCAGCCCGTTCCGTCCGTGTCAGAGCATTCCGAGCGGCGTCGCGCGCTTCGGTGGCGGGAAGGCCGCGTCGAGATCGGCAATGTCGTCCGCTGTCAGAGTGAGATCCGCGGCGACGAGATTTTCGCGCACGTGCTCGGGGCGCGAGGCCTTGGGAATCGCCACGACGTGCGGGTGGCGCATGGTCCAGGCGAGCGCGATTGCGGCCGGGCTCACGCCGTGGCGCGCGGCGACCTTGGCGAGCGCGGCATTGCGCAGAATGCGGCCCTGGCCGAGCGGCGAATAGGCCATGACCATGATCTTCGCGTCGGCGCATTGCTGGATGAGGTCGAAGTCGATGCCGCGCGAGCCGAGGTGATAGAGCACCTGATCGGACACGCAGTTCTTGCCGTTCGGAACGCTCGCCAGCTCGTCGAGGTCATCGGGATCGAGGTTCGACACGCCCCATTGGCGGATCTTGCCGTCGGCTTTCAGGCGCTCGAACGCGCCGACCGTCTCGGCGAGCGGATACGAGCCGCGCCAGTGCAGGAGGTAGAGGTCGATGCGGTCGGTCTTGAGGCGTTTCAGGCTCCGCTCGCAGGCGGCGATTGTGCCGGCCTTCGAGGCATTGTGCGGGTAGACCTTCGAGACGATGAAGGCGTCGTCGCGGCGCCCTTTCACCGCGTCGGCGACGACCTCCTCGGCGCCGCCCTCGCCGTACATCTCGGCCGTGTCGACGAGCGTCATGCCGAGGTCGAGACCGAGCTTCAGCGCGTCCGCCTCGGCGCCGCGCTGGCCGCGCTGCTCGCCCATGTGCCAGGTGCCGAGGCCGAGCTGCGGGATGGTCTCGCCGCCTTTGAGTGTGACACGTCGCATGGGTTTCTCCTCCTGCGTTCGCGCTTGCCGCAGCATCGCACTTTTCGCGCGACGGCGCATCCCGGCGTCAGAAGAGACGCGTGGCGATGATCCAGCCGGTGACGAAGATCGGCGACAAGGCCGTCGAGACGACGACGGCGGTCGAGATGAACTCGCTCTCGCGTTTGTACTCGGCGGCGAAGATCGCAATGAGCACGCCGACGGGCGTCGCGGCCGCGACGACGATCACGTCCTGCACGTCGCGCGGCAGACCCATGGCGACGCAGATGCCCCAGGTGATGACGGGTGCCGCGATGAATTTCAGGAACAGGATGAGAGTCTGGGGGACCAGCTCCAGCCGGAGCGATTTGGCGGCGGCGATCTGGGCGCCGAGCGTGTAGAGCGCGAGCGGCGTGAAGATCGAGCCGAGGAACTGCATGGGCTGCGAGACGACGGTCGGCAGCTCGACCTGGAAGCCGCGCAGCGTGAGGCCGATCACGACGGAGGGAATGAGCGGTGTCTCGAAGGCCGTCTTGAGCTTGGCGAGCTTGCTGCCGCCGGCGGGCGCCATGAGGGCGACGCCGACCGTGCAGACGAGCACGGCCATGAGGGCGGTCAGAACGGACTGATAGATGAGGTATTCCGACCCGAAGGCGAGCTGCGTCACGGGAATGCCGAAGAAGCCGACGTTCGCGTAGGCCGTGCCGAGGCCCATGACCGGGCCGAGGGATTTACGCTGGCGGAAGAGGATGACGAGCAGCCAGCCGAGCGGGATCAGGATCATGAACTGCACGAGGCCGAAGTAGACGACCGGCCAGATCACCGAGAGCGGCTGCTTCCCCGATGAGAGGAAGTGGATCAGGAACGCCGGCATGACGACGTAGACCTGAATCCGGTTGAGCGTCGGCACGTCGAGATTGAGGCGGCCTTGCAGGGCCCAGCCGAGCGCAACGAGCGCGATAATGGGAAGCGTGACCCGGGTCAGAATGTCGGTGAAGAGGTCCATTGGGCCCAGGTCAAAGATCGGCTGACGGCTGATAGCTTCGAGGCTTCGGGCCGGCAAGCGCGAATAGACGGCAGGCGCGGCAACTTTTGCGTCGGCGATGCAACTGAGTTCGCCATTCGTTCGACCTATTCGCGTGCGCGTATAGTGTCTCCGCTGCAGCGCTTCGGGGCGTCGGTTTACGGCGCCTTAACCTTGAAGGGGCAGGCTCTCGACAGCCTGATGGGCATTGCCTGTCGGCTCAGGTGTGGGCCAACCTGCGCTGCGGATCGGTGCGTGGTTGTCAGTTCGAGAGTGGCGTTTCATGAGCGTTCGTCGTGCGCGTGGTGTTGCGAGAGTCGATTCGATCCTGGTCGGGGATTGCCTCGCCGAGCTGAAGAAGCTCCCGGATGCGAGCGTCGATCTCGTCTTCGCCGATCCTCCCTACAACCTGCAGCTCGATGGCGATCTGTTGAGGCCGAACAACACGGTCGTCGATGGCGTCGACGATGCCTGGGACAAGTTCGATACCTTCGAGGCCTATGACCGCTTCACGCGCGCGTGGCTCGCGGAGTGCCGGCGCATTCTGAAGCCGGATGGCGCGATCTGGGTCATCGGCTCCTATCACAATGTCTTCCGCCTCGGCGTGGCGCTGCAGGACCTCGGGTTCTGGATCCAGAACGACGTCATCTGGCGCAAGACGAACCCCATGCCGAATTTTCGCGGCAAGCGCTTCACGAACGCGCACGAGACGCTCATCTGGGCGGGCCGTGATCGCAAGGCGCGCGTGACCTTCAACTACGAGGCCATGAAGGCGGGGAACGACGACCTGCAGATGCGCTCGGACTGGCTGTTCCCGATCTGCTCGGGGCCGGAGCGCCTGAAGGACGACGGCGGCCGCAAGGCTCATCCGACGCAGAAGCCGGAAGCGCTGCTCCATCGCGTGCTGCTCGCCTCGACGCGGCGCGGCGATGTGGTGCTCGATCCGTTCTTCGGGACGGGGACGACGGGCGCGGTCGCGCGCCGTCTCGGGCGCCACTACATCGGCATCGAGCGCGACACCGACTATGCGGCGGCGGCGCGCGAGCGCATTGCGCGCATCAGGCCGCTGGCGCCGGTCGATCTCGAGACCATGCGCTCGAAGCGGGCCGAGCCGCGCATTCCTTTCGGCACCATCATCGAACTCGGGATTCTCGATCCGGGCACGCGCCTCACGGATGAGAAGGGCCGCCATTGGGCACACGTACGCGCGGACGGGACGCTCGTGCTCGATGGCGGCTCGGCTCAGCAGGGCTCGATCCATCGCCTCGGCGCGGCCGTGCAGGGCAAGGCCGCGTGCAATGGCTGGACGTTCTGGCACCACGAGGTCGAGGGCAAGCTGATGCCGATCGACTCACTTCGCGAACTGGCGCGGCGCCAGCTCGCGGTCGTGCCGCCGCAACCCGTCGTCGCGGCTGAATGAATGGGCGCGCGTCGTCGCGGACACGCGCCTCTATGCAGCGGATTGGTCCGGCCGACGCCTACTTGGACTCGCTCTGGATCTGTGATGCCGCGGTCTCGAGGAAGCGCATCATGGCCTCGCGGATCTCAGTGTCCGGGACCGAGAGGCTATTGGCATCAAAATCGGCGCGGATTTTCCTAAAGACGTCATCGTCGCCTTTCTCGGCGAGATCGGCCTTTCGCACAGCTTTGACATAGTCTTCGACGGCTGGACCGGAGAGTCCGAGCTTGGCGGCAGCCCACTCGGCGATCATTTTATTGCGACGGGACTCGGCCTTGAACTTCACATCCTGATCCAACGCGAACTTCTTCTCGAAAGCATTCTTCCGTTCGTCGAACGTCGTCATGTGGCTCTCCGGTTGCATCAGCGTTGCCGGCATGTCACTGCCGGTTGTCGGATCTCAGGTCCGCCCTGCTGGGTAGCAGGCATATCGTGAGCAATACGGCCAAATCAACCATGTGCCCATTGTGAACGTTGTACATTGTGGGCGGCCAGGGGTCCTCGTTGTTTCCGCCGGGCGGTTCGGATAATCTCAGGACCACGGGCTGACATGAGCGAAAGGGGCTGTGCGCGCCGCGCTAGCCAGGGCCGAGCCGGGTGCACCGGTTTGGTGAACTGGCAGTGGAGCGCGCCGCGACCGAAGACCCGGATCACTGAGCGATTCCACGAAGGAACGATGAAAATGAACAGGCGGCGTCGCATCTACGAGGGCAAGGCGAAGGTGCTCTACGAGGGTCCGGAGCCGGGGACCCTGATCCAGCATTTCAAGGACGACGCGACCGCGTTCAACGCCAAGAAGCATGCGTTGATTGACGGCAAGGGCGTGCTCAACAACCGGATCTCCGAGTACATCTTCCAGCGGCTCGGCGAGATCGGCGTGCCGACGCACTTCATCAAGCGCCTCAACATGCGCGAGCAGCTCATCCGAGAGGTCGAGATCATCCCGCTCGAGGTGGTGGTGCGTAATGTGGCGGCGGGGTCGCTGGCGTCGCGCCTGGGCCTCGACGAGGGCAGTGCGCTGCCGCGCTCGATCGTCGAGTTCTACTACAAGAACGACAAGCTCAACGACCCGATGGTCTCGGAGGAGCATATCACGGCCTTCGGCTGGGCGACGCCCGCCGAGATCGACGAAGTCATGCAGATGGCGCTGCGCATCAATGACTTCCTCGTCGGCCTGTTCCTCGGCATCGGTATCCGGCTCGTCGACTTCAAGATCGAGTTCGGGCGCCTCTGGGAGCAGAACGACAACATGCGGATCGTGCTGGCCGACGAGATCAGCCCGGACTGCTGCCGCCTGTGGGATACGACGAGCGGCGACAAGATGGACAAGGACCGTTTCCGCCAGGACCTCGGCGGCCTCATCGAGGCCTATCAGGAGGTCGCGCGCCGCCTCGGGGTTCTCACCGAGAACCCGCGGCCGAAGGGATCGGGCCCGGTGCTCGTGTCGACGAACGGCATGAAGCCCAATTGACTGGTGATTGTGAAATCATGACGGAAAGCCGGGACTCCATCGAACGGGGTGCCCGGCTTTTTCATTTGGGCGGGTCGGGATCGCGCAATTGACGCGTTGCCATGGCCGGGCGGTCTGAGGTATCGAGCGGTTAGAAATCTTATAAGGACACGTGCCCGTGGCCGAGACCGAGATCCGACCGTTCAACATCAACTTCGGGCCGCAGCATCCGGCCGCGCACGGCGTTCTTCGCCTCGTGCTGGAGCTCGACGGCGAGGTGGTCGAGCGCGTCGATCCGCACATTGGCCTCCTGCACCGCGGCACCGAGAAGCTGATCGAGCATAAGTCCTACCTCCAGGCCATCGGCTACTTCGACCGCCTCGACTACGTGGCGCCGATGAACCAGGAGCACGCCTTCTGCATGGCGGCGGAGAAGCTTCTGGAACTGACGATCCCGAAGCGCGCGCAGCTCATCCGCGTGCTCTATTCGGAGATCGGGCGCATTCTCTCGCACCTTCTCAATGTGACGACGCAGGCCATGGACGTCGGCGCGCTGACGCCGCCGCGCTGGGGCTTCGAGGAGCGCGAAAAGCTCATGGTGTTCTATGAGCGCGCATCGGGCTCGCGTATGCACGCGAAGTATTTCCGCATGGGCGGCGTGCATCAGGATCTGCCGCCCGAGCTGATCGCCGACATCCACGCGTGGTGCGATCCCTTTCTGAAGGTCTGCGACGATATCGAGGGCCTGCTGACGGACAACCGCATCTTCAAGCAGCGCAATGTCGACATCGGCACGTTCACGATGGACGAGGCGTTCGCCTGGGGCATGTCTGGCGTCATGCTGCGCTCGACGGGCGTCGCCTGGGACCTGCGCCGCGCGCAGCCCTACGAGTGCTACTCCGAGCTCGAGTTCGACATTCCGATCGGCAAGAACGGCGACTGCTACGATCGCTACGTGATGCGCATGGTCGAGATGCGCGAATCCGCGCGGATCATGAAGCAGTGCTGCGAGAAGCTCGCCTCGGCCGAGGGGCAGGGCCCGCACGTCTCCGACGACAAGAAGGTCGTACCGCCGAAGCGGGCCGAGATGAAGCGCTCCATGGAGGCGCTCATCCACCACTTCAAGCTCTACACGGAGGGCTTCCACGTGCCGCCGGGCGACGTCTATGCCGCGGTGGAAGCGCCCAAGGGCGAGTTCGGTGTCTATCTTGTCGCAGACGGCTCGAACAAGCCTTATCGCTGCAAGATCCGCGCGCCGGGATTCCCGCATCTTCAAGCACTTGACCCGTTCGGCAAGAAGCACCTGCTCGCCGACGTCTCGGCCATCCTAGGGTCGTTCGACATCGTGTTCGGCGAGATCGACAGGTAGGCATTCGCCGCCGCGCTCCCTACATGGGTCGAGGATTGCCGGGGCGCGGAAGGCTTCCGGGAACCATCGACGCGAGTGTCCGTTGACGGGGAAGGCCTGCAGCGCTTTGAAGAGCGCGGGGTTGCCGCCGGGTGCGGGCGCGGCAGAGGCTCGGGGGGCAGCTCAGCCATTTGGCCAGTCGCGCCGCATCATGCTTTCGTGGGACGCCTTCGGCCAAATTTAACCATAAAGCCCGACCAGGAGCACGCCGGATATTTAAGAGAGTATGACCGGCCTCGGCCACGGTGGGACTGCCGCGATAACCCGCGATTAAGAACAACACGTACACGTGCATCGAGAATGACTGAAAAGCAAAAAGATCTGAGCCTCATCATCCCCGGCAACCGCGTCGGCCTGCTGCTTTTACATGGCCTCGGTGGCACGCCCATGGAGCTGCGGTACGTGGCCTATGGCGTCGCGCGCGAGGGCTATACCGTCCACTGCCCGCTCGTTGCGGGGCATGGCGGCAGCGTCGATGATGTGGCGAAAACGACTTGGCAGGATTGGTACGCGAGCGCGGAAGCCGCGCTGCATCGCATGCGTCAGGATTGCGACATCGTCTTCGTCGGCGGGCTTTCGGTCGGCGCGATCACGGCCCTGCTGCTGGCAGCCCGCAATCCGAAGCTCGTGCAGGGAACGGTGTCGTTCGCGCCGATCTTCTGGCTGAACGGCTGGGTCATGCCCTGGTATGCCAAGCTCTTCGGGCTCGTGCACCACAAGTGGTTCGCCAACAAGCTCAAGTTCGAGGATGCCGAGCCGCACGGCATCAAGGACCCGCGCGTGCGTGATCTCATCGCAAATGCCCTGAAGAGTGCCGACAACTCGGAGTCGGGATTGCCCTATACGCCGGGCGGCGCCGTGCTCGAGCACCGCTGGATGGTGAAGACGTTCCTGCGCGAGGCAGGCAAAGTCACCCAGCCGTCGCTGGTGCTCCATCCGCGCGAGGACGATCACGCCGACATCAACAACTCCGAGTTCCTGCAGCGGTCGCTCAGCGGCCGGGTGGAGCTCGTCGTGCTCGACGACAGCTATCACATCATCACGATCGACCGGCAGCGGCAGGTGGTTGTCGATCGCACGGTCTCGTTCATGAACCAGGTCGTGGCCGAGATCGAAGCAGCCAAGCCCGTCGTGCGCGGTGAGCGCGCCAAGCCGGCGATCGAGGCAGCCTCGCGGGCGAGCCGCGTTTAAGCGGCGGCACTCGATCAGGCCGCGTGCGGCCCTGGGTCGTCATCCTCCGATCCGATGGGCGTGTAGTTCCGATGGTTTCGTCCGCCATCGATGATCCCGAAGCGCGGTCTCCGTTTGAGGCGCGCCGCTTCGGGTTGATGCGCAACGCGCACGACGCCGAGCACCTCGGTCCGTCCATCCGCCAGCTCGATTGCGATCGTGTCGCCCTCGGCAAGCCCGAGCAGCGCCATGCCGCGCAGGCTCGAGATCGGCAGCGCCGAACCCGGCAGCGCACGCTCGCCGCCGTGCGTCAGGACGCCGGTCTCGATAGGCCCGTGATCCACGTGAAACTCGACGCGGCTGTTGATCGTCGCGACGAACGGATCGATGTCGTCGCAAAGGCGGACGCGCGCAGCAGCAAGTTTGCGACGTAGCAGGCGCGCGATATCGCTATCGGCTGCCGCCTGGGCTTCGAGCCGATCCATCATGCCTTCGAGTACGCCCATATCGAGCGCCGTGAGCTGGCAGAGCGGGTCGCTCGCCATCACGCGGGCTCCGCGGGCGGCGCGACATCGAGGATGGTCAGCTCCTGTTCGCGTCCGTCGCGCGTGTGCCAGCGGATCGATTGGCCCATCGAGAGGCCGATCAATGCGGCGCCGATCGGCGTCATGATCGAGATGCGTCCCGCGCCGATATCGGCCTCGCCGGGAAGAACGAGCACGACTTCGCGTGCGCTCGCGCCCTCGATTTGGAAGCGAACGGTCGAGCCCATGCGCACGGTCTGCGCCGGCACCTTGGCCTGCGGCATCACCTTGGCGCGGTCGAGCTCGCCGAGCAAAGCTTCCGACACGTCGGGCAAACCCTTCTCCATCGCCAGCGCGAGCGAGAGGAGATTGCGGTGGTCGGCATCGCCGATGACGAGCGGCGGTTTGGTGCGCGCCGGCGCGATTTGATCCATGATTGTGCTCATAGTTCGAGAGAGCCGCATCCCGGGAGATGCCGGGCTCGCGAACTCATCCAATGTTGCGAAAATGGTTTGGAATGGTTGGAAGCCGCGTGCGGCTCCGCTTTCCCCGAAACCCGGGGCAGTTGCGCCGGGTTCGGGGCTAGAAGTGCGCGATCAGAGGGATCCGCTGAAGATTGGCGCGTTCGGTCGTCATAAGTAAGAGGTTGGCACCCTCGGCCGATTTGTCAAGGAAGGAACCTGCGCAGGACTGCGACTGCGACGGGATTGACGCGGATCGCGAGCAGGCGTATCTGCCGCCGTGGGACACCCCTCCCCAACGAGGGGCTTCTATCTGGAAGGGTAGGCTCACATGACGACGAATACGCGGCCGCAGCAGCGGCCTGATTGCGTGCATTTCTCCTCCGGCCCTTGCGCCAAGCGCCCCGGCTGGGCTCCCGAAAATCTCGGCAAGGCATTCCTCGGCCGCTCGCACCGAGCGAAGGAGGGCAAGGCGCGCCTGAAGCTCGCCATCGATAAGACCAAGGCGCTGCTCAGGCTTCCCGCCGATTACATCTGCGCCATTGTGCCTGCTTCGGACACGGGTGCCTTCGAGCTGGCCATGTGGTCGATGCTCGGCGCGCGCGGCGTCGAGGCTCTGGCCTGGGAGAGTTTCGGCGAGGGCTGGGTCACGGATATGACCAAGCAGCTCAAGCTCTCGGATCTCCGCGTCATCAAGGCGCCTTACGGCGAGCTGCCGGATCTCAAGTCGGTCGACTTCACGCGCGACGTGCTCTTCACGGCGAACGGGACGACCTCGGGTGTGAAGGTGCCGAACTACGATTGGATTCCTGCGGACCGCGCGGGCCTCACGTTCGCCGATGCGACGTCGGCCGCTTTCGCGCAGCCCGTCGACTGGGCGAAGGTCGATGTGTTCACGTTCTCCTGGCAGAAGGTGCTCGGTAGCGAGGCCGCGCACGGGATGCTCATCCTGTCGCCGCGCGCTGTCGAGCGTCTGGAGACATACACGCCGGCATGGCCGCTGCCGAAGATCTTCCGCCTAACGAAGGGCGGCAAGGTGCAGAAGGGCATCTTCGAAGGCGAGACGATCAACACGCCGTCGATGCTGGCGCTGGAGGACTATCTCGACGCGCTCGCGTGGGCGGAAGGGATCGGCGGCCTCAAGGCGCTGATGGCGCGGTGTGATGCCAACGCGAAGGCGATCTACGACTGGGTCGATCGCACGCCGTGGATAGCGCCGCTCGCGGTCGATCCGAAGACTCGCTCGAACACGAGCGTGTGCCTGAAGTTCGTCGATCCGGCGCTCACGACGCTGCCGCTCGAGGCGCAGGCGGCATTCGCGAAGAGCGTCTCGGGACTGCTCGAGAAGGAAGGCGTCGCAATGGACGCCGGCTACTACCGCGACGCGCCTCCGGGTCTCAGGATCTGGACGGGCTCGACGGTCGAGACGCGCGATGTCGAGCGCCTCCTGCCGTGGATCGCGTGGGCTTATGCCGAAGCGCGCGTGTCGCTCGCGAAGGCTGCGTAAGCGCATTGCATGTCGGGGGGCGGCATCGCCCCTCGCTTCTCGCATTCGAAAATGCACATGAGACGTCGCGACGCCAACGGCGCTTCGGCGCTCAGCCATTCAGGACATGATGTCATGGCTCCCAAAGTCCTCATTTCCGACGAGCTTTCCCCGACCGCCGTGCAGATCTTCAAGGATCGCGGCATCGACGTGACGTTCGAGCCGACGCTCGGCAAGGACAAGGAGAAGCTCGCCGAGATCATCGGCAAGTACGACGGCCTCGCCATCCGCTCGGCGACGAAGGCGACCGAGAAGATCATTGCGGCGGCGACAAATCTCAAGGTGATCGGCCGCGCGGGCATCGGCGTCGACAACGTCGATATCAAGGCCGCGACGGCCAAGGGCATCATCGTGATGAATACGCCCTTCGGCAACTCGATCACGACGGCGGAGCACGCCGTCTCGCTCATGATGGCGCTCGCCCGGCAGATTCCCGAGGCGGACCGCTCGACGCAGGCCGGCAAGTGGGAGAAGTCGCGCTTCATGGGCGTCGAGCTCTTCGGCAAGACGCTCGGCGTGATCGGCTGCGGCAATATCGGCTCGATCGTCGCGGATCGCGCAATCGGCCTCAAGATGCGCGTCATCGCGTTCGATCCGTTCCTCTCGGAGGAGCGCGCGGTGGAGATCGGCGTCGAGAAGGTCGAGCTGCCGGCGCTGCTGGAGCGGGCGGATTTCATCACGCTGCATACGCCGCTGACCGACCGGACGCGCAATGTGCTCAATACAGCCGCGTTCGAGAAAATGAAGACGGGCGTGCGCATCATCAATTGCGCGCGCGGTGGCCTCGTCGACGAGAAGGCGCTGGCGGCGGCGCTGAAGTCGGGCAAGGTCGCAGGTGCGGCGCTCGATGTCTTCGAGGTCGAGCCGGCGAAAGAGAACATCCTCTTCGGTCTGCCGAACGTCATCTGCACGCCCCATCTGGGTGCCGCGACCTCGGAAGCGCAGGAGAATGTCGCTCTCCAGATCGCCGAGCAGATGTCCGACTACCTGCTCAAGGGCGCGATCTCGAATGCGGTGAACTTCCCGTCCATCACCGCGGAGGAAGCGCCGCGCCTGCGCCCGTGGGTCAAGCTCGCCGAGCAGCTCGGGCTCTTCGCGGGGCAGCTTACGGAAACCAGCATCAGGGGCATCCGCCTCGAATACTCGGGCACGGTCGCAGATCTGAACGTGAAGCCGCTGTCCGCGGCCGCGGTCGCCGGCATTCTGCGGCCGTTGCTTTCCGATGCCGTCAACATGGTGTCGGCGACGGCGACGGCGAAGGAGCGCGGCATTGTCGTCGAGGAGGTCGTGCGTACGCAGGACGGCGCCTTCGAAGGCTACATGCGGCTGACCGTCAAGACCGAGAAATACGACCGCTCGGTCGCGGGCACTGTTTTCGGCGACGGCCGTCCGCGCATCATCCAGGTGCGCGACATCAACATGGAGTTCGAGACGGCGCCGCACATGCTGTTCGTGCGCAATGCCGACAAGCCGGGCTTCATCGGCCGCTTCGGCATGGTCATGGGCGAGGCGGACATCAATATCGCGACGCTGAACCTCGGCCGCGACAAGCCGGGCGGCGATGCCATCTGCATCGTCGCGCTCGACGAGCCGATGCCGGAGCCGGTCATGGAGAAAGTGCGCGCGCTGCCGCAGGTGGTGCGCGCCAATCGGCTCGCGTTCTGATACTGCGGTCTGATGGCTCAGAACATCTACGACGATCCGGCGTTCTTCGCCGGCTATAGCCGCTTGCCACGCTCGGTGGGCGGCCTCGCCTCGGCGCCCGAATGGCCGTCGCTGCGCGCCATGCTTCCCGATGTGCGCGGGCTCAAGATCGCCGATCTCGGCTGTGGGTTCGGCTGGTTCTGCCGCTGGGCGCGCGAGAATGGTGCCTACCTCGTTCGCGGTTACGATGTGTCCGAGAAGATGCTCGAGCGGGCGCGGGCGGAAACATCAGACGATAACATCTCGTACGCTCAAGCCGATCTCGAGACGATCCAGCTCCGGCGGGAGGCCTTCGAACTCGTCTATAGCTCCCTGGCGTTGCACTACGTCGAGGATGTGACGCGGCTGATGGCTAAAGTTCACACGACCCTCGTGCCGGGCGGGCACTTCGTCTTCTCAACCGAGCATCCGATTTTCATGGCGCCGCGCAATCCTGGGTGGTCGCTCGATGACGAGGGGCGGCCGGCATGGCCGCTCGACAGCTATGCGTCCGAAGGCGCGCGCACGACCGAGTGGTTCACGCCCGGTGTCGTCAAGTATCACCGCACGCTCGGCACGACGCTTAATGCCTTGATCGGGACGGGCTTCGCCGTCCGTCGCGTCGAGGAGTTCGTTCCCTCGGCCGAACAGATCGCGGCACAGCCGGAGCTGGCCAAAGAGCGCGAGCGGCCGATGTTCCTGCTTGTCGCGGCGCAGCGCGCGAAAGTGTGACAACTCCGCGACGCATTGGCATCCGTCCATTGAAATAGTTGTTCGACACCGGGCGCGACGGATATCCGCCGCTCTAGCCGTTTGCCCCGCGTATGCGTCAAGCAGATCACCTACGAAGGGACGGCTCAATGAAGATGCTGAAGATGGCCACCGCGGTGCTGGCGCTCTCGATGACGGGAGCGCTGGCGGCACAGGCCGCGCCGGGCTTTACAACCGCCAACGTCAATCACCGGACGGGCCCGGATACGGACTTCCCGAGCATGGGCGTCATTCCGGAAGGCGAGTCGGTCGATATTCGCGGCTGCCTCAGGGACGAGTCATGGTGCGACGTCATCGCGGGCGGAAACCGCGGCTGGGTATTCAGCGAGTATCTCGCCTTCAGCTATCGCGGCGAGTACGTGCCGCTTCCCGATGTCGGGCTGTCGGTGGCGCGCATTCCGGTCGTGACGTTCGCCGCTGCGAGCTATTGGGGGAGCCACTACAAGGGCCGGCCCTGGTTCAAGGAGCGCGATCGCTGGGTGAAGTTCAAGCCGCGCCCGCGTCCGGGCTGGCACGCGCCGCCTCCTGGACCGCGCAAGGCCGGCTGGTGGCGACAGGGCTATCAGGCGCCTCCCGGCATGAAGGGCCCGCCGGATCGCGGCTGGAAGCGGCCGGATCGCGACCGGCGCGGCGATCATCGGGGTGATCATCGTGGCGATCAGCGGCGGTAGATCGAGCGTCGCGTTCGAGCGTCCGGGTAGCAAGTGGCTGCCCGGGCGTTCGGCAAAAGGCGTCGATCGTCGTCAGGGTGTGAAGTAGAGCATCACGTCGTCGAGCCGCCCTTTGGCGATTGCGCCTTCGGCTGATATGGAGCGCGCCCGTCCTCGCTCATCGACAAAGTTCATGACACCATACGCTTCCAGCAATGTGCCGATGAGCGCGGCGCCGTCATATGAATGTCCCATGTTGAACTCAATAAGCAGACGCGGCTTGTGTTGACGCAGCGTATGCTTCATCCCCTCGATGATATCCGCCTCACTTCCCTCTGCATCGATCTTTATGAAATCCACGCGAGGTTCACCGGCGAGAACCTCGTCGAGTGAGCGGACTGCAACCGTGTGGATGGCATCATTCGGTAGCTCAGGTCCTCGATGCAGGCTTCCATTTTTTGGCTCTCTGCGAGGAGCGGTCATGCGCGCTTCTCCGGCCGCTCGGCCGACCGCTACTGAATGGACACGGCACTGGCTTGCCAAGCCGTTGACGGCCACGGAATCTCGAAGGAAGGGGACAATGTCCGGATTGGGCTCCAACGCGACGCATATCCCGGATGGGCGCGCGAGGTCTGCCATCAGCAACGTATAGTAGCCGAAGTTGGCCCCGACATCGACGGTGACCATGCCCGGTTTGATCGTCTCGACGACGAACTTGGTAATGGGATACTCCCAGACACCGTCCATGAGAATATGGGTCGCAAAGCCGAGATCGGATGCGCAGACGAACATCCTGTACTCCCCGAGGACCCGCGCCAGCAGGCGCTCGTCACCCATGTACACAGGTGACGTCTGAGCGGCGAAAATCCGCGCGGCAATGGATCGGGGCAATCTCATCAAACGACGCAAGGACATGGGCTACTCTGCACGAAAGCAACGGACTTGAAATTCACCTCAATTCGGGGCTGGGCCGGGAGCGAATTTCAAGTCCAAAGTTGCTTCAGGACGTTATGAAACTGAAGCGTCTTCGGACCTTGAATACGTCTTTGAGGCCCATCCAAGCGTGGGGCCCAGATACTTGGCACGCCGCAATGCAAAAACTGCACGCCAGCCCGTGTGACGAGCACGCAAATGCCTGAATTATTGACACCACTGGCCCCTCTGCCCCATATAAGGCCCATGTCTAGGATAGCGAACATCCGTGAGCGACGTCGTCGGGGCTGCGGCCCGCGGCAGCGATGACGGCGTGGTAAGGCCCGCCGTTGTTGCCAGCGCCGCGCAACCGCGCGGCCTTTTTCGTTTTGGACGCGCCTGCCAAAGCCCCTCTCTCTCCTGAAGTCGCCGCCACTCTCGACCTATTCAGCATTGGAAAGAGAACCACCGATGTCCGCCGCTACCACCGCCGCCAAACCCGCCGCCGCTTCCTCCGGACCTTCGCCTGCCGTCATGGGCACGTATGGACGCTATGATGTCGTCTTCGAGCGGGGCGAAGGCTCCTGGCTCATCGATACCAAGGGCGAGCGCTATCTCGATTTCGGCTCCGGCATTGCCGTGAATTCGCTGGGCCATGCCCATCCGAAGCTCGTCGCCGCGCTCGCCGAGCAGGCGGGCAAGCTCTGGCACACCTCGAATCTCTATCGCGTTTCAGGCCAGGAGAAGCTCGCCGAGAAGCTCGTCGCGACGACGTTCGCGGACAAGGTCTTCTTCTGCAACTCGGGTGCGGAGGCCTGCGAAGGCATCATCAAGCTCGCGCGGCGCTATCAGTTCGTGAGCGGTCATCCCGAGCGCTGGCGCATCATAACCTTCAAGGGCTCCTTCCACGGCCGGACGCTCGGAACGATCGCGGCGGCAGGCAACGAGAAGTACCTCGAAGGCTTCGGCGAGCCGGCGCCCGGCTTCGACGTGCTCGAGACGGTGAACGATCTCGCGCTCGTCGAGAAGGCGATCGGTCCTGCGACGGCGGCGATCATGGTCGAGCCCATCCAGGGCGAGGGCGGCATCCGCGCGTGCACGAAAGAGTTCCTGCAGGGGTTGCGCGCGCTCGCCGACAAGAACGGCCTGCTGCTCATCCTCGACGAGGTGCAGACCGGCGTCGGGCGCACAGGCAAGCTCTTTGCCTACGAAGCTGCCGGCATCAAGCCGGACGCCATGGCGATCGCCAAGGGTATTGGCGGCGGCTTTCCCATGGGCGCCTTCCTCGCCACGACCGAGGCCGCGAAGGGCATGGTGCCCGGCACGCACGGCTCGACCTTCGGCGGCAATCCGCTCGCCATGGCGGTCGGCAATGCGGTGCTCGATGTGGTGTTGGAGCCGGGCTTTCTCGAGGACGTGCAGAGGAAGACACTGCGCTTCAAGCAGCTCCTCGCGGGCCTCAAGGACGAGCACAGCGATCTTGTCGAGGGCATTCGCGGCGAGGGCCTGCTGGTCGGCGTCAAGATCAAGGACAAGGTGCCTGCCGGCGACGTCGTCAAGGCCTGCCTCGGCGAGCATCTGCTGACGGTCGGCGCCGGCGACAATGTTGTGCGCATGATCCCGCCGCTGACGACGCCGGACGACGAGCTTGCCGAAGGCGTTGCTCGCCTCTCGCGCGCGCTCTCGACCGTGAAGAAGCAGGTGAAGTAGGAAATCCGCGTCGTCGGCGTGCCGCTCCTGCCGGATGGTGGAAGCGGCGGCGCCGATGATTTTTCGTTTTCGATCTCGAACGGCGAGACCGCCATGGATGCCCGTATCGGCTTGAAGCCGCCCCGCCATTTCCTCGATCTCGATCAGATCGACGCGCGCGTCCTGCGCCGCATCGTCGACATGGCGCACGAGATGAAGAAAGCCGGCAAGCGCGTGCCGAAGCATCTGCGGCCGAAGGACATCGAGGACATGGTCCTCGTGATGATCTTCGAGAAGCCCTCGACGCGCACGCGCGTGTCGTTCGACGTCGCCATGCGCCAGCTCGGGGGCCAGACGATCGCGCTCAATCATACGGACACGCAGGTCGGTCGCGGCGAGCCGATCTCGGATACGGCGAAGGTGCTCTCGCGCTATGCCGACGCTCTGATGGTGCGCGCGAACGCCCATCAGACGCTGGTCGAACTCGCCGAGCACGCCTCGATCCCGGTGATCAACGGCCTGACGGACCTGAGCCATCCCTGCCAGATCGTTGCCGATATCGTGACGTTCGAGGAGACACGCGGGGCGATTGCGGGCCGCACGGTGGCCTGGGTCGGCGACGGCAACAACGTCGCGTCGTCCTGGATGCACGCCGCCGTCAAGTTCGGCTTCAAGCTGCAGCTTGCAACGCCGGCACAGCTCAAGCCCGATCAGGCCGTGATCGATTGGGTCAAGTCGGAAGGGGCGAGCGACAGCATTCTCCTGACCGACGATCCTGCGGAGGCCGTCAAGGGCGCGGAATGCGTGGTGACGGATACGTGGGTCTCGATGGGCCAGAGCGACGTGGCGCGGCGCAAGCAGCTCCTCGGTGCCTACGCGGTCGATCAGGCTCTGATGAAGCGCGCGGCCAAGGATGCGGTCTTCATGCACTGCCTGCCGGCCTATCGCGGCCATGAAGTTTCGGCAGACGTGATCGATGGGCCGCAATCGGTCGTATTCGATGAAGCCGAGAACCGGCTGCACGCCCAGAAGGCGATCCTCGCCTGGTGCCTCGGCGTCGACTGAAGTGGAAGACGAAAAGATGACGATCAGAGCGGGCCGAAGTGACATCGGCACGCCGATGGCGCGCGACGACCTCGTGCTGCCGTTCGGCACTGTACGTTCGCGCGTGGCGGGACGGGTTGCCCGGCTCGGCCACGTGGTCGACGAGATCCTCTCCGCGCATGATTATCCCGAGCCGATCAGCGTCGTGCTCGGGCAGGCCATCGCGCTGACGGCACTGCTCGGCCAGCAGCTCCAGGAAGGCGGGCGACTGATCCTGCAGACGAAGTCGGACGGGCCGCTGGGTTTCCTCGTCGTGCAGTATGAGGTGCCGGGCAAGCTGCGCGGCTATGCGAGCTATGACCGCGAGCGCCTGGAGGCCTTGCAGAAATCGGGTGGGTTGAACGATGGCGCGCTGCTTGGCAACGGGCGCCTCGCCATGACCATCGATCCGGGCGGCGAGCAGGAGAGCCATCAGGGTGTCGTGCCGCTCGACGGGCATAGTCTCGCCGAGGCTGCCATCACGTATTTCCGCCAGTCGGAGCAGCTTCCGACGTTCATCCGGTTGACGGCGGTGCGCCATTTCGTCGGACGCAGCGGCGACACGCCCTCGCGCTGGCATTGGCGCGCGGGCGGGCTGATCGTGCAGCACGTGCCGGCGGCGGGTGGTGAGAACGAGGTCAAGCCGGCGATGTCCGGCGAGGCGCGCGATGCCAGTCTCGAAGGCGAGCACGACGATGACTGGAACCGCGTCGAGATCCTCGCGGCGACGGTGGAGGATCACGAGCTGATCGATCCGATGCTGGCGTCGGAGCGGCTGCTGTTGCGTTTGTTTCACGAGGAGGGTGTGCGCGTCGCGCCGATCGTACCGCTCGAAGCCAAGTGCCGCTGCTCACGCGCGCGCATTGGTGCGTTCCTGAATGGCTTCGGGGAGAAGGAGCGTGAAGAGCTGCGCGAGGCGGACGGTGCGATCACAGTGAAGTGCGAGTTCTGTTCGAAGAGCTATCGCTTCGAGCGGGATGACGTGATCGGGTAGGCAAAAATATTCCCTCTCCCCGCTTTTGCGGGGAGAGGTTAGGGTGAGGGGCGGGAGCTTGCTGAAACGTCGGCGTATGCCGCCGCCCCTCATCCTAACCTTCTCCCCGTAAGCACGGGGAGAAGGGACATGTTGCGCTCGCGACCAAGCGACTCCTCGCGGCCACAAGCACCAAGCTGTCGCTGTTGCCGCCGCGGGCATGGCACTGCGGTGTGGTTGCGAAGCACCTCTTCCCGGCAGCCCGCGGCCACAAAAATCAAGGCCACTTCACCACGGGCGGCATGGACGAGAGGATCGAGTCCACGTTGCCGCCCGTCTTGAGACCGAACACCGTGCCGCGGTCGTGCAAGAGGTTGAACTCGACATAGCGGCCGCGCCGCACGAGCTGCTCGTCGCGCTCGGCATCGCTCCACGTCTTCTCGAAGTTGCGCCGCACGAGCTCGGGGTAGATGCGCTTGAAGGCGCGCCCGACATCCTGCGTGAAGGCGAAAGCGGCGTCCCAGCCGCCGGCTGCCACGTCCGGCGTCAGGTAGTCGTAGAAGATACCGCCGATGCCGCGCGGCTCCTTGCGATGCGGCAGATAGAAATACTCGTCGCACCACGTCTTGTATTTGTCGTAAGGCGCGATGGCTGCATGGGCATCACAGGCGCGCTTCATGGCAGCGTGAAACGTCGTGGTATCCGGATCGTCTTGCGTACGCCGCCGGTCGAGCACCGGGGTAAGGTCCGCGCCGCCGCCGAACCATGCTTTTGTCGTGACGACAAAGCGCGTGTTCATATCGACCGCCGGGACGTTCGGATTGCGCGGATGCGCAATCAGCGAAATTCCGGACGCCCAGAATCGCGGGTCATCAGCGGCGCCCGGAATCTGCGCGCGAAATTCCGGCGCGAATTCCCCGTACACGGTAGAGCAATGCACGCCGACCTTTTCAAAGAGCCGGCCGCGCATCACCGACATCACGCCGCCGCCGCCGGGCTTGCCGGTGTGATCCGTGCGATCCCAAGGCGTCCGTACAAAACGGCCAGCTTCTCCCGGATAAAGCGAAGGCGAGGCTTCGTTTTCTAGTTCCTCGAGATCGAGACAAATATCGTCGCGCAGGCTTTCGAACCAAGCGCGGGCACGTTGTTTGCGGTGTTCGATCGTCGTGACTGGTTTTTCCAATCCGCTTCTCCTCTCCGTTCTTGTTGTGCGGGAAGTCAGTTCTCTGGGTGAAGCTAGCTC
>JAEWIJ010000083.1 GCA_023387235.1 Pseudomonadota bacterium
GCGCGGAAGGCGAAGAACTGGGCCGAGAGCGACCGCATTCGCGATGAACTCGCGGCGATGGGCATCCAGCTCAAGGACTCGAAGAACCCTGAGACGGGCGAGATCGAGACGACGTGGGAGGTCAAGCGATGACCATGTCGCTCGCGCATCGGACGGAACCGTCGTCCCCAGCGCAACATTCCCCTTCTCCCCGTGCTTACGGGGAGAAGGTTGGGATGAGGGGCGGGAGCTTGCTGAAACGCCGGCGTATGCCGCGGCCCCTCACGTCGTGCTGGAAGCACGCCTCTGGCGTGACCCCTCTCCCCGCAAGCGCGGGGAGAGGGGACAAGGGGACGATCCGCTGGTGCTCCCCGGCTGATATCGATGCTCGAAACGGCGCGGCCGAACAGAAGGGCAATCAATGAGCGACAATAATCCCGAGCGACCGCCGTTCCGCAAACATCCCTACTATTATCCCGCGCTCAAGATCGTCGTGCTGATCTGCGGGCTCTATTTCGCGCTGCGCATCTTCGGCGTGATCTGAGCCGTCCTCCCCTCAAAAAAGCCGCATCTGCCCGCCCTTCGGGACGGGTGGCGTGAAAAGGTCCGTCCGAAGCTTGAGCGATCGCTTGTTGAGACCGAGCCGTTGGCAGGCAAGGCGGAAGCGCAGGCCGATCTGCTCGGCATAGGGGCCTGTGCCGCGCTGGCGGATGCCGAACTCGGAAATGTAATCGCGTCCGCCATTCATTGAGCGCAGGATCGAGATCACGCGCGCCGCACGATTCGGGTGATCCGTCTCGAGCCACTCGCGGAAAAGCTCCTTCAGTTCCAGCGGCAGCCGCAAAGTCACGAATCCCGCTTCGCGCGCGCCGGCCTCGCGAGCTGCTTCGAGAATGCTCTCGATCTCGCTGTCATTGAGCGCCGGGATGATCGGCGCCGTCAGCACCGTGACCGGGATGCCCGCCTCGGAAAGCTGCCGGATGGCATCGAGCCGCTTCGCCGGCGTCGCGGCGCGGGGCTCCATGCTGCGTGCCAGGTGGCGGTCGAGCGTCGTGACCGAGATTGCGACCCTCGCAAGATCGCGCTCTGCCATGCGCGCGAGAATGTCGATGTCGCGGACTATCCCGCCCGACTTGGTGACGATGCCGACCGGGTGCGAGGCGCGGTCGAGAACCTCCAGAATGCGCCGCGAGATGCCGCGCTCGCGTTCGACAGGCTGGTAGGGATCGGTGACGGCGCCGAGTGCGATCGTCTTCGGCACATAATTCCGCCGCGCAAGCTCCTGCTCCAGCAGCTCGGGTGCATTCACCTTGGCGTAGATCTTGGTCTCGAAGTCGAGGCCGGGCGAGTGGCCGAGATAGGCGTGCGTCGGGCGCGCATAGCAGTAGATGCAGCCGTGCTCGCAGCCCCGATAGGGATTGATCGACTGGTCGAAGCTGAGGTCGGGACTGTCGTTAGTCGCAATGATGCTCTTCGCGCGCTCATCGCGCACGTCCGTCCGGAACGCGTCGAGCGTCGCCAGCGTCTCCCAGCCGTCGTCGAAGCCTTCGCGCTTGCCGGCATCGTAGCGGCTCGAGCGGTTCGAGCGGGCGCCCCGCCCCCGGCGGCGCTCGGCGTCGGGCTTGATCTCACCCTCACCGTGGCCGAGCGACGGCTGGTCTTCCGGCTGGATGGTGCGTTCCGGCGTCATGTCCATTCTCGCTGTTTCTGCAACCCTAGCATCGAAGGGCGAACATAACAAGAACATCAGTGGATCATTCCGTCAGCGCGTTGCCGGACGGCGCGCGCCATGATCAGTGTTGACGACAACTTCGCGAGACCCAGGCGATGATTTCGGTCGTCATTCCCACACTCAACGCAGAAGACGGGCTGGCGGCCTGTCTGACGGCGCTCGTGCCGGCCGCGGTCGAGGGGATGGTGCGCGAGGTCATCATCGTCGATGGCGGCTCCAGCGACCGGACGCTGAAAATCATCGAGCAGTCGGGCGCAGAGCTCGTTCGCTCGCGACCTGGCAGGGGCGAGCAGCTCGCGACGGGCGCCGCGCGGGCGCGCTCGCCGTGGCTGCTCTTCCTGCACGCCGATACCGTCCTCGAGCCAGGCTGGGAGCGCGAGGTGTCCGCCCTCATCGAGCGCATCGACGGCGGCCGGCGGCAGCCCACGGCCGCAGCCTTCCGCTTCGCGCTGGACGACGACGGCTTCCGGCCGCGCATGATCGAGGCGGGTGTGACGCTGCGCTGCGCGCTGTTCCGTCTTCCGTATGGCGACCAGGGCCTGCTCATCCCGCGCCAGCTCTATCAGCAGGTAGGCGGCTATGGCCGGCTGCCGCTCATGGAGGACGTCGATCTCGTCCGCCGCATCGGGCGGCGCCGACTGACGTTGCTGCGCACGCGTGCCGTGACGAGTGCGGTGCGGTATCAGCAGGGTGGCTATGTGCGGCGCAGCGCGCGCAACCTCTCGTGCCTCGCGCTCTACTTCCTCCGTGTGCCGACGCGGATCATCGCGCGCCTCTATGGCTGACGCGTGTGCGTTCAACTGTGTGTGAGCGCCGCAAAGCAGGTCATGCAATTATGTGAAAGCCCACATAGCGTGCGGATGCGCGAAGATGGGCGCATCACTCAGGGAGGACAATCGAGATGCATGACATGACCCGTCGCAGCTTCGTCATTTCTGCTGCGGCAGCCGGCGCGGCGTTCGGCCTCAAGGGACCGCTTGAGGTGTTCAGCTCGGCGGCGCACGCGCAGGGCAGCAATCCGATCGGCGCGCCGCAGGCGCTCGTCGATCAGGGCTTCGCGAAATTCAAGGTCGGCTCGATCGAGGTCATCACAGTCTACGACGGCCATTGGGAGAAGGCGCACGACGAGAAGTTCGTCCGCAATGCCACGCTGGACGAGACCAAGGCGGCGCTGAAGAAAGGCGGCGTCGCTGATGCGTTCGTGCCGATCCCGTTCACCGTGACGATCGTGCGCATAGGTGGCCGGACGATCATGTTCGACTCGAGCACCGGTGGTCAGGGCGCGCCGACTGCGGGCCGTTTCGTCGCTAAAAATCTAGCCGCGGCCGGCATCCAGTCGAGCGACATTTCCACCGTTGTCGTGACGCACTTCCACACGGATCACATCTGGGGCCTGATGGCCAAGGAAACGAACGCCCAGGTCTATCCGAACGCCGAGATCATCGTGCCGGAGCCCGAGTACAAGCACTGGACGGCACCGGAGCTGATCGAGAAGGTGCCCGAGGGCGCGCGCGGCAACATCCGCCGCATCCAGGCGACGCTTCCGACCTGGAAAAACCTGAAGCAGGCGGCGGTCGGCACGGAAGTGATCTCGGGCGTGCGTTCGATCGCGACGCCCGGCCACACGCCTGGACACACGTCCTATGTCGTGTCCTCCGGCAGCGACTCGCTGATCGTCACCGGCGACGTGACGAACATCCCGGCGCTGAATCTCGCCAATCCCGGCTGGCATCTGGTGTTCGACGGGAACCCGACGCTGGCCGAGGAGGGGCGTCGTAAGCTCTTTGATCAGGCGATCGCCGACAAGTCGGTCCTCACCGGCTACCATTGGGGCATGCCCGGCGCCGGCACGCTCGAGAAGGACGGCGGCGGTTACGCGCTCGTGCCCGTGAAAGTCTGACGTTCGGAAACGGCGCCGTGCGCCGTCGGCTATACGAGAATGACGAGGCGCTGCCCAAGCGGACGGCGCCTTTCGCGTGCCGGCTCGTGATCATGGCCAAGGTGCCCGTCGCGGGGCGCGTGAAGACGCGGCTCGCGCGCGAGGTGGGCACCGTGCGGGCGGTGATGTTCTACCGTCATGCCATGCGCGAGGTCGTGGCGCGGCTCGGCGGGCAGCCTTTCTGGCGGACCGTGCTCATCGTCGACCCCGACAACGGAACGGCGAGCCGGATGCTTCCTGAAGGCCCGACCCGCGCTGGCCAGGGGCGCGGCGATCTCGGCGTCCGCATGCAGCGTCCCATGCGCACATTGCCGCCGGGGCCGGTCTGTCTCATCGGCACGGATGTGCCGGACATTGCTGTCGCCGATGTGCGGCGCGCGTTCCGGCTGCTCGGGGGGAACGATGTGGTGTTCGGGCCGGCCGAGGACGGCGGTTTCTGGCTGGTCGGGCTGAAGCGCCGGCCGCGCGTGATTGATCCCTATCGCGGGCATGTGCCCTGGTCGCGGCCGGATACGCTGGAACGGACGCTCGTGAACCTCTCGGGCGCCTGCGTCGGCTTTACGACGCGTCATCACGATGTCGATTCGGCCGCCGATCTTGCCCGAAATGCGGGACGCTACGCACGCCGCGTCTCCCCGTTGCCCTCCTGCTAACGACCTCCGCTGCACCGTGTGCTATCGCCGAAGCATGACGGGGCGGGTGATTCGCATTATCGGCATCGATCCGGGCCTCAGGCGCACGGGCTGGGGCGTCGTCGACAGCGACGGCGTGCGGCTCGTGTACGTCGCGAGCGGCCATGTCTCGTCCGATGCCGGCGAGGACCTCGCCTATCGCCTGCGCGCCATTTTCGAGGGCCTTTCGAGCGTTATCGCCTCCTTCAAGCCGCACGAGGCCGCGATCGAGGAGACGTTCGTCAACGAGAATGCGCGCGCGACATTGAAGCTCGGGCAGGCGCGCGGCATGGCGCTGCTGGCGCCCGCGGTGAAAGGCCTCGCGATCGCCGAATACACGCCCAATCTCGTCAAGAAGTCGGTCGTCGGCGCCGGTCATGCCGAGAAGCATCAGATCCAGGCCATGATCGGCTTCCTGCTGCCCAAGGCGCGCTTCGAGAGCGCCGACGAGGCCGACGCGCTCGCGATCGCCATCTGCCACGCCAACCATCGATCGAGCCCGGCCGCGCGCGCGGCGCGGGCACTGCGGGAGGCCGCGAAATGATCGGCAAGCTCAAGGGCCTTGTTGATGCGATCGGCGAGAGCCACTGCATCATCGACGTGAACGGTGTCGGCTACGAGGTGCAGGCCTCGTCGCGCGCACTGCGGAACATGGAGATCGGCCAGCCGGTGACGCTTGTCATCGACACGCACGTGCGCGAGGACGCGATCCGCCTGTTCGGTTTCACGAGTGAGGTCGAACGGAGCTGGTTCCGCACCTTGCAGAACGTGCAGGGCGTGGGTGCGAAGGTCGCGCTCGCCGTGCTCGGCACGCTCTCCTCGCAGGATCTCTCGAATGCGATCGCGCTTGGCGACTGGGCTTCCGTCGAGCAGGCGCCGGGGGTCGGCAAGAAGCTCGCGCAGCGCATTGTCGCCGAGCTGAAGGACAAGGCGCCGGCGCTCGCCATGGCGGGCTTGCACGTTCCGGCGGTGGTCAACGGTGCCGCGAAGGGTGGGCGCGAAGTTGCTGCCGGCGAGGTGCCGGCTTCTGCCGAGGCCATCTCCGCGCTCACGAACCTCGGCTACAATCCGGCGCAGGCCTCGCAGGCCATTGCCATTGCCGCGCGCGATCTCGGCGTCGAGGCGGATACCGCAAAACTCATCCGGCGCGGATTGAAAGAGCTGGCGCGTTTGCGCCAATCCCCGAGCACCGCATTCACGAGCGTCAGGGCAGCGACGGCAGCGGTGTCGGCGCGCATGATGCGCGGGCCCATGGCAATGCGGACGACGAACGGCAACGCGATCAGGGCGTCGCGCTCCTCCGCCGCGAAGCCGCCTTCGGGGCCGATGAGCACGGCGAGCGGTCCTGGCGCGATCTCGCGCAATGCCGCGATCGGATCGGCGACCGGCGCGCCTTCGTCGCAGAAGATGAGACGGCGAGAGGCATTCCATGAGGCGAGCACGCGGTCGAGGCGCTGGGGCGCTGACACTTCCGGCACGCGGAGAATGCCGCACTGCTCGGCGGCTTCGATCACGTTGGCCCGCATGCGTTCGCCGTTGACGCGCTCGGCGACGGTGTGCCGCGTCAGCACGGGTTGAAGGCGCGCCACGCCCATCTCGGTTGCCTTCTGCACCATGTAGTCCAGGCGCGCGCGCTTCAGCGGGGCGAAGAGATAGTGGAGATCGGGACCGCGGGTCTGCGGACGCGTTCGGCGTTCGAGAACGAGATTGGCATTCCGCTTGCCAGAGGTCTCGACGTGCGCCAGCCATTCGCCATCGCGGCCGTTGAACACGAGCACGTCGGCGCCGTCACCGAGGCGCATGACGTTCAGCAGGTAGTTGGCCTGCTCGCGCGCGAGCGGTACGCGGGTGCCGTCGCCGAGATCGTCCTCGACGAACAGGCGCGGGCTGCGGATATCATAGGGCTCAGTCATCGCCGCGCACCGCAACAGAGTCCCCTCTCCCCGTTCTTACGGGGAGAGGGTTAGGG
>JAEWIJ010000176.1 GCA_023387235.1 Pseudomonadota bacterium
AGAAGTTCGACTGGCGCAAGTCGATCGTCGATCTGATGAAGCTGCTCGATCTCGACAGCAGCCTCGCCTCGCGCAAGGAGCTGGCGAAGGAGCTCGGCTATACCGGCAACATGAACGACAGTGCGGCGATGAACACGTGGCTGCACAAGCAGGTCATGACCAAGCTCGCCGCGAACGGCGGCAAGGTGCCTGAGGAACTCAAGTGACGGCTTGAGCCGCAAGCCCCGCGCCCTCGGTCGCGGGGCGGCGCGCGATCAGGTCGCCCGCCAGGGCTCGATCATGATCTTGATCTGCGACTGCGGTTTCGCCAGCTCGTCGAACGCCGCGGCCACACCGTCCAATCCGACGCTGGATGTGATGAGCGCCCCGCCATCCACATCGCCGTCGGCCAGCAGCTTCAGCGCGATGGCGAACTCGTCGATCGTATAGGCGAGCACATACTGCAGGCTCAGCTCCTTGAAGATCGCGAGCAGCGGCTCCTGCCGGTCGCTTTCCATGCATACGCCGACGACGATAACGCGCGCATCCTGCGCGGCGCCCTGGAAGACGTTCTGGATCATGCCCGGCACGCCGACGCACTCGAAGATCACCTGCGGGCGCACGCTTGCCGGCCCCGTAACGGGCGAGGGCGGCAGCTTGGCCGCTTCCTCCGGCGTGAGCCGCGCGTGCGCTTCCCACGTCGTGTAGGGCGAGTCCTTTGCCGGATCGACGACGACGTCGGCGCCCATGATCGCCGCGATCTCGCGACGCTTCGGCGAGAAGTCGGACGCGACGATCGGCCCGAGCTTCACGCTCTTTCGCGCGAGCTTGAGCGCTGCGATCACGGCGAGCCCGACCGGTCCGCAGCCGATCACGAGCGGCACCTCGCCATCCTGCAGCCGTGCTTTCGCGACCGCATGAACGCCGACCGCGAGCGGTTCGCTCAGTGCGGCGTGCTCGCTTGCAAGACCATTCGGCACCTCGAGCAGAAAGCGCTCAGCCAGCAGCATGCGCTCGGCATAGGCCCCGACATTGCGGTCGGAGTAGCCGACACCCTCCACCCTTCCATCCACCACCGTGCGCGGCACGGACGTCACGCGCGTCCCCGGCTTGAAGCGGCCTTGGGTGCCCGGGCCATTCTCGATCACTTCCGCGCAGAACTCGTGCCCGAACACGATGTCCTTCGAGAGGTCCATGCCCTTGCGCCACGGCACGTGCGCGAGCGACTTGTTCATGAGGTCAGCGTAGAGGCGCGCGTGCAGATCTGAGCCGCAGATCCCGCACGCGAGCGTCTTCACGAGCACCTGGCCGGCGCCGGGCGCGGGATCAGGCAGCGTATCGACGACGATGTTGCCCTGTCGCAGGATTGCCGCACGCATAGACGCCTCCCTCCAGTTCTTGGCTGTTGTTGGGATGCAGTGTAGGGCCGTCGCGATCCAGAAGGGAACGCGAATCCCCCTCCCCCTTGTGGGGAGGGGTTAGGGGTGGGGGGAATCCCGACCGCTGGCGTTCTGCAATCCCCCCCTCCTAACCACCCCCACAAAGGGGGGGGAATCGCGTTGAGCATGACGCGAACTCGAGCGTCTCATGAGTGGGACTAGCTTCAGAATGCAAAACGGCGGACCGTGCCGCGCACGATCCGCCGTTCTCATCCCCGAAGGCGATCAGGGAGCAAAGCGACCCGGCGCAAGCGCCGCCCTCGCGGAGCCGATGAGCGAAGCGAATGCCGGCGTGAGCGGAAAGATCGTCGCTACTTCCACTCGCGGATATCGACGAACCTCCCCGCGATCGCCGCCGCCGCCGCCATGGCCGGCGAGACGAGATGTGTGCGTCCGAGACGGCCCTGTCGGCCCTCGAAGTTGCGGTTCGAGGTCGAGGCGCAACGCTCGCGCGGGCTCAACTGGTCCGGGTTCATGCCGAGGCACATGGAGCAGCCCGCCTCGCGCCAGTCGAAGCCCGCGTCCATGAAGATCTTGGCGAGGCCTTCCGCTTCCGCCTGCTCCTTCACGAGGCCCGAGCCCGGCACGATCATCGCGCTCACGTTCGCATTGACCTTGCGGCCCTGAATGACGGCCGCCGCCGCGCGCAGGTCCTCGATGCGCCCGTTCGTGCACGAGCCGATGAACACACGGTCGATCGTGACGTCCGCGATCTTCTCGCCGCCCTTGAGGCCCATGTACTCGAGCGCGCGCTGGATCGAGGCGCGCTTGTGCTCGTTCGGCGCCTCGTCGGGCGTCGGCACGCGGCCGCTGATCGAGATCACGTCCTCGGGGCTCGTGCCCCATGTCACGACGGGCGGCAGGTTGGCGGCATCGAGCGTCAACACCTTGTCGAAGTGCGCGCCCTCGTCGGTCCTGAGAGTCTCCCAGTAGCGCACGGCCATGTCCCATGCCGCGCCCTTCGGCGACTTCGGGCGGCCCTTGAGATAGGCGAAGGTCGTCTCGTCCGGCGCCACCATGCCGGCGCGCGCGCCACCCTCGATGCACATGTTGCAAACCGTCATGCGGCCTTCCATCGAGAGCGCGCGGATCGCATCGCCGCAATACTCGATGACGTGGCCGGTTCCGCCCGCCGTCCCGGTCTCGCCGATGATGGACATCGTGATGTCCTTCGCGGTGACGCCCGCGGGCAGCGTGCCCTTGACCTCGACCTTCATGTTCTTCATGCGCCGCTGCAGCAGCGTCTGCGTCGCGAGCACGTGCTCGACCTCGCTCGTGCCGATGCCGTGCGCGAGCGCGCCGAACGCGCCATGCGTCGAGGTATGGCTGTCGCCGCAGACGATGGTCGTGCCGGGCAGCGTGAAGCCCTGCTCGGGCCCGATCACGTGCACGATGCCCTGGCGCACGTCGAGTTCGTCGAAATACTCGATGCCGAAATCCTTGGCGTTCCGGGCGAGCGCCTCGACCTGGATGCGCGACTCCTCCTCCTTGATGCCGGCGCGGCGATCGGAGGTCGGCACGTTGTGATCGACGACGGCGAGCGTCTTCGACGGCGCGCGCACCTTGCGGCCGGCGAGCGCCAACCCCTCGAAGGCCTGCGGCGACGTCACCTCGTGCACGAGATGGCGGTCGATATAAAGCACGCACGTCCCGTCGGGCTGCTGGTCGACGATGTGGTCGTCGAAGATCTTGTCGTAGAGCGTCTTCGGGGCGGACGGGCTGGCCATGGTCTCGGGTTCTCTCTCGCAGCGGCGTATGGACCATGCCGGGGACCGGCGTGGCCGCTTTGAATGCTTCTCATATGCCCTAATGGTCCAGGACTTCAAGCCTGCGGCGCCTGCCCGGGCGGATGGCAGCTCTGCCGCGCGCGAACGGCGCCGCAGCGCACCATCGTTTCCCGCATGTCACGCCGTTGCCAATGGTGCAAGGCCCGCCTAGTTTGGCGGCTCATTGCACGGAGCATTCGCTGCAGTCATGCAGATCGCGCGACCTTTGCCTTGGGAAAAGAGCTATCCGCCGGGCGTCCTCTGGGATGCGCCCATAGAGGTCGGCACGCTGCCGGCATTGCTCGCCCGGGCCGTCGCGGCGTATGGCGACAAGCCGGCTTTCGAATACCGTGAGCGCAAGATCAGCTATCGGGACTTCGGCCGGCGGGTCGAAGCGCTCGCGGCCGGCCTCCTGCGCCTCGGCATCGCCAAGGGCGATCGCGTCGCGCTCTATCTGCCGAACTGCCCCGCCCAACCGGCGTCGCTCTTCGCCGTCGTGCGCATCGGCGGCATCGTCGTCAACCTTTCGCCGCTCGACGCCGAGCGCGAGCTCGCCCACAAGCTGAAGGACTCGGGCGCCCGCACGCTCGTCACGACGAACATCGGTCCCATGGCGGCGATCGCGCTCAAGATCAAGGCGGCCGGTCTCGTCGATCGCCTCATCGTCGCGGACGATGCCGCGTGGGGGCCATCGCCCGCGACAGCACCCATGCCGGCGCTCGGCGACGGCGTTCTCTCGCTCGACGAGGTCGCGACGGCCGAGCCGCCGGCTCTTTGGCCCAAGGTCGTGCCGGACGATATCGCCCTTCTCCAATACACCGGTGGCACGACGGGCTTGCCCAAGGGCGCGATCCTGAGCCATGCGAACCTCACCGCCGCCGTCGAGATCGGCAAGGCATGGTCCACGCCTCAGGCGACGCTCAAGCCGGGCGAGGGGCGCATCATCTGCGTGCTGCCGCTCTTCCATATGTACGCGATCACGGCGTGCCTGACGCGCGGCCTCGATCAGGGGAACGAGATCCTCCTGCGCCTGCGCTTCGACGTCGAGCAGACGCTGCGCGACATCACCGAGAAGAAAGCGACGACTTTCTCGGGCGTGCCGACCATGTGGATTGCCATCGCCAATCATCCGGGCGTCGAGAAGCTCGATTTTTCCTCGCTGCGGGGCGTGCACTCGGGCGGTGCTGCCGTTCCCGTCGAGATCGAAAACCGCATCAAGCGCATCACCGGCCTCCAGCTCGGCGGTGGCTGGGGTATGACGGAGACATCGCCGGCCGGCGCCAACATCCCCTCGCACCGGCCGGATCTGCGCGGCAGTATCGGCCTGCCGCTGCCCGGCATCCTCATGGACGTCGTCGCGCTCGACGATCCGCGCCGCGTGCTGGCGCCCGGCGAGATCGGCGAGATCCGCATCAAGGGCGCCAACGTCACGCGCGGCTACTGGAACCGGCCCGAGGAGACCGCTGCCGCGTTCGTCGATGGCTATCTGCTCACGGGTGACATCGGCTACATGGACGTGCAGGGCTTCTTCTTCCTCACGGACCGCAAGAAGGACATGATCATCTCGGGCGGCTTCAACGTCTATCCGCGCATGATCGAGGAGGCCATCTACGAGCATCCCGCCGTTGAGGAAGTGATCGTCATCGGCATTCCGGACGCCTATCGCGGCCAGGCGGCCAAGGCGTTCGTCAAGCTTAGGGCCGGCGCTACATCCTTCACGCTCGACGCGCTGCGCGACTTCCTCGCCGACAAGCTCGGCCGCCATGAGCTGCCCTCGGCGCTCGAATTCCGCGAGATCCTGCCCAAGACCGCCGTCGGCAAGCTTTCCAAGAAGGAACTCGTGGCCGAGGAAGCCGCACGCGGCGCTGCCGCCATCGAACCCGCCTCGACCTGAAGGCCCGACCGGCATATTGTGCCGCCAAATCAACAGACCGGAGGAACCGTCCCATGGATCTGCGTTTCAGCCCCGAGGAGAACGCCTTCCGGCAGGAGGTGCGGACCTTCTTCCAGACCGAGATCCCGCTCTCGATCCGCTCGAAGTCCATCGAGGGCCGCCACCTGACGAAGGACGACATCGTCACCGCGCAGAAGACGCTGCATAAGAAGGGCTGGGCCGTCTACAACTGGCCGAAGGAGTGGGGCGGGACCGACTGGACGCCCGTCCAGCAATACATCTTCCTCGAGGAGATGCAGTCGAACGGCGTGCCGCCGCCGCTCGCCTTCAACACGTCGATGAACGGGCCGGTGATCATCCAGTTCGGCACGGATGCACAGAAGAAGAAGTTCCTGCCGCGCATGGCCTCGCTCGACGACTGGTGGTGCCAGGGCTTCTCTGAACCGGGCTCGGGCTCCGACCTCGCCTCGCTCAAGACCACGGCCGTCAAGCAGGGCGACCACTACATCGTCAATGGCCAGAAGACCTGGACGACGCTCGCGCAATACGCCGACTGGATCTTCTGCCTCGTGCGCACGGACCCGAGCGCAAAAAAGCAGCTCGGCATTTCCTACATCGTCTTCCCGATGACGACGCCCGGCGTCACGCGCCGTCCCATCCAGCTCATCGACGGCGGCGCCGAGGTCAACGAGGTCTTCTTCGATGACGTGAAGGTGCCGGTCGAGAACCTGATCGGCGAGGAGAACCGTGGCTGGGACTGCGCCAAATTCCTGCTCGGCAACGAGCGCTTCGGCATTGCGCGCGTCGGCGTCTCGAAGATGCGCGTCGCGCGCATCAAGGATCTCGCCAGGCGCGTGCCCTCGGGGAGCGGCGGCACCATGATGGAAGACCCGCAGTTCGCCGAAAAGCTGGCGGCCGCCGAGGTCGAGCTGAAGGCGCTCGAGATGACGCAGATGCGTTTTCTCGCCGCCGAGCGCGGCAACAAGAGCGGCAAGCCCAATCCCGCGACCTCCATGCTCAAGCTCAAGGGCTCGGAAATCCAGCAGACCGTCACCGAGCTGCTGATGGTCCTCGCGGGGCCGCTCGCCATTCCCTATGCGAACGACGACGACGAGATGATCGGCCACAACGAGCCGCCGATCGGCGCCGACTGGGCCGCGCCCGCCGCGCCGACGTACTTCAACTATCGCAAGGTCTCGATCTACGGCGGCTCGAACGAGATCCAGCGCAACATCCTCGCGAAGGCCGTTCTTGGATTCTGAGTTTTGACACTTCGACTCCGACCAGCGTTCGCACCAGAAACAAAGAGCAGATTATGGATTTTGATCTCAGCGAGGAGCAACAGCTTCTCAAGGACAACGTCGACCGCCTCACGACTGCGCGCTATGCCGAGCTCAAGACACGCACCGAGTTCATGAAGTCCGAGAAAGGCTACAGCGACGCGATCTGGAAAGAGTTCGCCGACATGGGCCTCCTCGCCATTCCCTTTGCCGAGGAGCACGGCGGCATGGGGCAAGGCGCGGTCGAGACCATGCTTGTGGCCGAAGCCTTCGGCAAGGCGCAGGTGCTCGAGCCGTACTTCCCGACCGTGATCCTCGCCGGCTCGGCGCTGCGTCTCGGTGCGAGCGAGGCCATGAAGTCAACCGTGCTGCCGGAGGTCGCTGCCGGCACGCTGACGCTCGCCTTCGCGCACCAGGAGCCTGAAGCGCGCTTCGACCTCGCCAATGTCGGGACCACCGCCAAGGCCGACGGCAAGGGCGGCTACGTGCTCGAAGGCGCGAAGTGCGTCGTGCTCGGTGGCGACACGGCGAACAAGCTCGTCGTGTCCGCACGCGTGTCCGGCGATCGCGCGAGCAAGGACGGCCTCGCGCTCTTCCTCGTCGATGCCGATGCGGCCGGCGTGACGCGGCGCGGCTATCCGACCCAGGACGGGCTCCGCGCCGCCGACATCACGCTCTCCGGCGTCAAGGTGGGCGCCGACGCGCTCGTCGGCGAGGCCGGCAAGGCCTACGCCATCATCGAGCGCACGGTGCAGAACGGCATTGCCTATCTCGCGGCCGAAGCCGTCGGCGCCATGTCGGCATTGCACGAGCTGACCGTCGAGTACCTCAAGACGCGCAAGCAGTTCGGCGTGCCGATCGGCTCGTTCCAGGTGCTGCAGCACCGCTCGGTCGACATGTTCGTCTCCGTCGAGCAGGCGAAGAGCATGGCCTACTACGCCTGCGTGATGATCGACGAGCCCGACGACGTCGAGCGCCGCCGCGCCATGCACGCCGTCAAGGTGCAGATCGGCAAGTCCGCGCGCCACGTCGGCCAGGAAGCCATCCAGCTCCACGGCGGCATCGGCATGACCATGGAGTACAAGGGTGGTCACTACTTCAAGCGGCTGACCATGATCGACCTGCTCTTCGGCAATGCCGACCATCATCTGCGCGAGCTTTCGAAGGCAGGTGGGCTGCTGAACGCTGCATAGCGTCCTGTCCACATCGAAGCGCGAACGAACGGGAGCCGCGCGGCTCCCGTTTCTGCTATGGACGCAGAGTTTCTCGGGTGGCGGAGGGGAAAAAATGATCGACTTGCGGATGATGGCGGCAGGCGCAGCGCTGGGGATGTCGCTGCTGCTCGCGGGCTGCATCGAGCTCACGAAAAGTGCCGCCTTCCGCGAGAACGGCGAGGCGCGCGTGGAACTCGAGGTCGGCATGTCCGCGGAACTCTCCGCGATGCTGTCAAATCCGGAGCTGATGAAGCAGTTCGGCGGCGGCGAGAAGACGCTCAACCCCATCGCCGACTGTGGCAAGCCATGGCCCTCGAAGGAGCCGCTTCCCGATGGCGTGCGCTCGGTCGAGACCAAGCGCGGCAAGCGCGGCGACATGGAAACCTGCACGCTCGTCTTCGACGTCGCCGATCCGATCGCCGCGGTCGGCAGCGTCAAGAAAGTCGAGATCCCGAACGCCGATGCCGTACCCAAGCAGGATGTCTCGATGACGCGCATCCCGTCCGGCTATCGCCTGCGCATGGGCATGACACCCGCGAAGCAGCCCGAGATGCCGCCGGAAGCCGCCTAGATGGCAGCCGCGCTCATGGAGGCGATGTTCGCGAACCGCTATCTCACGCTGAACATCTCCGCCAAGCGCATCGAGAACACGAACGGCGAACTCTCCGCCGACAAGAGCAAAGCGACGTGGCGCTTCCCGCTCGCCGCGATCGCGAGCCCATCGCCCGACAAGCCCACCAGCATCGAGGCGGACATCATCTACCAGTAGGCGCTGGCATGACGAAGCAGACCAGCAAGTTCCTGAGTCTCGTCTTGCGCCATGCGCCCGAACGCATCGGCATCGTGCTCGACGCGCAAGGCTGGACGTCGGTCGATGATTTGATCGCGAAGGCCAATGCCGCGGGCGTCCCGCTCGATCGCGCGACGCTCGCCGAGATCGTGGCGACGAGCGACAAGCAGCGCTTCACGCTCTCGTCGGACGGCGCGCGCATTCGCGCCGCGCAGGGACATTCCGTCGATGTCGAGCTCGACCTGCAGCCTGCCGTGCCGCCGGCCGTTCTTTTCCACGGAACCGCACGCACGAACGTCGACGCGATCCTGGTCGAGGGCCTCAAGCCGGGCCAGCGCCGGCACGTGCATCTCTCACCGGATGTGGACACGGCGCGCCGTGTCGGTATGCGTCATGGCGCGCCGGTCATCTTCGAGGTCGACACGTCGCGGATGCACGCCGACGGTCTCGTGTTCTGGCAGGCCGACAACGGCGTTTGGCTCACCGATTTCGCCGCACCCAGCTATTTGAAGCTCATCGGCTAGCCGAAAACTCCAAGTCATAAAAAGGAGGAGGGCCGGGGTCTCCCCGGTTGGGGTGTGGGCGAAAGCCCCATCGCGCCTTCGGCGCGAGCGCCGCGAGTGTGCAGTTAATCCCCTCTCCCCGCGTGCGGGGAGAGGGCTAGGGTGAGGGGCGGAAGCTTGTTCGACGTTGGCGTTTGCCGCCGCCCCTCATCCTAACCTTCTCCCCGTAAAGGACGGGGAGAAGGGACCTGTAGCGCCAGATGCGCGCCTCTCACACGGCAATTCCGGTTCGCGGCGAGGGTATGCCCTCGCGGTCTAACCCGCCCCACGCGCCGTTGCCTGCATGGCCTTGAGGATGGCTGCGCCGAGTGCCGACTTGACGATGCCGCCAAGCACGAACGGTGCGACGCCGACCCAGAAGGCCTTCTCGGCGCCGATCAAGTTGGCGAGCCACAGCCAGCCCATGAGCGTAATCAGCGCCGTACCGGCGAGCATCGACAGGAACGACAACGCGACGCGATCGCCTGTCCAGCCACGCTCCGCGAGCACGCCGGTGAGAGCTGCCGCGGCCACGAAGCCGAAGAGATATCCGCTCGTCGGTCCGAGAAGATGCGGGAGGCCGCCGCCGCCATTGGAGAACACCGGCATGCCGAGCGCGCCCTGAAGCAGCCACACGGCAATGGTGAGTGCGCCGAGCCGCCAGCCGTAGAGCGCGCCGATCAGCGTCGCTGCGAGCGTCTGCATGGTCATGGGCACGGGCAGCATGGGCACCGACACGTAGGACGAGGCGGTCATGAGTGCCGTGCCGAAGAGCACGGCGCCGATCTGCACGCCGAGAGTGCGCTCGCGCAGACGGAGCGGATTGAACGGATGCGCGAGTGTGGGAGCAGAACGGCTCATCATCGATCTCCTGATTTTTTGCGACGGCATATTTCTTATCGTAGTCAAAGCGATGTGTGAGCCCCCGTAGACAGCCATCTGACATGCAGACCACGTCGCACGCGCGATGAAGGAAAAGGTTCCACAAGCGCGACAATCCGCCTCAACTCCGGGCTTGGCCGCTGCCACAAATCTCGTACTGTATGATCCGCAACTCTGAGTGCCGACAAGCTCCCATGGTGGGTGGGAGTGACTTACTGGGACGGGGGGTTACACGTGAAAAAATGGCTATTGGGCCTGGCCGTGGCCGGGCTGGTGGGTGCTAGCGGCGTTCATGCCGCCGGCTATCTCGGCTTCCGCCTGCTCGATTTCGACGGCGTTCTCGTGCGCTGGATCGACAGTGCCGAGCAGACGACGGTGACATACGGCTTCGTCGAGCGCGAGGTCGAATTCAGCGACGCCCGCAACTGCAAGGCCATGGTGCCGATGGACGGGCTTCTGAAGCGCTCGGGAATCGATCGCGCCGCATTGGAGCGCGAAGCCGCGGCGGCCTTCGAGATGTGGGAGCAGGTGGCCGACATCCGCTTCGAGCCGGCGGCGCCGGGAACGCGGCCCGATATCCTCATCGGCGCGCAACGTGACCCGATCGCTTTTGCGTTCGCCGACGTGGCTTATGCCAAGGGCGAGGGATCGCCCCGTCCGATCGAGCGCTCGCTCGTCTGCTTCAATCCCATGAAGCGCTGGAAGGTCGGCTTCGACGGCAATCTCAACATCTACGATCTGCGCTACACGCTGACGCACGAGATCGGCCATGCCATCGGCCTCGATCATCCCGGTCCGCACGGCCAGATCATGTCGGTGCACTACCAGGAGGGCTTCCGAGACCTCCAGGCCGGCGATGTGAGCGGCGCGGTGCGCATCTACGGTGCCCGTCGCGACAGCCGGCACGCGGGGACCTTCGCGAAGTGATGTGAGCGCGGCCGGCGTGCCCAGAGCTTCCGGATGGTGTAGATGAGGGCGGACGCCGCCCCGCGTCGATCATCCGGAGGTCTCATGCTCGCCGCGCAGCGCCATCTCTTCGACATGCCCCGTGACGTCGCGTACTTCAACGCGGCAGGATGGAGCCCCTTGCCGCGCGCCACGCAGGAAGCCGCGCGCGAGGCGGTCGCCCGCAAAGCCCAGCCCTGGAAGATCGACGCCGCCTTCGCCAATGCGCAGCATGAGCGGGCCCGCGCCGCCGCCGCGAACCTCATCGGCGCCGATCCGGCCGACATCGCGCTCGTTTCTTCCGTCGGCTACGGCGTCGCCATTGCCGGCAAGGTGCTGGCGCCGGCCAAGGGCTCGCGCGTGCTCGTGCTGGAGAACGACCACACATCCCCGGTGCTCGAATGGCAGACGCGGGCCGAGGCGCAGGGCTTCGTCGTCGAGACCGTGCCGCAGCCGCCGGATGCCGACTGGACGAGCGCCGTCCTCGAAGCGATCGATCGTCCGGGCGCGCCGCCGCTCGCCCTCTGCTCGATCTCGTCGGTGCACTGGTCGGATGGTGGCCTGATCGACCTCGCACGCGTGCAGGCGGCGCTCAAGCGGCACGGCGCGGCATTTCTGGTCGATGCAACACATGGTGTCGGCGTCATCGCGACCGACGTTAAGCGCCTCGATCCCGACTTCCTGATCTTTCCGACCTACAAGTGGGTGCTCGGTCCCTATGGCCGTGCTTTCGTCTACGTTGCCAAGCGCCGGCAGGGCGGCGTCCCGCTCGAGCAGACGTCATTCGGTCGCCGCGATGTCCGCGCCGAGAATGCCGTCTATTTCGCCGATACACGCTACCTCCCCGATGCGCGCCGGTATGACATGGGCGAGCGCGATCATTTCATCTCGATGGAGATGGCCTCGATCGGCATGGAGATGATGGCGGCCTGGGGCGCCGAGGCGGTGGTCGCCCGGCTCGCGATGCTGACGCGTACCATTGCCGAGCGCGTGTCGGGCCTCGCGATCTCGGTGCCGTCCGAGCGCGTGCGCGCCCCGCATCTACTGAGCCTCGGTTTTCCTGGCGGCATGCCGGCCGGCCTCGTCGAACGGCTCGCGGCCGAGCAGATCTACGCCGCGCCGCGTCTCGGCCGCCTGCGTATCTCGCCGCACGTCTATAACGACGAAGCCGACTGCGATCGGCTCGTCGCGGCGCTCGAGCGCGCGCTTGCATAGAGTCGAGGTGCTGCCCGGGCGCGATGCTCAGCGCAGGCCGACGTGCGTCCTGTGCACGAGGCGATCGTTCTGGAAGGCGAGGATGATGCGCGATCCGTCCGGGTTCGGCCAGGCATACACCGTGAGGCGCGGATCCTGGCCGGCGCTGGGAAGGCCCGAGGCGCTGCGGTCCTCGGCGTGACCGACCGTGCCGAGCGTGCGCGCGGCATCGTCATAGGAAATCCCGTCTTCGAGCGTCAGCATGTCCGCGAGAGTATGACGCTGGGGGACCGGCATCGGGCTCGTGTCGACTTTGGCCACGGTGGCGACCGGCTTGCTCTCGGACCGCAGGTTCGACGCGAACGCTGCCGCGCCGAGTGAGATGGCGCCGACGCCCACGAGTGCGATGATGTACGGAAGTTTCATTGTTATGCGGTCCCTGCCTGGTGCCCCACAGTCGTAGCGTGCACGCGGCAAGGATCTGCTAACGGGGATGGTAGCAATTGATTAGAATTGCGTGGCGTCGTCTCGCGCTGGCGCGGTGGGTGGCGCCAGGGCTGAATGCGCGTTCATTTTGGGGTATTTCTAGTCGCCGGCAGGCTGTCCTGGCACATCCGCTAGATGTGGACTAAGTTATTGTTATTGCTGATATTATATACCCTATGCCGCCCTGCATAAAACCGGTCGTCAGTTTTCGAACGATCGGTTCGCTTCCTGCCTCTCGAAATTCGCCGGTAGTCATCCACGCTTTGCATGGCTTGTGGCACGCGTTGCGGCCCGTCGGCCGCAATTCACATCCCGAGATACGCCTGTCGCACGCGCGGGTCGGCCATTAGCGTATCGTGCGGGCCTTCGAGCACGACCCGTCCAGTCTCCAGCACATAACCGCGGTCGCAGGATTCGAGCGCCTCGGCTGCGCGCTGCTCGACGAGCAGGATGGTGAGGCCCCGCTCGCGATGCACCTGATGAATGCGCTCGAAGATCAGATCGACGACGGCCGGCGCCAGCCCCATGGACGGCTCGTCGAGCATCAGCAACTCGGGCGCCGAAGCGAGCCCGCGACCGATCGCCAGCATCTGCTGCTCGCCGCCCGAGAGCGTGCCGGCAAGCTGCTCGCGCCGCTCTGCGAGTACGGGGAAGAGCTCCAGAATCATCGGCAGGGACTGCGTCCAGCGGCTGCGCCCCGCCTTCGTGTAAGCGCCCATCTCCAGGTTCTCCATGACCGTCATGGAGGCGAAGACCTGGCGCCCCTCGGGCACGTGCGCGATGCCGAGCTGGGCGCGCTCCGCGGCCGGCACGGCGAGCAGGTCGCGGCCGTTGTAGGTGATGGCGCCGGACACCGGCATCACGGTGCCGGAGATGGTCTTGAAGAGCGTCGTCTTGCCGGCGCCGTTGGCACCGACGACGGCCACGAACTGCCCGCGCGCCACCTCCAGCGAGACATCGCTCAAGGCGCGCAGGCCGCCGTAGGCGACATCAAGAGACCGGATGCTGAGCACGATCCATCCACTTCTTGCCGAGATACGCTTCGATGACGGCGGCGTTTTTGATGACCTCGCCCGGCGGCCCGCTGGCGATGAGCTTGCCGTGATCGAGGACGCTGAAGTGATCGGCGAGCTTCACCATGGCGTGCATGGTGTGCTCGATGATGGCGACCGTAACGCCCTCACGGTTCACCTGCCGGATGACATCGAGAATGCCTTCGAGCTCCTCGTGCCCGAGACCGGCGAGCGTCTCGTCGAGCAGGATGAGGCGCGGGCGCGGCGCGAGTGCGCGCGCAAGCTCCATGCGGCGCAGCTCGTTCGTCGTGAGGGCGCCGGCAATGGCCTTGGCCCGTGCACCCGCGAGGCCGACGCGTTCCAATGCAGCATAAGCGAGCGCCGTCGCCTCCGCGTCACTCGACGCACCGACATATGCGCCGATCGTCACGTTCTCGAGCACGCTCATGCGCGGGAAGGCACGCACGACCTGGAATGTGCGGCCGATACCGCGCGCGCACACCTCGTGCGGCTTGAGGCCGAGCAGCTCGCTGCCGCCGAACCGGATGCTGCCTGCGTCCGCCGGCAGAAATCCGTTGATGACATTGAAGAGTGTCGTCTTGCCTGCGCCATTCGGCCCGATGATGCCGTGAATCTCGCCTTCCTTGATCCGGAGGCTCACGCCGTCGACGGCCCTGAGACCGCCGAACGTGCGCACGACGCCGTCGAGCTCGAGCAGCGGCGCGCCAGCCGGGCGGCGCTCTTCGGACTTTGCAGTGACAGCCGCCGCGGCAATTGCCGGCGCAGGCTCGCGCGTGGTTTCCGGCGCGCGGCGCGCGGCGAGATAGTCGTGGATACGCCAGTAGATGCCGTCCGGTGCGAGCAGGACGATCGCGATGATCGCCGCGCCATAGACGACGCCCTGAATGCCGGGCACGATATGGCCGAGTTCGGCGTGCAGGGTCTCGGCGAGCGGCACGAGGATGCCGGCGCCGATGACCGGTCCCCAATAGACGCCGACACCGCCGAAGAGCGTGAAGATCAGCGCCTGGGCCGAGGTCAGCACGCCGAACATCGTGGGCGGCGTCACGACCAGCAGTACGACCGCGTAGAGCCCGCCCGCTGCCGCCGCGACGGCGGCGCTCAGCATGATCGCGAGCATCTTGCACTTGAGCACGTTGACGCCAGCGGCCTCGGCTGCCGGCTGGTTCTGCTTGATGGCGAGCAGCGACCTGCCGAAGCGCGAGCGCTCGACGTGCAGCGATATGACCATGGCCGCAATCAGCATCACGAGAGCGAGCGTCGTGTAGACGCGCTGATCGGCGAACTGCATGTAGCTCGCTGGCGCCTCGCGCATCATCGGCAGCGTTTCTTCCTGATAGCCGAGCCACTCGAAGACGTAGAGGAGCGCCAACGGATAGGCGAGCATGGAGAGCGCGAAGTAGTGTCCGCGCAGGCGGAACGTGGGAATGCCGATGACGACCGCCGCCAGCACGCCGACGATCATGCCGAGCGGAATGCCGAGCCACGGCGTCACGCCCCACTTCACGAAGGCGATCGTCATCGTGTAGCCGCCGAGCCCGAAGAAGGCGGCGTGACCGAACGAGATGAGGCCGCTGTAGCCGGAGAGGATGTTCCAGCTCAGCCCCATGGTCGCCCACACGAGCACCAGCGTCATGATGAGCTGGTAATAGGAATTGGTGACGAGCAGTGCGATCAGCAGATAGGCGACGGCGAACGCGGCGATCGCGGCGTAATGATTTTTGAGCGTGGAACGCGCGCCTTGCATCAGGTGCGCTCCCAGACGCGGCCGAACATGCCCTGCGGACGGAAGAAGATGATGAGCAGGAACACGACGAAGATCGCGGTGTTCTGGAGCTGATAGGGCAGGACGAGTGTCGACATCTGCTGCACGAGGCCGATCGTGAGCCCGCCCCAGAAGGCGCCGAGAATGCTGCCCATGCCGCCGAGCACCACGCCCGCATACATGACGATCACGAAGTCGAAGCCGATGTAGGGCTGGAAGGACTGCGAGCTCGCGATCAGCCCGCCGGCGACGGCCGTGATGCCGACGCCGAGGCCGAAAGCGAGCCGATGCGCGCGATCGACATCGACGCCGACATAGGCGGCCGCGATCGGGTTGTCGGCGGCTGCGCGCAGGGCCTTGCCGAGGCTCGTGCGCGTCAGGAACATGTAGAGAAGGACCGCCAACGCCACGGCGATCACGAAGCTGACGGTCCGTGCCTTGTTGAGCAGCACTTCGCCGATCTCGAAGGACTCACGCGAGAGCGGCGTCTGCACCGAGACCGGCAGCGAGCCGAACAGGATGAGGCCGCCGTTGGCGAGCACGAGCGCAATGCCGAGCGTCAGGATGATCTGCGCGTAGTGGCCCTCCGCCTCGGCCGACACGACGCGCGCACCGGTCACGTTCTCGATGAGAAAGCGGTGCATGAGCCAGCCGACGGCGAAGACGATCGGCCCCGCCAGCAGGGCTCCGACGATCGGCGCGGCATAGGGCCCGAGAAAGGCGAGCACGCCGAAGCCCGTGACGAGGTAGTAGGCCGCGTACATGCCGAGCATCATGAAGTCGCCGTGCGCGAAGTTCACCACGCGCATGACGCCGAAGATGATGCCGAGGCCGACACACATGAGGCCGTAGGTGCCGCCGACGAGGACGCCGGCGGCAAAGGCCTGGAGGATGTCGATGAAGAACCATTGCCAGTCGGTCATGCTGACCCGGCCCCGAGGACGAATGGATGCGAGATGATGCCGCGTCCTGCCTCAGCGAGCAGGAAGCGGCAGCAGGACCTACTTCTTCGGCCAGATGGGCTCGGCGACGGCCGAGGTCGGCGGGTAGACGGTCAGCGGCACGCCGTTCTGCCACTGCACGATCACCACGTCGGCGCCAACGCGCCGGCCGTTCTCGTCGAACTTGATGCGGTTCCCCGGGAAGTAGTGCGCCGGCCCGGTCGTCGTATCCATGGTGCGGATGGCTTCCGCGACCTTGCGCCGGTCGGCGGCGCCCGCCTTTTCGAGCGCTTCCTTGAAGATCATCATGTCGCCGTAGGTCGAGATCGAGTCCTGCGTGATCCAGGGCTCGCCCGTCTTTGTGACGAACTCCTTGATGATGTCCTCCTGGCCCTTGGCGCCCCAGTTGGCGACGACGGTCATGACGCCTTCGAGCAGATCCTTGCCGAGGTTCTTCAGCAGGTCGGGCGCGCCGATATGGGCGCCGTTGGAGATGACCGGCACGCGCCCGCGTCCGAGACCGAACTCATGCATCTTCTCGAGGCACATCTTGTCGTCGGAGATCGCGGTCGGCAGCAGGAGCAGGAAATCCGGACGCGAGGAGCGCACCTTCTGGATGAGCGGCGTCGCGTCCGACAGCGGCGGTGTGAAGATTTCGTCCACGACGAGCTTCATCCCGAGCTTCTCGATGCCGCCCTCGCGCATGGGCTTGGCAAAGCTCATGGGGGCCGCGGTGTTGTCGGAGATGATCGCGACCGAAGCGGGCTTCTTGCCGGTTGCCGCCTCGGCCATCTTCAGGAGCGCGGGCAGCGTGCTGATCGACTGCGCGCCGCCGGTCGGCGAGGTCTGGAAGACGAACTTGAAGCCGCGCGCCGTGATCTGGTCGGAGTAGGAAAGCGTGAGCACGGGCAGCTCGGCGCGTTCCGTCACCTCGGTGACGCCGAGCGTGAAGCTCGACAGCCACGCGCCCGTCGCGCCGATGAGATCCGGCTCCTGGGCGACCATGCGCTGCGCTGCGTTCTTGGCCTTCTCGACGGTGTCGCCGGCATCGAACACCATGAGCTTCAGCTTGGCGCCGCCGAGCGCCTTGATGCCGCCCGCCTTGTTGATGTCGTCGATGGCGAGGTTGGCGCCCTTGACCATGAGGTCGCCCTGTCGCGCCCACGGGCCCGACATCGGTGCGATGAGGCCGACCTTGACCTCGGTTTGAGCAAATGACGGCCGGGGCGCGAGCAGCGTCACCCAAGCCATTGCGAATACGCAGAGTATCCGAACGAGTATCATGGGCATTCTCCCTATGACTTTTATAGTTTTGTTTATTCGATCGATAACATGGGCAACTGGCGCCTGCAAAGCGGAGAAACCGCGCGCGCGAACGCAAGCATGGACGGCATCTGCTGGACGCAGAGCACGTTCATGCAGGCCGTGCGTCGGCAGGCAGCAGGATCAGCTCTGCATGCCCCATCGCTGGACGGTGCTCCGCTCGATCGCGCGGAAGACGACATTCTCGACGATGAGACCGAAGATGATCACGGTCAGCAGGCCCGCGAACACGCTCGGAATATCGAGCTGGTTCTTGTGCTGGAAGATGTACCAGCCGAGCCCGCCATCGCCGCCGCTGGCGCCGAACACCAGCTCCGCCGCGATCAGCGTGCGCCACGCGAAGGCCCAACCGATCTTGAGACCCGTCAGCATGCTCGGGAAGGCGCCAGGTATGAGAATGCGCGCGATGTAGCCGATGCGGCTCAGCCCGTAGTTCTGTCCGACCATGCGCCATGTCGGACTGACGGCGCGGAAGCCTGCGTGCGTATTGAGCGCCACCGACCACAGCACGGCATGAATGAGCACGAAGATGATGCTCGGATTGCCGAGGCCGAACCAGATCATCGCCAGCGGCAGCAGTGCGATCGACGGCAGCGGATTGAACATCGACGTCAGGGTTTCGAGGAAATCGGCGCCGATCCGCGTCGCGCTCGCGAATGCCGTGAAGGCCGCGGCGAGCAACAGTCCGATCGCATAGCCCTGCATGAGCAGGCTGATGCTGAACCACGTCGCGCGGATGAGCTCCCCTGATGCGAGACCGGTCATGAAGGCCGAGAAGGTTTCGCCGAATGTCGGGAATAGCAGGCTGTTGCCGAGCCAGCGTCCATAAAGCTCCCAGGCGAGCGCGATCAGGACGAGCAGAAAGCACTTCCGCACGACCGCGTAGCCGGTCAGGCGCTCCCAAAATCCGAGCGGCTGCTCGACGACGCCGAGGCCCGACGTGGTGACCGTATTGAAGATCTGCGGGCGCGCGAGCGCAGCGCGTTGCGCGGCGGCTGAGGCATCAGACATGAGTGGCGCTCCTTTGGCTTGCCGGCGTGTCGAACAGCAGGTCCTCGATCTGTCCGACGAGGGGGCGTCCGTGCTCGTCGACCGTGTCGGCGCCGAAGCTGTTGAGCTCGGCCTTCACCTGGCCGGGATGCGCGCTCAGCAGCAGAATGCGGCTGCCGATCCGCACCGCCTCCGGAATGGAATGCGTGACGAAGAGCACGGTGAACTTCGTCTCGTCCCACAACTGCAGCAGCTCTTCCTGCATCTTGCCGCGCGTGATCGCATCGAGTGCGGCGAACGGCTCGTCCATCAGCAGGATCTCCGGCTCCATGGCCATGCCGCGCGCGATGGCGACGCGCTGCTTCATGCCGCCGGATAGCGTGTGCGGATGACTGTCGGCGAACCCGGTCAGGTTCACCTTGTCGATGTAGTGCATGGCGCGCTCTTCCGCCTCGCGCTGGCTCATGCGCCCGCTCGCCGTGAGCGCGAACGTGATGTTCTGCTTGACGGTCTTCCAGGGCAGGAGCTGGTCGAACTCCTGGAAGACGAGCACGCGATCGGGCCCCGGCTTGGAGATCGGCGCCCCGTTGAGGCGCATCGTGCCCTCGACGGGGCGGATGTAACCGCCGACCGCCTTCAGCAGCGTCGATTTTCCGCATCCCGAAGGGCCGACGATCACGAAGCGGTCGGAGCGATGGACGTTGAAGCTCACGCGGTACGTCGCGGTCACGAGATGATCGCGCGTGCGGTATTGCAGCGTTACGCCCTCCACCGCGAGCAGGAGATCGCTGTCGGATTTGTCGTGCATGGATTCGTCCGATTGAAATCATGGGGGCGGGCAAACGCGCCCGCCCCTGCTGCCTTGACCCACGGGCCGATAGCGACGGCTCAGCTGCCGTTCTGGCCGTGCATCTCCTCGAAGAACATTTCCTTCCACGAGGCCGGCTTGTTCTTGAGCGTGCCGATGCTGTGCATGAACTCTGCGTACTTCATGAGGTTCTCGGGCGACGTCGTGTACTTGATGTCCTTGTCGTCGAGGATGGCGACGAGCTCGTCGATCTCCCAGCCTTTGCCGCCCATCGACTTGAGCAGCACCTCGGCGGCGCCCTTCTTGTTGGTGGCGATCATCTCATGCGATTCCTTGAGCGCGGCGAGGAAGGCGCCGAACACCTTCGGATTGGCTTTCTGGAAGCGCTCGGTGGTCGAGATCATCGTGAAGGTCGTCGAGCCGCCCATGACGTCGCTGGTCGTCTGGATGGTGCGGATGTTCTTTTCCTTGATCTCGCGATGATGGAAGGGCGGCGACGTATAGTGCGCCGTGATCTGCTTGTTGCCCGTCAGCATGGCGACGACGCCGTCCGGATGCGTCATGGAGACGGTGTTGCGATCGAAGCGGAAGGCATCGTCCTTTCCGTACTTCGCGAGCGCGTGCATCTGCATGATGATGGCGGGGATCGAGACCTTCACCGCCGTGACGGCGATCTTGTCGTCCGGCTTGATGTCGTCGAGCGTCTTCAGATGCTCGGCGCTCGTGTTGAGGTACATCGGCATGGAGCTCATGCCGGCGGCGGCCTTCACCTGGATGGGCGTGCCGCGCGTGCGGTCCCACAGCGTCAGAAAGGCGGGCGGACCGGCCGAGATGAAGTCCGCGGAGCCCGAGAGCAGTGCCTCGTTCATGACCGACGGGCCACCGATATTCGCCCAGTTCACCGTCACGGGCACGCCGGCCGCGGCCGAATGCTTCTCGATCAGCTTGTGCTCGCGCATCATGTGCAGGGGCAGAAAGCCGAACCCGCCGGCGCCGAGCGGAATGCGCAACTCGCTCACCTCCGCCTGTGCCGACATCGGCACAGCGGCAATGGCGGCGGCAAAAATCATACTGAGGATACGTCTCATCGCTTCTCTCCCGGAAACCTGTCTGATCTTGGCCCATCTCGCGCTGGCACGGTTCGGGCTCCTGAGTTTATGGCACGGCCCGCCGCACCGGCGATATCGGCAATTCTGCATACGGGCGCGACATGCCAGGGCAGCGCGGCGACAGCAAGCTCGTGGACCGCGCGGCCCATGCGCTGCTCGAGCGCATGCCCCCGCGCTTTTCGGCACGAAGGGCTTTCGCGACAACAATTGCTTGTGGTTCCGCCTACTGCGCCGTGGAGAGCCGCGTCGGCACGATGCGCTGGACGTGGATCTTGGCGCGGTCGATCAGCTCCGTGACCTGCGGCGCGATCACGTTCTTCCAGTGATCGGTCTCGTACACCGCCTTGTACAACTGCTCTCGCTCCGCTTCGCTTTCGAAGCGGCGCGTCCAGACGTAGACGCTGTCGTCCGTTTCGCCGCGATAGCTTCCGGTGATCACCATGCCTTTCGCCACCTGGAAGGGGATGATCTCACCTTCCATGAGCTTCAGCCAGGCCTCCATCTTTCCGGGGCGCACCGTGTATTGCCTGAGCTCATAGAAAGCCATGTCGACGTTTCCTCCGATGGATTCCCGCGTGTGATGCGGAGACCGCTTTGGTGCGGGCCGGCGCTTATCTAGCGTGCTGGCTTCCCTCGGTGCAAATAGTCGCGCGACGATCTCGGCCATGTGCGCCATGGCATCACGCCGGAGATCGACGCCGTCTCGATTCTCGCCATGATGGCGACCGTGGCAGTCGCGCTCACGGCCCGAAATCATGATCTGGAGGGATCCGCCGAGAAGCGCCAGCGCGTGCGCTTTTCTCAGATCAAGCAGCCGACCCAACAGCGGGGGCACGCCTCGGTCGATCTTTTTGGCTGCCGCCCCGTCGATACGAACGGCGGCATTGTGGACGCATGCAGATGCGGCGGCGCCATGTCCCCATGCGAAACCGGGACCTCGCCGCTTCTCTAACTCGTTGATTTGATTGGCTCCGCGGGTAGGATTCCAGAATTCACGGGACCCCGAGCTATTTGCCTAAGATATTAATATGCTGGAATTGTTAAGGAAAGTGCGGGTAAATTCGAGCAATCTAGGGACCCCAATCGGACCCCAGCAGGGACCCCCAACGCCGATATTGGTGCATTTGATATGCCTTCCTATGTCGTCAAACACGGTAGCGGTTACCGCTACAAGCGGAAGGTGCCAACGCACCTCCAAGACGTCGTCGGCGTGCGTGCGTGGATCGAATATCTCGGCTCTGCCATGAACAAGCGCGGCGCCGAAGAAAAAGCGCGAAAGCTCGCGCGTCGCGATGATCAACGCATAACGCTGCTCAACAACCTTGCCCCAGACGAGCGCAAGAAGGCTGTGGCTGAAGGAGCCTTGGATATCGTCGGCGCCACTGAGCGCGAGATCGTTGCTCTTGAGAAGAGCATTCCGTTCGTTGAGGCGATCGCCCTGCGCACTGAAGTCGACGCCCGTGATCGCAGGCGAGAACAGGATGCACAAGCGGGCGAGATCGAACGATCGAGGCGAAGCGCCGCAAAGGTCCGCAAGACCGTTGCGTTGAAGCGGAAGGCACTGCGCGCCCTTGCCGGGCGCCGTACGAACTTGGCGCCCCTTGTTGAGGGTTGGCTCCGTGCTCGCAATGTCAAATCGCTACACACGATCGAAACGATGTGGCGGAGCGCGCAGGACTTTGCGGACACCGTCGGAGATTTGAAGCCGCGCAGCGTCAATCGTGATCACGCGGCCAAGTATCGGGACAAGTTGGAACTGCGGGACCTACAACCTCGGACGAAGCGAAAATACCTTGAGCAATTGAATACGTTGTTCCGAACGGGACGCTCTGAGCGACTTGTCGACGCCAATCCCTTTGACGGCATCAAGATCACAAAGACGGCGGGCAAGTTCGTCGACACTAAGAAGCGCAAACCCTTCGAGCCTCGCCAAGTTCGCACGATATTCGAGGCCCTGCCGAGCGAGCATCCAGATTTCCAATGGGTGACGAAACTCATTGCCTTCCACGGCATGCGATCGGGCGAGGCCGCACAGTTGCGCAAAGAGGACGTAACGACATCGCGGGATGTCGCGGTGTTACGCATCCATGACGAGTTCGGATCTGTGAAGAACGCTCATTCCGTTCGCACAATTCCGCTGCATCCAGCGTGCGCGGACTTCGTGAAGTATGCGGAGGCGGCGGAAGGGCCTTGGGTGTTCGCGTCATTCCCGGAGTGGAAGGAAGGACGCCGCGGCGCGCCTTATCAGCGACGCGCCACTGACTTCCTCCGCAAGGTCGCGAAGATCACCGATCGCGATCTATCCATGCATTCGTTCCGCCACACGTGGACGACGCTCGCCGCTGAGATGAACATGCCGTATGCCGTAGCCTATGCGATCACGGGGCACACGCTCGGCGGCGGGGAGCACGCGAAGTACACGCATCCGCCGACACTGAAAGAGCAGCTGAAGTGGTTGCGAAAAATAGACCCCCTCGAAGACTGAGAATTGTTAGAAACGCCAACAAAACCGGGCGTTTCTGTCACTCGCGTTGACAATCCTGTTAGCGGCGCTGACAACTTCAGCGCGCAGAAACCATAGCTTGCAACCACGCTTGCTCTGAGCATGCGCGTTGTGATTCCGTCCTCCCATCAAGCGCGGGCGATTGGCGCTCGCCGCACGAACAGAGAGGACCACGCATGGCAAAAGTCACAATCACGATCAGCGACTCCGACGACGACGACACGAACACCGCCGTCGGCGATTTCCGCGTGGACTACGAAGGCGCCCCGGAAGGGACACCGCCAACCATGGCAGTGCTGTTCGGCGCTACCATTCAGCGCATGTGGCGGTCACGTGCGCTTGCGCCGATGGTGCCGCTGGTATGTGATGACCTGATGCGGCTGAGGGCGCGCGCGGCGAGCGGCGCTGAGTGAGCACAGGTAACGCCGAAGAATAAGGCGCCTCAGAGGGCGCCTTTTTCTTTTATGCTCCACACGCGCGCCTTCGTGGCGACCGTCAGTCGTCGAATAGAAGCCACGCCGTGTGCATTCCGGGTCCGGGGCGCATGACGATCCCACGGACACGGTGCGGCGTGTCAGTGCTCTCGATTTCACCAGTATGCCAGACTTTGGCACCGACTCGGCGCGCGTCTTCTTCGGTGATGTCCAAAGCCCGCGCTGCGCGAAGGATGTAGGCGCCGCGCTGCCATCCTTCACGCAGGGTGTAGCCATAGCGGCGAAGCCAGCTTTGGACTGTATAAGGGCGGACGTGCAGGGCCTGCGCGATCGTCTTCACTGGCCAACCCGCCAGCCGTGCCATGACTGCGCGAGAATGCGGGCTCCAAATCATGGCGCCGCCTTTCGTGGGCGGCCGGGCTTGCGCTTCTGGCCCGTTTCCATGCGCGACTTTTCAATCGTCTCGCGCAACTCGCGCCAGTAGCGTGCACGCTCCTGCGCGGCGAGCTGTCTGCTTGTCGGCAGGCCCTTGCGCGCGCGATCAATGTCCGACCGCGCAATGTTGAGGCGCCATTGCACTTGCGATGCCGTCATGCCGAGGGCGCGGCACAAGAGGCGAGGCGCTACATCGCGGCGCGCTGCGGCGGAGAAGATGCTAGCAAGTTCGGCCTCGCGCTGGCCAGTGAAATAGAGATTGACCAGTTCCTTGAGGATTTTAAGCCTTTGGCCGATGTCATGCCACGCTTTGAGGCGGGCGCGGTATTCCCGATCTGAAGTACAGCGCGAGCGAAGCCATTCGCGGTCCTCTCGCTCGCGCTCCTGTTTTTCAATGCGCCTTTCGATTTCGTCGGCGCTCTGCGGCCGGGCAATTGATCCGCGGACGGCCGCTAACAGTTGCCTGCGGGCGCGGGTTGGCATGTCGGCTAATGATGGTAGCGCTGTCACGCTCAGCGCCTTTTCCGAGGGCGGCCGCGACGCTTAGGCGGCGGAGTGTCGGGCGTGAAGATCAAGCGCGGGCGCGGCGTGATGCCCAGAGACTTCAGAAACTCCGCGTGCGCCTGGCGCGCCTCGGCGAGCGCGGCCTGTCGTTGCTTAACGCTGTCACGCTCGGCGTAAGGTTCGATCGCGCCTGCCGCCTCGGCGGTTATTGATTGGCTCGGGCGATGGAAATGGCAAAGACGCATTGTGCTCACTCCTAAATGAGGCGGTAGCGAGCGAGCGCCCGGAGTCATCGCCCGCCCGCTACCGTTAGCCGCTGGTACTCTCGGCGGCGTTCTGTTCGGCGCGCTTCTCGCGCCGACGGGCTGCGCTTTCACTCCGGCGCACAATGTCTTCAACAACGTTGATTGGCAGTCCCTCGAGTTCTGCGATTTGCTCGGGCGTCTTGAACGTTGAGAGCGTGCGCATTCGGTGCAATTGCGCGGGCGGCAGATCGAAACCCGCGACGGCTGTCACGCTCCGACCAATTAGGCGAACAGCGCCGGGGACTAGATTCTCGTCTCGCGCGACGTCTTCCTCATGTTCACCAGAAGCGAGGCGGGCCGCAATCCTGTCGACCATGGCGCGAGGGAGAGACCGCACGAGCAAGGCGTACGGGCTCTCGTTCTGGTAGGTCCGCCGGAACTGCCTGCCGCCGTCGTACTTCATCACACAAGCTCACGCGCTAACATCAACGCCGAAATCGCGGAGCGACTTGCCGAGCGCCTTCGCCTGATCAAAGGCGGGCCGTTGCACGCTCCAATGGAGCTGCGACCAAGTCTTGCCGCCAGCGATGTGCGCGAGGGCTTCGTCGATCTTGTCCCGCGGCAGAGGCGCCATCTGCGCCGCTATCATCTGGCGCACTTCCAGTCGTCTGCGCGGGTCCATGGTGTTGGGATCGATGCTGCTTTGCGCTGCGAGCTGCGCGTCCTCCGCCGTCCAGCCTTTGGCGCGCTGCTCATCGGTGAGCGCTGGCGCTTCCTTTTTATCCTGCAACGGCGCGCACGTTGCGGATAGCTCGGCATCGTGAGGCACCAGAGCAAGCAACTCGTCCGCCGAAAAGCGCGCGATCTTGCGCCATTCAGTGAGGCGTTGGGGTTCAGAGACGTTGCCTAGTTGCTTGCAGCGCCACTCAAGGGCCTGATGCGGTGTCGGGGCCGTGCGGAAAAGATCGGGGCGCTGCTTCGCGAGGTACCAGAAATACGTCTCGTTGTTCACGCCGTCGACCGGGGCGCCATATGTCGAGAACATGCTTTCAGCGATCACGGCGCTCTGCTTTGCCGTGATGTGCGGATAGCGGCGCTGCGCTTCCTCGCTGTAGCTGTTGAGCGCTTTTGTCTCGGCCTGCTCACGAAAGTGCAGATTGTTGGGATCGTCGCTCATTATCAGTACTCCGTGCGGCTCTTGTTACTGTCAGCGTGCCGTGACCGCATCAGCGACACGTGACATGAAGCGGGAGAGCATGCGGGCTAGTGCCGCGCGAATGCCAGCGCGCGGCTTCTCGCGCAGCAATCGGTTCTGCGGTCTTGCCGGCAGCGGTGCCAGGATGTCATCTGTGCGCCGTGCAACGAACGCGCGGAGTCTGTCGTTGAGTTTGAGAGTGGCAGCGCCATGCGCCTTGCACTCCGCAGCGATGGCCTTACTACGCTTTCGTAGCTCTCGCAGCTCTGTGCTATTGGCGTCTGGGTGACGAACACGAAGGGCGGCGAAAATCCGCTCACGCAGGGAGAGACGCTTATCCTCCCACGTGCGCTGCGCCTCAATCGCCGCGACACGCTGCGGCACGTTTCGCCTCCGGCCTCGCCGCTCTTTTGTGGCATTATCGCATTCCACGAGGGCGCGACGTCCGGCAAGCTCAGCGGCGGCTTCATCAAGGCCGTGGCGCAGAGCACGACTGCGCGCTGTCGCGAATATCGCGTCGCGGTTCTCCGCACGGCGCTGGCGCATGGCGTCGCGGCGAGCCTTGACGAGTTGTTCTCCCGGGGTCATGCGCGACGGCTCGCGACAGCCCCGCCACCTCGCTTCAGCATCGCCGCAACGGCTTCGTCCCTCGAGGCGAGCATGAGGGCGGCGACGTCTTCCTCATTTGGCGGCGTGAGGCCCGCGGCGAACATGGCGCGGCGGGCGGCGAGAGCGTTGCGGCGGCGCGTGTCGTTGTCGGCCCAATCGGCTGAGCTGATGGCACTTGCCCATGTCGCGACGTCGGCATTCGGACCCACGGCCAGGAGCGCCGCGAGCTTTGGCGACGGTGCGCGCATGAAGAGGGCAGGATCAACGTCGCGCAGCGTCGTCAGGGCGTCCTTGACGCGCTTGCGCGCATGCACGTCCTCGCCAAGAGCGAGCAGCGTGGCGACCTCACCGACGAGGCCGGGCGAGTTGCGGACCATCTCAGCCACGATGTCCGCCTGATGGACGTGGTGGCTGGTCGGAACGTTGAAAGCCGATGGCGAGTCGGCGCGCGCCAGGAGCGCTTGAGCGATCCCGAAGACGGCCAAGGCTTCGGCGTTGAACTGCGCCATCTGGCGCTCAAATGCCTTTCGAGCTGCCTTGTCCATGTCAGCGACCCTCCATGGCGGAGTCAGGTGCTGACTGTCCGTCGCCTGCGCTTTTCAGGTAAGTCTTCGCGGCGGTCTCGGAAATACTTCGCAAATACTGACTCACGCTTACGCCGCACTCCGCGGCGCAAAACTCAAGGCGGCGACGCAGCGCGTCACTTATACGAAACGAAATCAGTGGATTAGCGGCCATGCGTCTGACGCCCTCTACACGACTCAAAGAATCTTCTGTCTAGCATATGCAACAGTTAATGTCAAGATGTACGACAAGAAATGGAGGCATATGGTGATGCTGATGCCACAATTAATCGAGCATCCGTGCCTATAATTAGGAGCGCGCGTAAGACTATCTGTAGAAAGAGGTCGGCGAGGACGTGCAGGGAGGGGGCGAATTCACGTCAGACTTGAACAGGATTCGCCAAGACTCCATATTGGCTTATGAGGCGGTTCGCTGGCCGTGGTCGCACACACGGTCCAAGCCCCTCCCCTCCCCATCAGAGGGCGTCACGCCGAGTGCGACGGTAGGTGATTGCCAGTCCTGGCGCGCTGCTGATGCGCGCTCGCCACGCGGAGCGTGGCGCCTTCCCCCTTTTCACCGGCCGTGATCCGGCTGCGGCAACGAAAAAGCCGCTCCCGGAGTAGCGCCTCATTCGCGTCTTCAGCGCGAGCGGGGCAGGAGCGGCTTTTCTGTTGCGATGACGTGAATGTGGCGATGCATCGCCCGCGCGTCAAGGATCACGGAGTATGCGCTATGAGTAGCGTCGAGAGTTCTGCATTTCTGTCCGCCGTTGCGAAGCTCGTGGGCGGGCTCGCCAACATCACCGACGAATTCACGCCAGATAACGACGACGACGGTTGGCCGGACTTGGACGGTGCGGTGTCGCCTGTTCGGGCGGTGTCGTCGGATGACATGCCAGCGCTTCGGTGTGACGGCGCGTGGGACGACATCGAGAACCGCCCGATCAGCGTCAACCTCGGAACCGGGAAATATTCAAGCGTCAGTCGGCACGACACGACGTTCGGAGATCTCTTCCGCAAGCTCGCTCAGCCCGTGATGTGTTCTCCCGCTCTCAAGAAAGAGCAGATGGCGACCATCGCCCCGTGTGTCCTGAATGACTACTCAGTGCCGCCGGCAAAGACAGATGACGATGGCAAGATCATCGCCAGGCCGAAGAACCTGAAGCAAGAGCGGGTCACCCAGATCGCGCCATTGTTTGTGGACGTCGACGGCGGACAGACCCTCAAAGAAGCCACGGCGGTACTGGACACGCTCGGCGTCGCGTATCTGGCCTATGCCACGCGGTCACATACGCGAGACAAGCCGCGCTTCCGCATCGTCATCGCAATGGAGCCCTTCACGATCGAGAGCGCGGAAGATCGGGCGGTGTTCGCAGAAACGTATCGGCTAGTCGTCGGCGAGATGCTTCGCATTCGTTTCGACCAGTCGTGCACGGATGCCAACCAGTACTACTATCTGCCACACTTTGGGGCGCCGAAGTTAGAGGGTGGGCCTGCCGCTGATTGGCGAGACCGCGCGGCACAGGCGCAGCGAAAGGCCAATATCGACGCAGCACGGAACGCTGCTCTTCGGCGCGCAGTAGAGGAAGGCGACTACATCCTTGAGTTTCGACCGGGCGGACTGCTGAACTTCGGCGAGGTGGCGGACCATGTCCGCAAACAGCGCGCCGCGAGGGCTAGCGAACAGAAGGCGGCGCCAAGTGGCGCTGCGCGTAAAACATCCAGGGCGGCGCTGGATTTGAAGACGCCGAACATCGCGCGGTTTGTCTACAGCTGCGCGGCGCACTTCAACATTGAGGCCGCGTACCGCTACTACGCTGAGGCGGATGTGGGCGCCGGGGGTGACGGCGGTTGGCTACACTGCCGCTGCCCGAACGATGGCGGCGAGGTGAGCGGGAGGAAGCACACCGACGGCTTTGATTCCGACAACAAGACCGAATTCGGTGTGAAGAACGGCGCTGATGGCAAGGGCTTTTCCATCCACTGCCAGACGAGTGGGTGCAAAGAGACGTTCCGCCGGCGTGATGGCGGCGATGGGCAGGACCGCTTGCTGTTTTCAGATGGACTCTGCCAACACCGATGGAACGTCAAAGACGCTGAAGAGCTCCTCGAGCACTGCTTTGATCCGGAGGCGGCGCGGAAGGCGTATGACGAGTGGGGCCAGGACTTCCAGCGGGATGACAACAAGCGGCCGTACCCGAACCAGCACAACATCGGCGTTGCCTTGCGCAAGCTTGGTGTGAGGCTGAGCTTTAATGAGTTCACCACGTGCGCCTACATTTCAGGGCTTCCGGGGTTCGGCCCCGAGTTGACAGATGAAGCTTTGGATTCGTTACGCTTGAAGTTTGATCGAGATTTCAAGCTGCGAGTGGGTAAGCAATTCTTCAATGACGTTGTTGCCGACACGGCGCGGCACAACCGGTTCCATCCGGTGCTCGACTACCTCGACAGGGTACAGTCGGAATGGGATGGCGCGGAGCGTCTCGACAACTTCGTTTCTCAATACCTCGGCGCCGAAGACACGGAGCTTAACCGGGCGATCGGCCGTTTGTGGATGATCGCGGCTGTGCGGCGTGTGCGCGCCCCTGGATGTAAGTTTGATGAGATTCCGACTTTGATAGGTCCGCAAGGAGGCGAGAAGTCGTCTGCGCTGACCATACTTGCTGTGCGCGAAGAGTGGTTCTCCGACAATGTCGATTGTGGCGCGGACTCGAAAGTGGTCATCGAACTCACGCGCGGGAAGTGGATCATTGAGATTGCTGAGCTTGCAGGCATGTCAGGGAAGGATGTGGAGCGCGTGAAGGCGTTTGCCTCGCGGCAGACTGATCGATCGCGCCTTGCATATGGCCGTCTCGCATCGAACGTTCCCCGCGCGTTTGTGATGGCGGGCACATCGAACAACCGGCAGGTTCTCAAGGATCGGTCCGGTAACCGGCGCTTTTGGCCAATCGATGTTGGCACGATTGATCTCGCAGCGTTGCGCCGCGACGTCGACCAGCTATGGGGTGAGGCGGCGGTGTATGAGGCGCGGGGAGAGTCGATCAGGCTCCCGCGCGAGCTATGGGGCGCCGCGGCGGCCGTGCAGGAAGAGCATGAGGTGGAGGAACTGTACCTCGATACGCTCGCCATGAAGTTGGAAGGCCTGACGGGGCGGATTGCTGCGGTTGACGTCTACAAGCTTGTCCCAGGCCCGCACCATCAGGGCGTGGCCGAGGGCGTCGCGAAGGCGATGGGCAAGCTCGGATGGACGAAAAAGAAAATCCGGATCGGTGTGGCGTCGGTGCAAGGTTTCGTGCGGGGTGATGAGAGTGCGCGTCTCACCGTCGCGCAGGAGAGTGACCGGTCGTGGGCGGTAGAGGGGTCCGTTGAGAGGCCTTTGGCCGCCTTGATGGGCGGGCGGGGCTAACGGGCACGGAGAGAGGGTGTTTGTTCCGACCCTGTTCCGACCCTGTTCCGACCGGGGGGGGCGGAACGGTTTTTGTGAGTCCTGCCAGTGCTTTATTGTTCTGTTCCGACCGTTCCAACCAAAATCCGAACATTTAGATTTCTGGGAAAGTAATGTTGGAAATCGGCCGGAACGGTCGGAACAGCCGGAACAAATAGCCCTCTCTCCCTTTGGGCGCCATCCCCGCGCCCTGTCTTATGGCTGTAGGGGCGGTGTCCCCGTTGCCGATATAGGCGGCGCCAGAAACCTTTCCGGGCGCCATTCCTCCCCAAAACGGGGACTCACGAGCTTTCCATAATACGTTGGGTCAAAATTTTTGACGCGTACTCGCACTAACTCGTGACTTGCGCATGCACCTCTAGAAATGGCAGGCGCCCGAGAAAACAAAATGGGGCCCCAAGGGCCCCATTTTTTCTGACACCGAAACTTCGCCAGTTTCACGCCGCCAAAACCCGCTGAACGGTGCTCGGCCGCCAAACCCCTCCGCGAGGCGTCGTCAAGCCCCGCCCATTCAAGCCGTCTGCAATGGCCTGGAGCGTCAGCGCGCCGCCCTCTTTCAGCTCTGCAATGATCGGCTTCACGTTCGCCGCCCACGCCTTCGCCGCGGCGCTACGCTGCGCGTTGAGGGCCTGCGCCTCTTCCACGCCGAACCGTCGACCATGCGCGCCCAGTTGCACACCGCGCGCTTTCGCGGCCTGCAGGGCGGTGCGTGTGCGCTCGCTGATCATGGCGCCCTCGTGCTCGGCAACGGCCGCCAGCACGTGCAAAGTAAGCCTTGAGGCGTGCGGGTTATCCGCGGCGACGAACGCCGTGTCGCCGTCCATCAGCGTTGCTATGAAGCTCACCTTGCGCGCCAGCCTGTCGAGTTTTGCGATGAGCAGCGTAGCCTTCCGACGCTTGCACGCTGCAAGCGCTGCCGCGAGCTGTGGGCGTCCACAGTCCTTGCCGGACTCGACTTCCACAAACTCTGAGATGACAGTGTCCCCAGCGCGCAGAAACCGCCTGACGGTGTCCTGCTGAGCCTCCAAGCCCAATCCAGAAACGCCCTGCCGCTGAGTTGAAACTCGAAAGTACGCCACATATTCTGTCATTTCTCGATCCTGAGACGTTGGTATGGGGAATGCGATAAAGTCACTATATGGAATTGACGGAGAAAAGCGACGGGAAATGCTGGTGAAATCCTGAGGCATTGCTCCATTGGTTTATGTATTCCGAATTATAATCTCATCGTGACTCGCAGATATATTCTGCCAATAGAAATAATGCTGTCCGTCAGCTTGCGTACTGCGAGTCGATACAACTCACTTCGCAATCTCAATCCCATCACCCATGCGCCGCGCACCACACGCACGGCGCAGCCTGGCGCAGCTCCGCCCACGTCCGCGATCGCGAGACTTCGATGCTCATTGCGATCTTTGCGTTGTTTGCGCTTCAGCGCTGTTGCGCCGCTTGATGGCGCGAGGCGCCGTTGCAGGCAGACGGCGAGGCGTCGGTGTTGCGCGGCCTCGAGGAGCGGTGCGGCGTGCTCGTGCTGCGCTCCCCGCCGTCGGCGAGGCATCTATGGATGTTCTCGCGTTTTCCTACTCCTGCGTAGGGTCTATGGGACCCGGAGCCGACCCGCCCTCCCGGCATGGTTAACGCCCTCCAGGCGTAGCTCTGGCGCAATACAGGTGTCTTGTTTTTCTTGGTTGATGATGTCCTGAAATACTCCGCATCTGACAATGTAAGCCAAGCAACTTTGTAATTTAACGCAGGTAATGCGAAGTATTTGCCCTATCTGCACGATTAGATCAACTATCGCGATAGGCGCAGGATGGTTCTGCGTTACCAGGAGAAAAGCACCATGACTATAGAGACAGCGCTTGCCGGAGCAGGTTCCACGGATATTAGGTTGGTGGAGGCAACCGTCAGGTTTGCGCAAACGCAGCCGAACGAAGTTGCTGCGTTGGCGTATCTCTGCAATTTCGTAATTACCGCGGTTTCCAACGACCTTGAGGAAGGGGGCGGGGAGACCTCCCTTGTTCCCGCAATTGCCGCGTGCTTGATGGCGCACTTTCCGAAAGACGGGCCAGCAATCACGGTGTAGTCGATTGTGCACCTACAGTGCCGAGGGATTATCAACCCGGCACTTTTTTCTTTTTTTAACTTCCGCGCCGTGGCGCACCGAACGCGGAGGACGGGGATGGCGCTTCGAGGCGCCCATCAGGCGCGTCTGTGGCCAGATACAGGTCCATCTGTTGATTGCGGCTCTTCGATGTACGCGCCAGGGACAAGAGGCCCGAGCTGATAGGCGACTTTGATTTCTTCAATGAAGATATTGTTGAGAGACGTGATCGACACCAAACCATCTCTAATGGGCCATCCGAACAGCGCAATGTTCACACCGCCGCCGAGCATCAAGGGCGAGTGGTAGCTCTTGTATAGAAATCCGTCGTAGCCGCGTTCTCGTATCGCTTGAGCCACCATGCGACACTCGTCGAACGTGTGGTTTGAGAACATGAGGCCGTTAAAGAAGTGCATTGGATCATCGAACGGTGTTTCACCGTGATCTGCGGTGTCGCCAGTTATGTCTAGCAGCTTTGCGGGTCGAGAGAATTCGCAGGTTGCGAGCGTAACCTCGTCTCTGTTTGAGAGCCGCGTCTCGTGTAGGCAAACCTCCAAACTACGGCCTGCATAGAAAATCGGAATATCCGCCGCATCGAAGCGATCATATTGCTTCTTTAGCCCCTCCGGCGGAGTATCGTACTGCGCCGCGTCTGTCAGCCTGTCGCCCGGAACGTTGAGGCGCGCCCGGAAGAATTGATCTCCCGGGCCAACTTTTACATCGGGACACGCATTCAACGCGAGAGATATCCCGGTGGGGGCAAGCTTCCAGTTCAGCTCATCAGTTTCGTCTTCAAAGTCCCAGTGGCTTGTCATGCCCACGCGCCAGAGCGTTGGCCCGAAGTCGAATATGGTGGTGCCCGTGATCTCGGTGAGCAATCGTCGATCCTGCGCCGTGTTCGGGTGAAGGTGAACTTCTGCGAAGCCTGCGACAGGATCGCAGAGACGGATGCTCGGAGAATATCCGCCAGCCCCATGCCGGTAGGTGCCTCTCTCGAAGAACCTATGCATCAATTCATAAGCTTGATCCGCATTAAGCCCGACCCCGTCGCGCTGACCGCATCGGATGCACGGTTTGGAGAGCACGGCTCCCATCTGTGCGGCCGTATATTGGATGCCATAGTCTCCGAAGCATTTCGAGCAGATGACCGGCTTGCTCAATCGACGTCGCGCCCAATCGAGTGCGGCTTGATAGAAGTGGAAAGCAGTTCGAATGCCCAAGCCGGGCCGTTCAGTTGGCAGTGCTTCCATGATTAGCGCCTCACGCAGTCGGTCTCACGATCCGCGCTTCGTGCACTCGATACGCCAACGTGCTCAATAGCGATATGTACTCGATTGCGCGCTGCTCGGAGCCTTCCGGAAAGGAGTGGCCGCCTGGGTTCCGAATGGCAAGTGCGGCTCCCATGAATAGGTGCATCATCCCCTCTTGCTCGTCCTCTTGCGTCTTGTCGGCAAGCTCGTTGAACGCAAGGACTGGGTTCTTTCTTGAAAACACAGTCGTCATTAGTGGAACACCGTCGAGGTGATGCATCCTCGATCGCTCTTTCACGTAGTTGAAGAGTGCCTTGCTCGCCTCGAAGACGGCGGGCCAATGATGGCCGTCAAGAAACATGTCGCGCGCTACATCGGCAATGCGCGGGTGTAGCTTTAGCTTGTCGAAATAGGAGGATGGCGCAGGCGAGTCGCCTTCCTCCAGATCTTCGCGCTTCTCTTTGAGACGCTTGATCAGCGACTGAATGTGCGTGCGATGACCGCTCCGTGCTTCCTCGCGCAACTGAACTCGCTCATATTCTTCCATGCCCAGGACAATGGTGTAGTAGAATTGCTCCGACGTATCTTTCAATTCAGGTGAGTTCGGACCAAACACCTCTGAAACTGTGCTTCGCAGTTCTGCGAAGAAGGCGTCGTCGGCCCTCGTATGCTCATACACGCATGCCCTGAGGTCGAGAGCATTCAGCTCATCTAATCGTCGTTGTAGTTTGGCGATGCCGCGATCGATTTCATTGACGGACAGGAAGACCTTTGGTTCAGGCAAGAGCGGACTTGCAAGGGCCTGTCGTGCCATTGATACACCTCCGAATCATCTAGTGACTTCGGTGTCACCAAGATGAGAGCAAAAATCAATGGGAGCCGATGCGCGCCGTCTGTGGATTGCCGCGGCGAATCATTCCCCCCCTCTGTCAAGAGCAACAATTCCGCGCGCTCTCCGAATTGTTGCTGTAGTCAACGCCTCCGCCCCCGTGCGACTTCTCTAGTACGCAATGCAGCAGCGAGGTTGATATGTCCGAGAAACCATCTGTCCGAGGGCGCGGCAGACCCCGCGGACCAGCGTGCCCGAATGATCGTCGAATCTTGGCGCTGGCCGCGGACTACATGGTTGAGAACGCGCAGCTCCGCGAACGTCGCGCCCTCATAATGGCAGGGTCCGACGAAGACTCGATCAGTAAGCACTCGCGACAATTTAGAAACTCACGCGAGCAACTGATGGCAGCGGCGCGTGAGCGTGCCATGCGCCTCACCTCTACAGCGCCAGTCCCCCACGCACTGGTCGGATACAACGCGCTAGTGGCGTCGCCCGTGCATCGCTACATGGAGGCGATCAGCCAAGTTTTTCTGAACTCTCCGCACTTTAAGATTGCGCAGCGGGTTCTGAGCCAACATCAAGCATGGGCAAACCTGATGCGACACCATGAGAGCTTCGGCTATCTTTTTGAAGCGACATCGGGCGCACGTAAGCTGCACGAGGCTTTGCGAGTGCGTCCAGACTTGCTGAGCATTCTTGGCTTTGCTGGAGTGCCACCTAGGCGCGGACCTTAGAGCAAATCCCCTGCGAAGATTGATCGCGCAACGTGCTGCATCGGCGTTGAGCTGGCAGACGACGACCCGACGTTACGCGCGCCGGTGCGCAGCGCACGCTGCCACGAAAGACGCTCGCAGCGATGCGGGGACTTCGGGTCAGTACCATGGCATTTCTGGCAACTTCTCGCACTTAAACCTCGTATCCTTCAGAAGAGCCATGCATCCTCTGGGGGCTGTATCATCCCGCAAAAAGTATTTTACAGCTTCGCCTTCACAATAAACCTGACGCCGAGAGCCTAAGACCGTTGTGCCATTGAAAGCGGCCACTTGCCGGTCATTTAGATTGACAACCCCATCATTGTGCTCGAACGCGCCCGAGATGGCGATGTTTGTAGAAAGGGGTAAGAGCAACTGAGTCCCGGCCACGCCGAGGCCGGGGCTGTATGGAGAATTCGCCATTTGAGAATCTGCCCACACCAGCGCGGCGGGGTGGTCGCAGCACAGAAAGCCTCCGCTTGATCCGCTTGCTATCAAAACGTGCCAGCCGCGTTTCGCCACCAATTGAGGGATCGACTGGAGGAGCTTTATCTCATGAGCGATATAGTACTCTCGCGGAAAGCGGATGTCGTACTGATCATCCTCAATGTACTTTTTGTACTCTTCGTAGTCGACCGCCGGCTTGCCATCCAAGTAGCCGTCAGCTTTCATGCGCGCTTCTATCTTCTCCCAACGACCCTTATCGGCCACCTGAAGCCTGAGCGCCTGCTTCGCGACATCTTCGTGAAGCTTGGCCATTAGGCTGCGGAGGCGCGGATTTCGAATCATAAGCACAGCTGCGAAGTTCGCGATTACGATCTTGTCTTCCTCAGAGGCGAATCTTTTCCCGTCCACAGTACGTCGCACTGCTTGGCTGAACTCGCTCTCAATCTCACCGAGTGCAGCCTCTAGAGCATCGGGCTCGACACCGTCAGCTTCGACACGGTTGAAGTCTCGTTCAACAGCGACGTCCTCTGGCTTGGCGTGGAAGTGTTTGCGAGTCGAAGCGTCGAGGACCAGCAAGCGACCCTTGCGGTGAGGGCACGCAAACCTCTCCAGATAGAACCGTGGCACTGTGTGGTGCCGCCGAGCGGGCTTCTTCTTAATTTGCACCGGACGTTCCCCCAGCCACTACTTACGCCGCCCTCGAGGTGGCTTGTTCGGCCAGCGCGGCCGCGTCTCCGGCGTCATCATCTCGCCGCCGAACTTCGCGTGGAAGCGCTCGGCATGTTCGCGCTCGGCGAAGCACAGAACGTTGTGATAGCTGCCATCTCGATAGAACGCGTGCCCGAGCCGGCATAGCGACAAGCCCTCGCCATCGATCCACAGATGCACTGTCACGTAGTTGCGGCCGGCAATGACGCTTTCATGCACGGCGACCTGGAAGGGCCATCCGTGGTCTATGGCGCTTTTGCTTAGCTCGCCTTTTCGCCGTCCGCCGCCCAAACCGATTCCCCTCCACCTGATGGATGGGTGAGAGAGGATTGGAACGAATGGGGAACTCTAACAAGCGCGGATTGAGCACATCATCGGACAATCAGTGAGCGCCTTACAGGGACCCCAGTCGGGCCCCCGGCCGGGACCCCTAGGCCAAGACTATCCGATGGCTGAATTATAATTTTGCCCTTATTTTAAGGGCGTTTGGGCGATATGGGTGCGTGGTTTGGCTTACTGGCTCCGCGGGTAGGATTCGAACCTACAACCAACCGGTTAACAGCCGGTTGCTCTACCGTTGAGCTACCGCGGATCAGGGGTTTGCCCGAAGGCTCGTGGCTTCTAGCAAACACAAGCGCCCCGC
>JAEWIJ010000228.1 GCA_023387235.1 Pseudomonadota bacterium
GGCTTACAAGGCGTATTTCGTAAGCTGACTCTACGGCCGTGAAAACGGAGTCGCGTGAAGCTCAGTAACGATGGCACTTCTGAGCGCCAACGACTCCATCCTTTTATCTTGATGTCCTCCCCAGCCGCCCCAGACCGCACTTTCGCCTAGAACAGCCACTCGAAGGACGCACTCGAGATCATCATCGGCCTCTTCTGCAGCGTGCCGAATGAGCCCCGGGAAGGTGTAGACGGCGGGCCGCACTCTCGTCGAAGGCGTCGGCAACGATGAGCGCGAGTCAAACAGGCTCCAGCCTGTTGCTCGCGCTCATCATCGACTGTGGCACAGTCGCATGACTGGGTGGGCGGGTGGGCCTCTTCGCGGAACGCGAAGGCGCCCTCGCGCCGCTGTGGCGCGAGGGCGTTGAGCTGAAGGCTCAATCCTGCGGCGTCCAGATTAGGGCGAACGCGTTGGGGTCGGTCTGGCCTGCGGCTCGGCCGAGGTTGGCGTAGAGCGTCTTGCCGAACTCGGGCGCGGAGATCGAGAGCGAGATGTACTCCTTGCCCGAGGTCTGGCCGATGCGCTGCCAGCCGGCGCCGATCTCGATGCCTTGCGACATCACGCGGAAGTCCGGCTGGTTGTCGGAGAGCTTGTCGCCGACCGGCAGTATGGCGATCGACGCCCGGACGGAGAGGGTCTTAAGCTCGCCTTCGTAGCGGCCGTCTTCGCGCTTGGTGACGTATCCGATGGTAGCCATGGTGTCGTTCCTCACGTCGTCCCGGCGGAGACCTATTCCCCGCCGGCGATGTGCAGATCGTGGTAGGCTGGAGCTGATGGCACCCGTCGGAGCGGAGCTCCGCGCCGAGGAGACGGGCCGGAACGAAGTGGAGGACCCGCGCACGCGCGGGTTGCCGCCGAGGCGACGCCTGCCACATCGTGCACAAGCTACGCGGGGATAGGGCTCTCCACCGCGGGCAGAGGATCGACGGCCTGATGGTCCGGAACGCCACCAGACCGGACACGAGCGATGTTGCGCGACTTACGCCCCGAGTCCGTCGAGCTGATAGCATCGCCGCTAAAGGCGAGGCGCGATCATTGACAAAGGCACGCGTTGATCGAGGACGCTAAAACGGCGACGGCGCGGCGAGGCCAGATCCGCATGCGCGACGTTCCTCTCAAAGGGCGAGAGCGTGTCAGGGCGACCGCGGGAGGGATCGTTACGCGAATGCGCCGAGACGCCGTCTTAATCGGCGGCTTAGTCGAGCGGCTCTCGCAGCCGCGAGATAGAGCCCGGCCGGCCGAGATGCGTGATCGAGGGCGGACCCGCCCAGACTCCCTAGCCTCTCAGCGAACGCGACTTGGGCATGGCGACGCTGCACCACCTAGGTTCCTCACAGAGCCGACGTCGTTGCTGCCGATCTGGAGATGGGACTGATTCCGTTCATTGAACACGAGGAGCGGTTGCAAATGTTGACTGTCGCAGTCCTGACTTCGCGGGGCGCCACACGCTGGTCATTTATCTTGAAACAGGAGGAGCACTTATGAGCGAATGCGACACTAATACGACACTGTGTACCGGGCGGATATGCTAAAAGGTTTTGTCAATGCGTTCGGGCGAAAGGCTGTACGGCAGGCACAGTCCTTCTCAATGTGGTGCGCTCGATGGTTGAGTTTCAGAAGTGCAACGGCGGTTGCTCACGAGGCGTCGCCATCAAGAGCTCTCACGAGCTGCCGCATGGCGGAGCTGGGTTCGAGGTCGAGCGCTCGCACGACATCAATGAATTCGATCGCGCTGAGGCGCCGTTCTCCCCCTTCATATTTGGCCACAAAGGATTGAGGCTTGCCAAGGCGAGCGGCTACGCCCGCCTGCGTCAAGCCGCGCTTATCGCGAAGGTCGCGCAGCAGCTTGCGGAGCTTGATTTGGCGCGGCGAGCGCAGCGTGTCGCGCATTGTCTGAAGCCGGGAGTACTATTGACGGCTTCACCGCTTAATCCTGATCTCGGATTATCCCATTTTGGGATAGTATCTGCGCGGTCGCGGACTGACTGCGGGGAGTGAGAAACATGATCGCAATGGCAGCATCCCCATTTTTTGTGCGTGAGGACGACGGAAGCGGATCTTTGCCAACCGAGAGCTACATTGCGGGTTATCGACTATCCGCAAGCGACGAACCCGCTGTCAAAATGGCCTTGCCGGCCGAGCTCGTCGATATTGCTGTTCTAACCGGTGCGAGGCTGTCTGTTTGGTTGTCGGCGGGTGATGGCAGACTGATCCTGGATGGAGAGGGCGTCGACAGCAAGGCTTTGGAGGCCGCCCTCGATGCAGGGCCCATGCGCGCTCAAACGCTCCTGACGTTGATCGATGCGTGTCTTAATCCGCATCATCTGGCTAACGAGGAGGCTCCCGTTGACGATCTCACTTCCTTGCGGGCGCAGCTTGTACAGGCGGTCGCCAAAGTCGATACCGCGTTGACGCGCTTGAAGGCCGGCTAGCTAGCGTGTCCAGATGGGTACGGCTGTTCCCAACACGTGCCGAACATGTATGGGCCCGATGTATCGACTGTCGAAGCTGCCTCGTACGGTCGACACCACAAAGATCTCGGTGGGCGTCAGCCGATGGCATCCGTCCCATTGCGGGAGGGGGCGTCGGCGCATGTCCACTGCGTCGGCCAACGCGCATGGCCGCCCGTCGACTCTCACCACGAGGCCGTGCCGACAGACGGTATCGCCGAAGCCTGCTGCGACCGGTTTAATGAGCCGAGAGCGCGCTGGCAGGTAACCGCGCACGTCCGCAAGCGCCGCTGCGGCTTCAGGCAGACTGATAATCGCGAGGTCGCCTTTCGCCGGCATTCGGCTGGTCAGCCTGTATAAGCCGATCGGAACGCTTGGAGTGGTGTTCCAGTAAAGTTTGGGGACGCTTTGCTTGGGCCAGGTCAATACTGCCAACGCGATGAGAGTCGTCCCTATTGTGAGCATGCTGCGCAGATCCATTATGCGGGGACTTTCGTGCAGCGAGTCGAGCGGCCCGTTCTTCTGACCACGCGAGAAGATCGCTGTGGCGGTAGACAATGCGGCCACCATGGCGTCGAAACTTAGGACCGGTTCCTTTCCAACGATGATTGTCGAGCGTGCGCTTAGCTATGCGCAATTTGGCGGCTGCTTCGGAAGCAATAAGAAATTCGTCATCGGATTGACCGACCATGGGTTCCTCCATCAAACGGAGCAACACTGTTCCTTAGTTTGGAATGCCTGGGGAGGCTCTGAATGCGCCACCCTTGAATCCGAACCGCAGCTCATTCCAACAGGGCGCGATATCCCCCAAAGATAAAGCTTTCGGCGCGCAGCCGGTCGCGCCGAATACGTTGGCGAATACTTCCGTGGCGCCAATCCCGCGCGACTGCCGTGTCCCCGTATAGGATGCCACCCGCTTGACGCTCAGTGCCGCCGGCAGCCAAGCAGTCGAACACAATCAGGCTGTCGCGCCTATTGAGCGTGCGCGCAGTCCAGCCCGGAACATGAACTTGGGCCTGATGGCTCAAGAGGATGCGGCGCAGGTCCAGGAGCTGAGATACCGTTCGCTCCAGCAAACTCGTGCCGCCGATCACGATTGAGAGCCTTACAGGCTCTCGGACGATGTCAGCGCCAGTAATCGACAGCTGAAGAACGACGCCGGTACCCCTGAGCAGAACATGCTGGTCGCCCGCCGGATCGACGAGAATGTGCTCCACAGCAGGTATGGCTGGAAAAAATAGCGCTTCCCGATCTGAGTCGTCTGTTCGCTCCGCTGCCGCCGATAGAACGACTCGGCTAGCTGATGCAAGCCAGATGTGATGCGACTTGAGTGCCGTCTGTGACGGATCAACGAAAGGAGCGGAGCGTCCACGCTTCGGCACGAGACGACACCTCGTGCATCCGCGTGAGAAGCGCTCCGTTCTCCAATCGAGTAATGTCGCGACGCGACTTCGTCTGCCCGGAGGCCTCCCTTTGAAAGGCGGGGTTGCGACGCAGTCCTTCCCACGCCCAATCGCCGTGGCGCAGGGTGCGCATATACTCATAATCACCTAAAACCGGGGGCCGCGGCGGGCCGACGTAGTCTCTTTCGTCGAGCATCAGCTCCTCCTTGAAAGCTCGAGCCCATTGGTCTTTCGTGAAGCGCAGTAGACGACTTCACCCAAGCGGCATGAGCACGCGATATTGGTGAGCTGGCCTCCACTATAGAGAAGATAATCTCTATCAAGATCGTCAATGTACAAATTGTCGCAGCTAGACATGAGCGGCACTGATGGGCGCCGGCGGACGCAAGATTTCCTTCGACGGCGATAACAAACGACACGCGTAGCCGTGACCGCCCGGGGTACGATCGCATGAAGTGCAAAGCGAGATTGCGCGTCCAGACACCACCATGACCTACATTGAGGAATTTCTGGTTGGTCAACTCAAGCTTCATTTAAGAAGGCTGTTTTGTTGGAGCAGCCACACGTTTAAAAGATGGCGCAGCAAAGATGGCACCCAGTGTCCCTCCCCAAACTATGTGGGCCGCGATCATCATGGCGTTGCGCTTAGCGGGCTGATGCGTGCGGGCGGCATAAGCTTCATCGCCGGCACCCATCCCATATAGCTCGTACCCCACACACAGAGCCCGCCGGCGCGGGCGTGTCTGAGTTCAAAGTTCGACTAAACAAGGCCGAGGCTGACAAGGCGCAGCTACTCGAGGTTCTGCGTGTCGCCCGCCTTCGTAGGTCAATTCCGGTATCCGCTGTTCCACTGACCTGAGCCCCTACTTCCATCCGACGAGATGTCTGGAAAGAAGCCCCACAGCGATCTGCCCGATCTAAATGCGAACCCATCTGTCGACGGAAGTAGAGATGAACACCGGGAAATTATGCTGAGCGCCGCGGAGTGAACCCGATGACAGACGCGCAAAACTCGGTTTTATCATCGGGGACGATGACCCGCGCTTATCTATTCAGCGCGAGTGACAACCCCAGCATTCATGCCGTGACGCGCGATGCGCTTGGATCGAAGCTCCCCGCTCATGAGTCAGGACGGGAATGGGTTCTCGATCCCGAATTTGTATTAGGTGTTCGCGAGGTGATGCCGATCAAGGTCGCTCCCGAGCCAATCCTCCGCCGTTTGGCGGCCGACGGATATTTCATATGGTGTGAAGGATCAAACCCCTTTGGAACGTCTCAGTGACAGTACGCTTTCGTCATACGGCAGACCTCCTGCCAGAGGAACGAGAGAAGGACCGCGGGCACGAGCTACGACCATTGGATTCTTGACGAACAGCTCACCTAGGGGGCCGAGCCTCGCGATCAATTGTTGAAGATGCTTTTTCTTCCGGGAACACCTCGGCGAGAAGGCGAGTTACGCAACATGCCTGAAGAACGAGAACGACGATGCGAAGCTCCACCCGCCTCTTTCAAAATACTCTAGTGTCCGAAGGCGTCGCGAGCGCGATAGGGGCTGCCGTTTTGAGCTTGCTCGCAAAGGCCGAGGGCGCAGCGCCGGTCCAGCCAATTAACGCAACAAGCCACTGGCTACATGGCGAAACCGCCGGCAATGTAAAAGGCATAGACGCAAAGCATACCATCCCAGGGCTCGCGACGCATTGCGGCGCGTGCGTTTTTTGGGCTGCGCTGTTTGAGACACTCCGCGCCGCTTCTCCTCGGTCGGGCACCGGGCGCATTATTCGCGATGCGGCAGCGGTATCGGCGGTCGCTGCCGCTGTCGATTACGGACTCGTCCCGAAAAATCTGACGCCGGCTGGGAGGGGCCGCTGCCGGTTCGCTCGGTTGCGGGCGGCTTCGCGGGGCTCGCCCTCGGTCTGGCCATAGGGGGTCTTGTGACCGGCGCGCGGCGTTAGAACCCTGTTTCGAGAATTGTGATGACAAGGCCTCTGCGCTCCGGCGAGGAACGTGTGATGGATGTCGAGGTTCTGATCGTAGGAGGCGGGCCAGCAGGGTTGAGCGCTGCCCTCGTATTGGGGCGATGCCACCGACAGGTTCTGGTTTGCGACGACGGGATGCCCCGCAATAGGGCGTCGCCAGCGATCCATGGTCTTTTGAGCAGGGAAGGGATAGCTCCCACACAATTTTTAGCCACTGCGCGTGCGGAACTGAGAAAATATACCACGGTGCAAATTCTCAGTTCGCGCGTTCTTGACGTCGTGTCGACGGGTGATTTTTTTCAATACAGCTGCTCCAATGGTACGCGAGGTACAGCCTCCAAAGTCCTGCTGGCCAGCGGCCTCGTCGATGACTTGCCCGCGATTGCTGGTATCGACGAGCATTACGGAATTTCCGTGCACCACTGCCTGTACTGTGACGGCTTCGAATACAGAGGAAGGGCCGTAGCCGCCTATGGGCTTGGTGATAGGGGCGCGGCGCTAGGCCTGATGATGCGCCACTGGATGTCTGACGTCGTGGTCTGTAGTGACGGAAGCGGGATCAGCGCAGGCTGGGCGCAAAAGCTTCGGGCACACAATATCCCGGTCAGGCTAGAAAGGGTTCGGGCGCTGATTGGCGAAGGCGGGCGTCTGTCGCGAGTCGACTTTGATTCCGGTTCGTCTTTATCAATACAGGGGCTGTTCTTTGCGACGGGCTGTCAACAGGCCTCCGACCTGTCACAGCGTCTGGGCTGTGAGCGCGACAAAAACGGTGGCGTGGTCACCCACCCTGTGACCGAGGACACCTCTGTACCAGGTGTCTACGTTGCGGGCGATGGGTCGCGTGATGTTCTCCTGGTCTCAATCGCCGTAGCCGAGGGCGCAAAGGCGGCTGTTTCAATCAACAAAGCATTCCTGCGGCAAGATGGATTTTGCGAATAATTTTTGTGGCACGACTCAGGAGCTCGCGATGAACCGCAGCTTGCGTTCCGACCACTTGCGACCGGCATAATTCACCCCGATGCGCCGCGCTGCACGGATGCGGCGGGGCTTGCGGCCTCGCTCGAACCATAACTTTGACCCTGGGTTCGCGGGGAGGCCATTGAGCTCGATTGATAGTGCGAGCGCCTTACCGAGCCTTCCCGGCCCCTGCACCTCTCCCGCGCTGCGTATCAGCACCGCGGCTCCCGCGCCCTCGGGTCCTGCGACGACGTTGAACAACAGATGTCGTCCGTAGATTAGATAAATATAGAGCGTGCCTGGAGGCCTGAACATGACTTCGGTTCGCGCAGTCCGGCCTCGGGCGGAGTGACAGGCCAGGTCGTGGGGGCCAAGATAGGCTTCAGTTTCAGTTATAATGAGCCGCTGTTCTGCTGCCGCAACCCGCCGCACGATCACAGCGCCGATGAGATCGCGCGCGAGCATTTGTGCCGGTCGTGCGAAATATTCTGGCTCAAGAACTGCGGAGCCACGCGACGCGCCCTTCATCTTGACCTTTCTTGCTGCTCGGATTGGATAGACAAACTGGGTCCTGAGGGCGGCACTATCCGTACGTTGATCCGCGGGGCACAAGAGACTGCGCGCAGGGGCGCCTTCGAAATTAAACTAGCTCAATGTATGGGCTTACGAAGCCGCCTTGGACGACCGCTTTTTACGCTTGCGGGCTGAAGCCGTCATCTTGCTATCTGACTTTGTTTTCAGGGCAGCCGCCTTGCGCCCTTTGACGCTCTGGCGCAGCGCTTCCATCAGATCGACGACATTGCCCCGGCCTTCTTTCTCCGCGCGAAGCTCTATGGTCTTCCCCGACGCCTTACGCTTTACCAGTTTGCGCAGGGCAAGCTCGTACTCATCCTTGAACTTCGAGGCGTCGAACCGGCCCGACTTGCTATCAAGGATGTGGCTTGCGAGTTCGATCATCTCCTTATTGACGCGCGGGCTCGGAATGCCCTTGAAGAACTCGGCCTCGTCGCGCACTTCGTAGTTGTAGCGTAGCGTCGTCCCTAGCATCCCCTTGCCCCAGGCCTCGACCGCGAGAATATGCTCCCGGTTCGCGAAGACGATGCGGGCAAGAGCGACCTTGCCCTTGTCTTTCATGGCGCCGCGGATGACGGCGAAAGCCTCCTCGCCGCCTTTGCCTTCAGGGACGATGTAATACGGGCGCTCGTAGTAGCGCTTGTCGATATCTTCCTCGGGGACGAACTTGTCGATGTCGATTGTGTGCGTACTCTCGACCTCAACGGCTTCGAGCTCCTCGGGCTCGATTTCAACATACTTGCCGCTCGGCAGCTCGTAACCTCGGCCCTTGTCGTCCTTGTCGACGACCTTGCCCGTCTCGTCGTCGACCATCTGCTGGCGCAGGCGGTTGCCGGTCTTGCGGTTGATCTGGTGGAAGTTGGTCTTATCGGCTTGTGAGGACGCCGGGTACAGCGCAACCGGGCAGGTCACAAGCGAGAGTTTAAGATAACCTTTCCAGTACGCGCGGCGGGCAGCCATGGAACTCCTCCGGATGATCCCCCGCAAACGCTAACGGAATGATTTCGTTCCGCCTTTGGCGGAACGCGGGGCGCATACTGGCCGTTAGCTGCAGACGGGAAAACGTGTGAGCGTTATGGCAAAAACTAAACTAGCCCTCTACCAGCAAAAGCGGGATTTCACGAAGACGGACGAGCCGAGTGGAAAGAATCCAATCGCACCCGCCGAGTACCCGCGCTTTGTCATCCAGAAGCACGCCGCGACGCGTCTCCACTACGATCTCCGGCTGGAAGTGGACGGCGTGTTCAAGTCCTGGGCGGTGGCGAAGGGCCCGTCGCTCGACCCGGGCGAGAAGCGTTTAGCCGTGGAAACCGAAGACCATCCGCTCGACTACGGCGATTTCGAGGGCACGATCCCCAAGGGCGAGTATGGCGGCGGTACGGTCATGCTCTGGGACCGCGGGTTCTGGGCGACGGACGGCGATCCCGCGAAAGCGCTGAGCAAGGGTGAGCTGCGCTTCACCCTTGTCGGCGAGAAGCTGCAGGGCAGCTGGGTGATGGTGCGGCTGCGCAAGGACCGCGACGGCGGCAAGCGCACCAACTGGCTTCTGATCAAGCGTCACGACGGTTATGAGAAGCAAGGCGTGGACATCCTAGAGGAGGACCGGTCTGTCGCGTCAGGACGCGGAATGGACGAGATCGGTGCCGGGAGGCCGCAAGCCCAAGCCCTTCATGCTCGGTAAGGCGAGAAGCTTCCAGGCCGATGCGGTCTGGCACTCGAACCGGGCCGAGGTCAATGACGCGCCCGCTCTCAAGGCCCGCGCCGCGGCCACAAAGAAGAATTCAGGCAAGAGCGTTTTGATTCCACCCTTCATCGCGCCGCAGCTTTGCAAAAGCGTCAGCCGCCCGCCCTCTGGCGAAAACTGGGTCCACGAGATCAAGCTCGATGGCTACCGGATGCAGCTGCGTGTCGAAGACAGTCAGGGCACGATGCGCACGCGCAAGGGCCTCGACTGGACCCCGAAGTTTGCGGCGGTCGCGCAGGGTGCGGCGAGCCTTCCCGATTGCATCATCGACGGCGAGGTCGTGGCGCTCGATCACAACAGCGCGCCGGATTTCTCGGCGCTGCAGGCCGCGCTCTCCGAGGGCCGGGCCCGCGACCTGATCTATTTCGTGTTCGACCTGCTGTTCGAGAACGGCGAAGACCTGCGCGATCTTCCTCTGTTGGAGCGGAAGGAGCGTCTCGCCGCGCTTCTTGCACGCAAGGGCCCGCACCACCGCCAGATCAAGTATGTCGAGCATCTCTTGGAGCCGGGCGACGGGGTGCTCAAATCCGCCTGCAACCTCCAGCTCGAAGGGATCATCTCAAAGCGCGCCGATGCTCCCTACCGCTCGGGACGCACCGAAACATGGATGAAATCCAAATGCCGCGCCGGGCATGAGGTCGTTATCGGAGGATGGAGCGGCAGCGCATCGAATCTGCGCTCTCTTGTCGTCGGCGTTTACCGCGGCGATCACCTTGTCCATACCGGCCGCGTGGGCACCGGCTTCAATGCGCGCAACACCGCCGGCATTCTCAAGCAGCTCAAAGGGCTCAAGACCGATAAAAGCCCGTTCGCCGGCAAGGATGCGCCGCGCAAAGGCAAGGACTGGACTTGGGTTAAGCCCAAGCTGGTCGCCGAGATCGAGTTCGCGGGGTTCACGGGCGATGGCATGGTGCGGCAGGCCGCGTTCAAGGGTCTTCGCGAAGACAAACCAGCGGGCGAAGTGCGGGCGGAAACTCCCGCGCCGCCGAAGCAGACCAAGCTGCCGACGCCTGCCCCGCGTTCGCTGCGTATGAAAGGCGGCAGCGAAGTTGTCATGGGCGTTGCCATCTCCAAGCCTGACAAGCCGCTGTGGCCCGCGCCGGATCATCTCACCAAGCTCGATCTCGCGCGCTATCTGGAAAAAATCGGGCCGTGGATGCTGCCGCATATAAAAGGCCGTCCCTGCTCGATCATCCGCGCGCCGGACGGTATTGAAGGCGAGCGCTTCTTCCAGCGCCACGAGATGCGCGGCATGTCGAATCTCATCTCGGTGACGCAGGTCGAGGGCGACCGCAAACCTTACGTCCAGATCGACCGCATTGAGGGATTGATCGCCGCCGCGCAAATTGCCGCCATCGAATTCCATCCGTGGAACAACCAACCGAGCAGACCGCCCGTGCCGGGAAGGCTTGTGTTTGATCTCGATCCCGCGGAGGGGCTCACCTTCACCGACGTCATCGCCGCGGCGAAGGAGATGAAGGAAAGGCTCGAAGCGCTAGGTCTTGCGACATTCTGCAAGACAACGGGCGGCAAAGGCCTTCACGTCGTCACGCCGCTGATCGTGAAGGAGAAGGACGGGCTGGGCTGGGATGAAGCAAAGAGCTTCGCGCAGGCGGTTTGCGCCGCCATGGCGCAGGACAGCCCGGACAAGTACCTGATCAACATGTCTAAGGCTAAGCGCGTCGGAAGGATCTTCCTCGACTACCTGCGCAACGATCGCATGTCGACGGCGGTTGCGCCGCTATCGCCCCGGATGCGGCCCGGCGCGACGGTATCGATGCCGCTGCACTGGAGCCAGGTCCGAAATGGGCTTGATCCCAAGCGCTTCACCATGACGACGGCACCCGCGCTGCTCGCGAAGGGCAAGCCATGGGCGGATTACTGCGAGAGCGAAGTGCCGCTCAAAGCCGCTATCCAGAAATTCGTGAAGCAACGATCGTGATGCACCTGATTGAAATCTTGATGCCGCTTTGCGACGAAGAGGGAAAGCCGTTTCCCGCAGAGAATTATGAGCGCCTGTCACAGCGCCTTACCGAGCGCTTCGGCGGCGTCACAAGCTTTGCCCGTTCCCCCGCGCAAGGGCGCTGGCAAACGGGAGAAGCGACCGAGCATGACGACATCGCCGTGCTCGAGGTCATGGCCGATGATCTTGACCGTGGATGGTGGTCGGAGCTGCGCGCCGACCTGATGCGTGAATTCCGAAGGATGACATCGTGATCCGCTCTCACATTGTCGAGCGCCTCACGTAACCCCTACCGCTCGCCGCCACAGATAAACAGCAGCGCCTGATCTAGCGTCGGGTTTACGCCATACGCCAGAACCCGCCAGACCGGCGCTGTCGCCAGCACGGTGAGAATGCCGAATACAATCCAGATGAACGTAGTCTTCGCCCGCGCGGTCATGGCTGACTAGCCTGCCCCAAGCCGCTCTCGCGGTCACCCTGCCCCATGAGAAGCCACCCGGCGACCATCATGACGATGCCGGAGAGCGTGAAGCCGATATCCCAATAAATCCAGTAGGCGCGGTCCACCGTTTCGTTGACGTGATGGATGCCGAGGATGTGGTGGTCGATGATGCCTTCAACCGTGTTGAAGATGCCAAAGCCAAGCAGCATCGTCCCGACGAGAAGCTTGCTTGACCAGAAGAGATGACGACGCTGCGCGCTGCGCCAAAGCACGAACAATCCCGCGACGACAAAAAGATAAGTTGAGCTGTGGAAGATGCCGTCCCACAACGTATTCAGCTCCAGATTTTCGAGCGTGTTGACGGGATACCAGCTGCTTAGCATGTGGTGCCATTGCAAAAGCTGGTGCAGGACGATTCCATCGAAAAAGCCGCCGAGGCCGAGGCCGAACAAGATGCCTGCTGATTTCGGGAAATGGCGTTGCGCGGGTTCTATCATCGCTATTTCTTCTCGAGCAGAATAGGCGGACAGCTCTTTGTCATCTTCTGCACGACTTCGCCGACTTTGAGCAGCAGCTAGGGCAGGATGACTTCCAGGCGATTCTCCAACAAGTGAACATTGTCCCCGGCGCCTGGTCGAAGGCCCGCTTCCTAAATTTCTCGGACCAGCATTCTGCGTCGAGGGAGGCCGGAGAAGCTCTCCCGTGCATTGCTGAGAATGGTGATATCAGCGGTTCTGATCCCAGGTGATCACAGGCGCTGCCGTTCTCAACGCTGTTGCTCAGGTCGCGTTCCGCTATCGAGAAGCAGGAGAAGTGCCGCCTCGTCGGCGGCTGTGACGATCCTTGAGCGGAACTAAGTCGCTAATCGCTCATTCGACATCTATGGCCATCTCTAAGCAAGAACTCGCGTGTCTGGCTTCCATTGCCTATGAAGTGGCCGCGGAAATCGCTGGACTGCCGGCTGCGGTACGACCGCTGGCGTTCGATCTGGTACGTCAGGAGATGGCGAGGACTTTCCGAGAGGATGGAATCGACCCTCACAGTCCGGAAGGACGGTGTCTTATATCTCAACAGATGCAATGGCTCCGGCAGAAAGCAAGCGACTTAGGCGACGGCCCGCGAAGGGGTCCACCTTCCTAGAGTGTGACGGCATTACTTTACGGCGCGCTATTTCGTTGCCCCCGCAGCTGAAGACACTAGATCGAGGGTTTGTAAGAATGCTCCGGCCACACGGCAGAAGCAGATCCGGGTCCGCAGCGGACCGTAAGCTGCCGCGGACGGACAATGCTGTATTACCGACAGCGGACCGGCTTCGTCATGATATAAGTCGGGGCGCAACGGCCGATAAGATCGACTTTCCTGACCCCGCCGCAGCTCCGCTCGGAACTGACGATGAAGCTGCAGGGCGGCCTAACATCGCAGAAGAACGCGCGCTCGAAGTCGCGGCACGTTCGAAATTGGATCCCCCGACGTCTCAAAGCGAGCCCGGCTTTTCAGTTCCCATCTTCTATGCCGTGTTGATTGTGTGCATCGCAGCTTTAATTCTGTTGGCAGCGATCATGGGGCGATAGCTCAGACCGTCTTGCACCGCAGCCAGTTCTGGTAATGGCGTGATGTTTTCTTCGAAACGTTATGTCGGCGGAGCCGTTCCTGACGATCACATCGCTTATGGAAGGAAATCCCTTGGCCGATCAAATTCGCCCGTTGGCCGTTGTGACTGGCGCATCGACTGGCATCGGCTATGAACTCGCCAAGTGCTGTGCAAACGACGGCTCGCGGAGCAGCACCGCAAGAGCGCCGCCTCCGGGTCTTGCGAAGATATGAAGGAGCGCAGCCGATGAAAGCACTATGCTGGCACGGCAAGGGGATGTTCGATGCGAAACGATGACCGACCCGAAAATCGAGGATGCGCGCGATGCGACCATCAAGGTGACCGCCTGCGCCATTTGCGGCTCCGACCTTCGTCTCCTTGACGGCTATATGCCGACGATGAAATTAGGCGACGTTCTCGGCCATGAAGCCATGGGCGAAGTCGTCGAGGTCGGTAAGGGAAACAGCAAGCTCAAGGTCGGCGACCGCGTCGTCATTCCTTTCAACATCGCCTGCGGCGACTGCTATTTCTGCAAGAAGCAATTCTGGTCGCTGTGTGACCGCCCTTTGTTTCTTCCTCTTCATGCGCCTCGCGCCAGCGAACGACGGCAGTCAGCGCCGAGGTAGCCGCCGCCATGGCAAAGGGCGGTCTGTCAAAATGCAGTCCTGCTACGATTGCAATCGCGATCACGTGCGTCGGCGGCCCCGAACCTGATGACGACGGCAACCCAGTTGGCCTCGCGCATCTGGCGGTACAGGTTCGCAATGGCCGCTTGCTCCATCGCCGCCTGCAAATCGAAGAGCAATCCCCGGGCCGCATTCGTGGCGACGTTCTTGCTCAGGCGTTGCACCTCA
>JAEWIJ010000237.1 GCA_023387235.1 Pseudomonadota bacterium
GCCCTTCACGGAGCTTCCCGAAGCCGAAGCCGAGAAGGCGATCCAGACGCTCGCCGAGGTGCACGGTTTCCGGCTGAGCTTCGCCGAGGCCGCGTGAGGCCACCATGGCGCCGACACCGGCCGTGCGGGAGAAGCACGCAGGGGACGGCGCCATCGGGCCGCGCGATATCCGCGACGTCGTTCAGCGGGAAGCTGCCGCGGCCGGCTTCAGCGCGGTGCGCATTGCGCGCATTGCCGACCTCGGCATGGAGCCGGGGCGGTACTTCCTGAAGTTCATCGCCGACCGCCTCCATGGTGACATGGACTGGCTCGAAGCCAAGGCCGAGCGCCGTCAGCATCCGACCGCCATGTGGCCGGAAGCGCGGAGCGCGATCGTGCTCGGCCTCAGCTACGCGCCGGATGAAGACCCGCTTCGATTTCTCAGCGAACGGGATCGCGCGAACATCTCCGTCTATGCAGGGCGGCGCGATTACCACGACGTCGTCAAACCGCGACTGAAGCGCGTTGCGCGCGCCGTGCAGAGGGCAACGGACGACGACGTGAAAGTGTTCGTCGATACCGCGCCCCTCATGGAGAAGCCGCTCGCCGCGCTCGCCGGCCTCGGCTGGCAGGGCAAGCACACGAACCTCGTCTCGCGCGATCACGGATCGTGGCTCTATCTCGGCATCATTCTGACGCGCGCCGAGATCGCGCCGGATGATGCCGAGCGCGATCATTGCGGAAGCTGCCGGCGCTGCCTCGACGCCTGCCCGACGGCCGCTTTCCCCGCGCCCTACCAGCTCGATGCGCGACGCTGCATCTCCTACCTGACCATCGAGCACAAAGGGCCGATCCCGCACGAGTTCCGCACGGCCATCGGCAATCGCATCTTCGGCTGCGATGATTGTCTCGCCGTCTGTCCCTGGAACAAGTTCGCGCAGGCCGCGCACGATCAGCAGATGGCCATCCGGCCCGAGACCGAGGGACCGCGGATCGCCGATCTCCTCGCGCTCGACGACGAGGCTTTCCGCAAGCTCTTTGCGGGTACACCGATCAAGCGGTCCGGGCACGCGCGCTTCATGCGCAACGTCCTGATCGCGGCGGGCAACAGTGCGGATATCGCGCTGGTGCCGCCTGTGGCTGCCCTGCTCACCCACGAGGCAGCCATCGTGCGCGGCGCGGCCGTATGGGCGCTTGCGCAACTCACCACGCACGAGCATGTGCGGGAGCTCGCCGAGGCGCATTGCCATGAGAGCGACGAGGACGTGCGGGAGGAGTGGGCAGCAGCCCTCGCCTCATGAGCACGCTCGTCTGCATCGGGCTCGGCTATACGGCACAGGTCTTCGCGGCGCGCGTCGCGTCACAAGGCTGGCGCGTCATCGGGACGGCCAAAAGCGCGGACGGCGCCGCGCGCATTACATCGCTCGGTTATGAAGCACTTCCGTTCGACGGCGCGGCATCGAGCGATGCCTTGCGCACGGCTCTCGCATCGGCGACGCACGTGCTCGTCTCCGCGCCACCGGATGCGGCTGGCGATCCTCTGTTGCGTCATCATGCCGGCGATCTCCCGCGATCGCTTTCGTGGATCGGCTATCTCTCGACCGTCGGCGTGTACGGCGATCATGGCGGCGCATGGATCGATGAGACAACCGCGCCAAAGCCGGCAAGTACACGCAGCATCTGGCGCCTTGCGGCCGAACAGGCATGGCTCGATCTTGCGGCGCGCACTGGTATCCGCACCGAGATCTTTCGTCTTGCGGGCATCTATGGTCCGGGACGCGGCCCGCTCCAATCCGTCCGCAATGGCAACGCACGTGCGATCATCAAACCCGGGCAGGTCTTCAACCGCATTCATGTCGAGGATATCGCCAACGTTCTTGCCGCCAGCATCGCGCGACCACCTTCGCACGCAATATTCAATGTCACGGACGACGAGCCCGCGCCGCCGCAGGACGTGCTGTTTCATGCCGCCGCGCTGCTCGAGTTGCCGCCGCCACCCACAATCGATTTCGCGACCGCCGATCTCACCCCCATGGCGCGCAGCTTCTATTCCGAGTGCAAGCGCGTCTCCAATGCGCGCATGAAGCAAGCTCTGGGCGTCACACTTTCTTTTCCGACCTATCGCGACGGATTGGCTCACGACGCCGCGTTTCTCCGCACGTGAAGGCGCTCACATGCTCCCTAAGGAGCGGCGTGAGCAAATTCACCCAGCGTTCATCCTAAGCCCGCGCGGCCGCCTAAATCGAAGCGTACCGTCATTCCGTACTGCGTATTCGACTTCATGACGGCGCCCCGGTCTGCGCTGGCAATTGTGATCGTGTCTCCGTCGAGGGAGGAGGGGCGAATGGCCCATTCGAAGCGTCGCGTGCTTCTTGTTCATTTCACACGTCATCGCACTCAGGGGATCGCCGGCGCCCTTGCCGCAGTCGCTCTCCTAGCCGCACCGCTTCCGGCACTGGCCGAGCCCGCAACCAATCCCGCGCACTCGATTGCCAACCGCTTCGCCGAGGACGCGCAGCGCGCCGAGGCCCAGCGCAAGGAAGCCGCGCGCAAGCAGGCGCAACAGCGGCGCGAGGCGGCGGCCAAAGCGGCCGAGGCCAAGGCACAGAAGGCCTACGAAGCCGAGATGCTGCGCCGCGCCCGCGCCGAAGCCGAGGAGCGCCGCAAACTGGAGCAGGAAGCGGCCCGACTCGATGCCATCCGTGTGGAACGCGAGGCGCGCGAGGTAAAATCCGCGCAGGAGCGCGCTGAAAAGGATCGCCAGATCGGGGCTGCACAAGCAGCCGAGAAGGCGCGCATCGCCGAGGAAGCACAAAAGGCCGAGCAAGCGAAGCGCGCGGCGGAAGCTTCGCGTATCGCAGCAGAGAAGGCTGCAGCCGAGGAGGTCCGCAAGGCGGAGGAAGCCAAGCGCGCCGAGGTCGCCCGCAAGATCGAGGAAGAAGCCCGCATCGCGGACGCGGCCCGCAAGGCCGAGGAAATGCGCAAGGCCGAAGAGGTGCGCAAAGCCGACGAAGCCCGCCGCGTCGCGGCCGAGCAAGCCGCACGTGCCGAGGCCGAGAAACGCGCCGTCGAAACCCAGCGCGCGATCGCGCGTGCGACGGCGGAAGAGACACGCCGGATTGCCGACGTCGAAGCAGAGGCCGAGATCGCGCGCGTCGCCGAGCGCCTCAGCCGCATTCGCGAGCAGCATCTGGCTGAGCGCACAGGTATTCCCGCCGACCAGCCGGTTGCCTCAGTCCAAGAGCCCACGCCTGCCGCCGACAGTCTCAAAGTCGCCGGCCCTGTCATCGATGCGCGCGAGGAGCGCCTGCACGAGCCGTCCTCGGGCCGCGGACGCATTGGCGGCTACGATGAGCGCCGCGATATCCCGCTGCAGCCGCCGCGCGCGCGCCAGGCCCCACCGTCGCCGTCGTATCAGAGCCCTGAGCCGAAGCTCGCCCGATTTGATGGTCACGTCACCGTGCTCCTTCAGATGGAGCCGCGCTATCGCCGTGGCCGCCGCTACGAGAGCATGGATCCCGTGCTCTGCACGTCCGCGGGCTGCTACGTCAGCAATGGCCCGGAAGAGTCGGCGAGCTTCCTCTACGGCCGCGGTGCGACGCGCTTCGGCAATGCCATTGGCCGCCGCGCCGGCGCGTGCAATCACGCCTACACCTGCGTGTTCCGCGACGTCGATCTCGGCGCGTTGCCGGCGGAGCTGCAGCCCGTCGATATCCGCATCATCCGGCACGACCGGCGCGAGCCGGAACGCGTCGAGGCGCTCTCGCGCTGCCGCATGACGGTCAGCGATCGCCTCGCCTGCACGGGCGCCATCGAGGGCGACGGCTACACCATGTGGGTGATCTCCGAGGCGGAGGCCGAGGACTTGCCGCCGCACGCGCTCGACAATGCCCTGGCCGCCGGCCTCGTGGACGGCGAGCGCGCGGCAGCCGATCCCAAGCTCATGGGGCCGCGCGAGCGCTGGTAGCTCACGCGGCGTACGACACACCCGCGAGGCCTTCGAGCGCGCGGATCATCAAGTCGAGGTCCTCGGGCCGCGAGAGACGATGCTCGCCGTCCGGGACCGCCGACACCCGCACGTGATCGCCCGAAAGGTGCGCGACGAGATCGAGCGTGTGCTCCCAGGGCACATCCGGATCGAGCAATCCGTGCAGCACGTGGATCGGCCGACCCGGATCGAGGGGCGCGTCGCCGATGAGGTGATCGCGCCCGTCCTCGATGAGGCGCCGCGAGATCGCATAGTCGCCATCACCGTACTTCGAGGGCCTAAGATAAACGCCCTTCTCCATGATCTCGCGGCGCACGTTCTCGGGAAAGCGCGCCCACATGAGGCGCTCCGTCATGTCCCAGGCCGGCGCGATCAGCAGCAGCCCCTTGATGCGCGCGGCCTCGGCGGGCGCATCGCGCATGAGCGCGCGTAGCACCAGGAGCGCGATGTAGCCGCCCATGCTCGAGCCAACGAGGATCTGCGGCCCTCGCGTCACCTGCCGGAAGACGGCGAGCGCCTCCTCGAGCCATGCGCCGATGGTGCCATCCTCGAAGCGGCCGGACGATTGGCCGTGGCCTGAATAGTCGAATCGCGTGCAGGGATGGCCGTGCGCCCGCGCCCAGTCGGCGAGAACCGAAGCCTTGGTGCTCGTCATCTCCGACTTGAGCCCCGAGAGCCACATGACCGCCGGCTCCTTTCCGGGTGTGCCGGGCTCCGCGATATAGGCGATGCGGCGCTCTGACACGCCACCGGATGCGCCGATGCGCAGAAATTGTGGTTCGGCCTCCGCCATCCTATAAACCCTCGACTTCGTGAGCCGCGCGGGCTCTTCCTGCGCCACATGACAGCCGGACGCATGGCCGACCTCGCGCCAACCATACTTCAGATCGTGCCGCGGCTCGACACCGGCGGCGCCGAGCTCTCCACCATCGAGATCGTCGAGGCGCTCGTGCGGGCCGGCGCGCGGGCGCTCGTCGCCACCGACGGGGGGCGCATGGCCGAGCGCATCACGGCGCTCGGCGGCGAGATAATCCTCATGCCGCTCGAGAGCAAGAACCCGGCGACCATTCTGGCCAATGGCCGCCGCCTCGCGCGCCTCGCCCGCGCGCGCTCGGTTGCGCTGCTTCATGCCCGCAGCCGCGCGCCCGCATGGAGCGCGCTGATGGCAGCGCGAAGCACGCGCGTGCCGTTCGTCACGACCTATCACGGCGCGTATGGCGAGCGCGGACGCCTCAAGCGGCTCTACAATAGCGTCATGGCACGCGGCGACGTCGTCATCGCCAACTCGCGCTACACCGCCGATCTGATCGTCGGGCGTTATGGCGCGCTCGCAGGCACACCGTGGATCATTCCGCGCGGCGTCGACATCGCGCGCTTCTCGCCCTCAGCCATCGACGAGGGGCGCCGCGCGCGGCTGCGGGAAGCGTGGGCTGTGAGACCGGATCAGCGCGTGATCCTCCACGCCGCGCGGCTCACGACCTGGAAAGGCCAGCAGAGCCTGATCGACGCCGTCGCGCGCCTCAATGCCGAAGGGCGGCTCGGCGATGCCATCCTGATCCTCGCCGGTGATGCGCAAGGCCGCGAGGAGTACGCCAACGGTTTGCGCCGACGCGCCGCCGAGCAGGGCATTGCCGATTGTGTGCGGCTCGTCGGGCACGTCGAGGACATCGCCGCCGCCTTCGCCGTCGCGCATGTGACGGTGGTTGCCTCCATCGAGCCCGAAGCTTTCGGCCGCGCGGCCGCGGAGGCCCTCGCCGTCGGCTGCCCGACGATCACAACGAATATCGGCGCGCCGCCCGAGATCGTGCTCGCGCCGCCCGAGGTTGCTCCCGACGAGCGCACGGGCTGGCATGTGCCACCGGGCGACGCGCCGACGCTCGCCGACGCCATTGCCGAGGCGCTCGCCATGCCGGAAGCGGCACGCGAGGCCATGAGCGCCCGCGCCATCGCCTCGATCGCCGCGCGCTTTACCGTCGGCGCCATGCAGCGCCAGACGCTCGCGGTCTACGACAGCCTGCTCGGGACGGATCTTGCGCCGCGATTTTCCGACGCGCGGGGATGACTGCGGCGGTTTGACAGTTTCGGGCGCAGGTGAAAATCTTGGATCGCGCCTCAGCGCCAATCCAGAACATTGAATTAGGGAGCTCGCCGCCATGGTCGCCACCACGCCCTTTCTCAAGGATTCCGACAAGCTCGACCCTCTCGCCTCGCGCTATCTCGATGTCGCGGCGCTGCCATGGCAGGAGACGCGCTTTCCCGGCGTCGACATGAAGGTTCTGGTCGAGGACAAGGAGAGCGGGCTCGTCACCGCGCTCTTCCGCTTCGCGCCCGGCACGCAGCTTCCCTATCACGAGCACGTCGAGATCGAGCAAACCTGGGTGCTCGAAGGCACGCTCGAGGATGAGGAGGGCATCGCGTCCGCCGGCAATTTCGTCTGGCGCCCGGCCGGCAATCGCCACAATGCCCATTCGCCGAACGGCTGCCTCGTGCTCTCGATCTTCCTCAAGCCCAACAAGTTCCTCGACAAGGACACGACAGGCTGGAACACCAAGGGCGGCACCTGAGACCCACTACACACAAGAACAACAGATAGGACATCCCGCCCATGACTGCACGCCCGCCACGCATGCCACCGATCCCCGAGGCCCAGATGACGGAAGCGCAGAAAGCCGCCGTCAAGGACATCGTCTCAGGGCCGCGTGGCCATCTCGTCGGCCCGTTCATCCCGCTCCTGCGCAGCCCCGACTTCATGAACCGTCTGCAGAAGACGGGCGAATACCTGCGCTTCAACAGTGCGCTCGAGCCGCGCCGCTCTGAGATGGTCATCCTCATGACGGCGCGCGTGTGGTCGCAGGTTTTCGAGTGGCATCATCACAAGACGATCGCCGAGAAAGCCGGCCTAGCCGCCGAGATCATCGACGCAATCGCAGACGGCCGTCGCCCGTCGAAGATGGCAGCCGACGAAGCCGCGATCTACGACTTCATCGACGAGCTTTCGCGCAACCGCTCGGTCAGCGATGCGACGTACGCGCGCGCGAAGGAACAGTTCGGCGAGCGCGGCGTCGTCGATATGGTCGGCATCCACGGCTACTACAGCCTGCTCGCGATGATCCTGAACGTCTCGCGCGCGCCGCTGCCCGAGGGCGCCAACGCAGGCCTGGAGCCGTTCCCGCAATAACGATGCGCGGGCGGGCCGCCGTCTAAACTGTCGGTCCGCCTTCGAAGCCGAAGCGGCGCTTGATGCGATCGAAAAGCTGGTCGCGAACGCGCCGGTACACGTCAAGCGTCTGCTCGCGATTGCCCTGTCCGACCATCAGCGACGCGTCGAACGTCGGCCAGTATTCGACATCGACGGCCATGGTGCGCGTCAGCTCCAGCGCGGAGTGGTGCGCTTCCGGCGAAAGCGACACGATGAGGTCGAACGACGTGTCGTCGAGATCGGCGAGCGCAAGTGGCGCGTGCGCCGAAACATCGATGCCGATCTCGTCCATCACGGCCGTCACAAACGGATCGCGCTCGGCGCCGGCCCTGACGCCCGCCGAGGAAACGTAGACGCGCCGGCCGGCGAGATGGCGCAGAATCGCGGCCGCGATCGGCGAGCGCACCACGTTCATCGTGCAGGCGAACAGCACGGCGCCCGGCAGCTCGCGCACACCATCTCCCCGGCTCGGCCCATCGCTGCCCGCACCGCCCGGCATGGTGCGTCAGCCTTTCCAGTGAAGCGCGCAGATCAGCGTGAAGAGACGCCGCGCCGTGTCGTGATCGACCTCGATCTTTCCCTTGAGGCGCTCGCTCAGCAGCCGGCTCCCCTCGTCGTGGAGGCCGCGCCGTCCCATGTCGATCGCCTGGATGCGCGAAGGCGGCGCGGTGCGGATGGCCTTGTAGTAGCTGTCGCAGACGATGAAGTAGTCCTTCATGACGCGCTTCAGCGGCGACAGCGACAACATGAGCGTGTGCTCGCCCGACGCGGGCTCCGTATCGACGATGAAGTGCAGGCGGTCCTCGATCACCGCGAGCTTGAGCGTGAAGGGTCCTTCACGCCCCTCGACCTCGAACGTGTTCGAGTCGAGGATGTCGTAGATGGCGACCTCGCGCTCGTGCTCGATATTCGCATTGCCGCGCGTGATCGAGGCCTCGTCGAGCGTTATGCCGACGAGCCGGGACGTGGGCGCATCGGGAGCTTCGCTCACGTGTCCTCCTTTGCGCCTCCGGACGACGCATTCGGGCCGAGACGCACGGCGATCGAACGGCGGTGCGCCTCGAGCCCTTCGGCCGAGGCCAGGCGCATGGCGGCCGGACCGAGTGCTGCAAGCGCGCTTTCGTCGAGACGCAGGATCGACGTGCGCTTCATGAAATCGAGGACGCCGAGACCTGACGAGAAACGGGCGCTGCGCGCCGTCGGCAGCACGTGATTGGAGCCTGCGACGTAATCGCCGATCACCTCCGGCGTGTGAGCGCCGAGGAAGATCGCACCGGCATTGCGGATCGCATCGGCAAGGTGATCGGCCTCGCGGACGGCTATCTGCAGATGCTCGGCGGCAATGCGGTCGGCGAGCGCGGGCGCTTCGCCGAATTGGCTGAGCACGATCACCGCGCCGAAGTCGCGCCAGCTCTCGGACGCGATCGCGCCTCGCGGCAACACGGCGAGCTGGCGCTCGACGGCAGCGCATACGGCATCGGCGAAGGCCGCATCGTCGGTCATGAGGATCGACTGCGCCGCCGTATCATGCTCGGCCTGCGCGAGAAGGTCGGCGGCGATCCATTCCGGATCGTTGTCGCGATCGGCGATCACCAGCACTTCCGACGGTCCCGCAATGGAATCGATGCCGACCGTTCCGAAGACCTGCCGCTTGGCCGCCGCCACATAGGCATTGCCCGGCCCGACGATCTTGGCGACCGGCGCGATGGTCTCCGTGCCATAGGCAAGTGCGGCCACAGCCTGCGCGCCGCCAATGCGGTAGATCTCCTCGACGCCCGCGAGATGCGCCGCGACGAGCACGAGCGGATTGAGCTGCCCGTCCGGTGCTGGCACGGCCATGACGATGCGCGGCACGCCGGCAACGCGCGCGGGTACGGCATTCATGAGGACCGAGCTCGGATAGGACGCGGTGCCGCCCGGCACATAGAGCCCGACGGCCTCGACAGCCGTCCAGCGCCCGCCAAGCTCGACGCCGAGCGCATCGCGATAGCGGTCGTCCTCAGGGCGCTGGCGCTGATGATAGGCGGCAATGCGATCGCGCGCGAGCGTCAACGCGGCGACGGTCTCCGCATCGGCGGTGGCGACTGCGGCAGCGATCTCCTCGGCGGTGATGCGCAAGCCTTTGGCTGCCACGTCGAAGCGGTCGAAGCGCTGCGTGAACGCGACGAGGGCGGCATCGCCCCGCGCGCGCACGTCCGCGAGAATAGCGCGCACTTGTGCGTCCACATCCTCGGAGACCTCGCGCTTCTGCGCGAGGAATGTGCGGAAGGCCGCCTCGAAGCCGGCATCGGATGTCGCAAGGCGCATGGGCATGTGTCGTACTTTCTGGCCGATCTCTCCCCCTCTCCCCGTTCTTACGGGGAGAGGGCAGGGGTGAGGGGCGGCGGCAAACGCTGACGTTCGCGC
>JAEWIJ010000066.1 GCA_023387235.1 Pseudomonadota bacterium
GGACTATTGGGAGGGCAAGGACGCCAACGGCGAGACGCGCGACGTCGCGCGGGGCATGACCGAGATTCCGCTCGGCTCGGGACCGTACCGCATCAAGAGCGCGGATATCGGCCGCTCGATCAGCTACGAGCGCGTCGACGACTGGTGGGCACGCGATCTGCCGGTGTCGCGCGGACAGTGGAATTTCGGCGAGGTACGCTTCGAGTACTTCCGCGATGCCGTGCCGGCATTCGAGGCCTTCAAGGCGGGACAGCTCGATTTCTGGGCCGAAACGAGCGCGAAGTCCTGGGCTATGGCCTACGACTTTGATGCGCTGCGCCGCGGCCACGTCAAGCGCGACGAATGGCAGATCGATCTGGTGACGCCCATGCAGGGTTTTGCCTTCAATCTACGCCGGCCACAGTTCCAGGACTGGCACGTGCGGCGTGCCTTCAATCTCGCCTTCGACTTCGAGTGGGCGAGTAAGAACATCCTCTTCGATCAGTACAGGCGGGTCGGCAGCTATTTCGAGAACTCGGAGCTCAAGGCAACGGGGCTTCCGCAGGGCCGCGAGCTCGAGCTTCTGGAGAGCGTGCGCGAGCACGTGCCGACGGAAGTGTTCACGACGATATATTCGAACCCGGTCAACACGGGACCCGACCAGGCGCGTCGGCATCTTGCGGAAGCCGCCCGGCTGCTCACGGCGGCAGGATGGAAGCAGCACGAGGGCGCACTGCGCAATCACTACGGCGAGCCCTTCACGGTCGAGTTCCTGATCGTCTCGCCGGAGTTCGAGCGCATCATCCAGCCCTACAGCGCGGCGCTCGGCCGGCTCGGTATCAAGGCCTCGATCCGCATTGTCGACAGTGCTCAGTATCGCCGTCGTCTCAATACATTCGACTTCGATATCGTCGTTGCGAGCTTCCGCCAGACGGTGACACCCGGAAACGAGCAGCGCGACTATTGGGGCTCCGCGGCAGCCGACAGCGAAGGCAGCCGGAATGTCATCGGCATCAAGAACCCTGCCGTCGACAAGATCATCGAAAAGCTGATCTTCGCCAAGGATCGGCCCGAGCTGGTCGCGGCTTCGCGCGCACTCGATCGCGTCCTGCTGTGGAACCATTACCTTGTTCCGCAGTGGTACGTACCAAAGGAGCGTGTGGCCATGTGGGATATGTTCAGCGGGCCGGCGCGGATGCCGACGCACGTACAGGCGACGTCCAGATTCTTGCAGGTGTGGTGGCACGACAAGACCGCGGCGGACCGATTGGCCGAGGCGCGGCGTCGGTAGAAAAATCAGTCGATTACCCGATATCGGTCGAAGGCCGGATCATGAGAGGATAAACGCATGACGCGCTGGCTCTCCCAGAAGTGCTTCGCGGCCGGTATCGGCGCCCTCGCGCTGCTCGGCGCCGTACAGCCGCTTGCGGCCGAAGAGTTCCGCCATGGGCTGTCGACCTTCGGCGATCTCAAGTATCCCGCGGATTTCAAGCACTTCGACTACGTCAATCCGGATGCGCCGAAGGGCGGCCGCTTCACGACCTACGGCGGGCCGCCCAATTCCTTCGACAGTTTCAATCCGTTCATTCTGAAAGGCGATTCCGCGTCGGGGCTGGCGCTCCTCTTCGATACGCTGATGGAGCGCTCGGGAGACGAGCCCGATGCCATGTACGGCCTCGTCGCCAAGGACGTTTCCCTCGCGAAGGACGGCAAGTCCATCACGTTCCGCCTGCGGCCGGAGGCAAAGTTCTCCGACGGCTCGGCGCTCACGGCCGAGGACGTCGCGTTCTCTTTCGATATCCTCAAGGCGAAGGGGCATCCGAGCTACCGCATCATGATGCGAGATGTGACCAAGGCCGAGGTGATCGATCCGCACACCGTGCGCTTTGTTTTCACGGGCGATCTCACGCGCGATCTTCCCTCGACCGTCGCCGGCCTGCCCGTGCTCTCGAAGGCCTACTATTCGAAGCGCGAGTTCGATCAGACCACGCTCGAGCCCCCGCTCGGCTCGGGTCCCTATCTCATCGCCGATTTCCGTCCTGGTGCCCAGATCACCTACAAGCGCCGTGACGACTACTGGGCGAAGGATCTGGCGATCAATCGCGGCGTGAACAACTTCGACGAGCTTCGCTTCGAGTACTATCGCGACCGCACGCCGGCCCTCGAGGGTTTCAAGTCCGGCAACTACGATTTCCGCGAGGAGTTCACGGCGCGCGACTGGGTAACGAACTACAACTTTCCGGCCGTGAAGGAAGGGCGCGTCAAGCTTCTCACTCTTGATGATGCCAATCCGTCGGGCGCCCAGGGCTTCTTCTTCAATACGCGGCGCGCGAAGTTCTCCGATCCGCGCGTGCGCAAGGCGCTCGACTACGCGTTCGACTTCGAGTTCGCGAACAAGAACCTCTTCTACGGCCTCTACAAGCGTACGAACAGCTACTTCGAGAACTCCGACATGAAGGCCGAGGGGAAGCCGACGCCGGCGGAGCTGGCGCTGCTCGAGCCCTTCCGCGATAAGCTGCCGAAGGCCGTTTTCGAGGAGCCCTACACGTCGCCCGTCTCGGATGGCTCAGGGACCGACCGCAAGCTCCTGCGCGAAGCGGCAAAGCTGCTCGACGAGGCTGGCTGCAAGCTGAAGGACAGGGTGCGCGTATGCCCCTCGGGTGAGGCGCTCGACATCGAGTTTCTGATGTACGAGGCGAGCTTCGAACGCATCATCGCGCCGTACATCAAGAACCTGCAGGCGATCGGCGTCAGCGCATCCATCCGGCGCGTCGACAGTGCGCAGTATCAGCGCCGCGTGAAGGCCTTCGATTTCGACGTCGTCACGTCGCGCTTCGTCATGCGCCTGACGCCCGGCATCGAGATGCGCAACTACTGGGGCAGCGAGAACGCGGACATCGAGGGCAGCGTCAATCTCGCCGGTATCAAGGATCCGGTCATCGATGCGTTGATCAACAAGGTCGTCGAGGCGAAGAGCCGCGATGAGCTCGTTGCCGCGACGCGTGCCATCGACCGCGTTCTGCGCGCAGGCAACTACTGGGTGCCGCAGTGGTACAAGGCTTCGCACCACATTGCGTACTGGGACAAGTTCTCGTTCCCGGACAAGAAGCCCAAATACAGCCGCGGTGCGCCCGATACATGGTGGTATGACAAGGAGAAAGCTGCGAAGCTGAGCCAGAACTGACGGCCAAAACGCGGGCTCGAAGAGAGGAAGCGTGCGGACGCTATGGGCGCCTATCTCCTGAAGCGCATACTGCTGATGATCCCGACCTTGTTCGGGATCATGCTGATCAGCTTCACGATCATCCAGTTCGCGCCGGGTGGTCCGGTGGAGCGCGTGATCGCGCAACTTACGGGTACGGACACGTCGGCGACGGCGCGGATCGGCGGTGGCGGCGGCGACGGCGTGGGCGCCGGCGGCGCCGGCGCGCAAACCGGCGGCGCCGATGCGACCTCCTCACGCTATCGCGGCGCGCAGGGGCTCGACCCCGAGTTCATCCGACAGCTCGAGAAGCAGTTCGGCTTCGACAAGCCGGCGCACGAGCGCTTCTTCATCATGATGAAGAACTATCTCACGTTCGAGTTCGGCAAGAGCTACTTCCGCGACATCAGCGTTCTCTCCCTGATCAAGGAGAAGCTCCCCGTCTCGATCTCGCTCGGCGTCTGGATGATGCTGCTGACGTATCTCATCTCGATCCCGCTCGGCATTCGCAAGGCCGTGAAAGACGGCGAGCGCTTCGATACGTGGACATCGGGCCTGCTCGTCATCGGCTATGCCATTCCGGGCTTCCTGATCGCGGTGCTGCTGCTGATCCTCTTCGCCGGCGGCTCATTCGTGCAGTGGTTCCCCTCACGCGGGCTCACGTCCGACAACTGGGCGCAGCTCTCGCTCTGGGGCAAGGTCGTGGACTACTTCTGGCATCTGACGCTGCCGCTCATCGCGCTCGCGCTCGGCGCCTTCACGACCATGGCCTTCCTGACCAAGAACGCCTTCCTCGACGAGATCCGCAAGCAGTACGTCATGACGGCGAGCGCGAAGGGCCTCGCCGAGAATCAGGTGCTTTACGGGCACGTGTTCCGCAATGCCATGCTGCTGATCATCGCCGGCTTTCCTGGCGCCTTCATCGGCGCATTCTTCAGCGGTGCGCTCCTCATCGAGACGATCTTCTCGCTCGACGGGCTTGGTCTGCTGAGCTTCGAGTCGATCATCAATCGCGACTATCCCGTCGTGTTCGCGACGCTCTTCATCTTCTCGCTGCTCGGGCTCGTCGTGAACCTGGTATCGGACTTCGTCTATACACTCGTCGATCCGCGCATCGACTTCGAGTCGCGGGAGGTGTGAGGATTGGACGCGAGACGTGACGATACGCTGGAGCGCAAGCCCGAGGTGCCGGCCGTCGCGCCGGACGTTGCGCCGCCGATCGTGCCGCCTCCCGACGAGCTCGCCCCGCCGCCCGAGGTCGATCCCGTCGGCACGCGTCCTCATCGCCATGGCTGGTTCACGCTCTCGCCGATCAACGAGCGCCGCTGGCGCAACTTCAAGGCCAACCGTCGCGGCTACTGGAGTCTCTGGATCTTCCTCACGCTCTTCATCGTGAGCCTCTTTGCCGAGGTGATCGCGAGCGACCGCCCGATCATCGTGCGCTACAAGGGCGAGACCCTCTTTCCGATCGTGGTCGACTATCCGGAGGAGAAGTTCGGCGGCTTCCTCGCCGTGACGGACTACAAGGACCCGGTCATCCTCCAGGAGATCGAGAGCCACGGCTGGATCCTCTGGCCGCCGATCCGCTATTCCTACAACTCGATCAACAAGGATTTCCCGCGCGTGAAGGGCCCGGAGGGGCGCTGCCTCGGCTATCCGGCGCCGCCGCCCTGGGCGACCAGTGCCGAGCTCTGCGAGGCCGATGCGGAACAGATGGCGCGCTTCACGGCGATCGGCAACCGCAACTGGCTCGGCACGGACGACCAGGGCCGCGACGTGGTCGCGCGCGTGATCTACGGTTTCCGAATATCCGTGCTGTTCGGCCTGATCCTGACTATCCTTTCCGCAGCGATCGGGGTGACAGCGGGTGCAGTGCAGGGCTACTTCGGCGGGCGCACGGACCTCGTCTTCCAGCGCATTCTCGAGGTGTGGTCGTCGATCCCCTCGCTCTACGTGCTGATCATCATCTCGGCCGTGCTCGTTCCCGGCTTCTGGACGCTGCTCTTCATCCTGCTGCTCTTCCACTGGGTGTATCTGGTCGGCGTTGTGCGCGCAGAGTTCCTCCGCGGGCGCAATTTCGAATACATCACAGCGGCGCGCGCGCTCGGCCTCTCGAACGTGAAGATCATGTTCAAGCACCTGCTGCCGAACGCTATGGTGGCGACGCTCACCTTCCTGCCGTTCAAGCTCTCGGGCTCCATCACCGCGCTCACAGCGCTCGATTTTCTGGGCCTCGGCATGCCGCCCGGATCGCCCTCGCTCGGTGAGCTTCTCTCGCAGGGCAAGGCCAACCTGCAGGCGCCGTGGCTCGGGCTCGCCGGATTCTTCTCGGTCGCGATCACGCTGTCGCTGCTGATCTTCATCGGCGAGGCGGTTCGCGATGCGCTCGATCCGAGGAAGACCTTCCGATGAGCGCAGCCAAGATAGAGGGAACCTCCGGGGCTCCGTCCCAGACGCTGATCAACGTCCGCAATCTGTCGGTCGAGTTCCGCTCCGGCGAGAACAAACATCTGGCCGTTCGCGGGATCGACTTCTCGATCGGCAAGGGCGAGACCGTCGCGCTCGTCGGCGAGTCTGGTTCGGGCAAGAGCGTTTCCGCGCTTTCGATCATGCGCCTGTTGGCCTATCCGGCCGCGCGCCATCCGACGGGCGAGATCTATTTCGAGGGCAAGGACCTCCTCAAGGTGCCCGAAGCCGTGATGCGCGACATTCGCGGCGGTCGCATCTCGATCATCTTCCAGGAGCCGATGACCTCGCTCAATCCGCTGCACACCATCGAGCAGCAGGTCGGCGAGATCCTGCGCCTGCACATGGGGCTCAGTGAAGCGGCGGCGCGAGAGCGCACGCTCGATCTCCTGCGCAAGGTCGGCATCCGTGATCCGGAAAAGCGGCTTGGCGCCTATCCGCATCAGCTCTCAGGCGGCCAGCGCCAGCGCGTGATGATCGCCATGGCTCTTGCCAACGAGCCCGATCTGCTCATTGCCGACGAGCCGACGACCGCGCTCGACGTCACCATCCAGGCGCAGATCCTGACGCTGCTCAAGCAGCTCCAGCGCGAGCTCGGCATGGCCATGCTGCTCATCACGCACGATCTCGGCATCGTGCGGAAGATGGCGGACCGCGTCTACGTGATGAACGCGGGCAAGATCGTCGAGCGCGGGCCGGTGGAACAGATCTTCGAGCGCCCGCAGCATTCCTACACGTGCCATCTGCTCGCCGCCGAGCCCAAGGGAGAGCCGCCCGCCGGCAATCCGCAGGGACCGGTGGTCGTCGAGACACAGGATCTCAAGGTCTGGTTTCCCATCAAGCGCGGGCTCCTGCGGCGCACCGTGGACCACGTGCGCGCCGTGGATGGCGTATCGCTGAAGCTCCGGGCGGGCGAGACTATCGGCATCGTCGGGGAGTCGGGCTCGGGCAAGACCTCGCTCGGCCTCGCCATCCTCCGGCTGATCAGCTCGAAGGGCCCCATCGTCTACATGGGCAAGCGCATCGACGAGCTCGGCACGAAGCAGATGCGCCCGCTGCGCCACGACATGCAGATCGTGTTCCAGGACCCCTACGGATCGCTCTCGCCGCGCCTCTCGGTGAGTCAGATCGTCGAGGAGGGGCTCCTCATCCAGGACCCGGGCCTCAGCTTCGAGCAGCGGCGCGCCCGCGTCAGCAAGGCGCTCGCCGAGGTTGGCGTCGATCCCTCGGCGCAGGACCGCTATCCGCACGAGTTCTCGGGCGGCCAGCGCCAGCGCATCGCGATTGCGCGCGCCATGGTCCTCGAGCCGCACTTCGTCATGCTGGACGAGCCGACGAGCGCCCTCGACATGAGCGTGCAGGCCCAGATCGTCGACCTCCTGCGCGATCTGCAGCGCAAGCATGACTTGTCGTACCTGTTCATCAGCCACGACCTGCGCGTCGTCCGCGCCCTCAGCAACTACGTCGTGGTGCTGCGCAATGGCGTGGTCGTAGAGGAGGGGCCGACCGCCTCGATCTTCGAGCGCCCCCGGGAAGCCTACACCCAGGCGCTGCTCGCGGCAGCACTGAATCTGGAAGTTCGGAACGAAAGCGTCCTCGCGACCTGAGGGTGGTGTTCCAACAGATGGAACACGCATCGCGGGCAGTATGCTTGCGCTGACGATGCGACGTCGCCCTGTAATGGCTCGGGGTGAGCAAGGCCTTGCGGCAGCACGGGAAAAAGAAAAGCCGGGCACGAGGCCCGGCTTAAAGTTGGGTCGTATTGCCGAAGCAATACGGTTGAAGGCGTCAAAGGGAGGGAACTGCCTTCAATAGCTGTCCGTCACAGCTAAGAGCTATATGTGGGCTATCGCCGTTCAGTTCAATCCGGCGCCAAAGCAGGCGCCCATGCACTTAGCGCATGTCTTGAGATGTTAGCTGATCGACAGTGTGCTCAGTATTTCCACTGGCGACCTTTGGCGACCATGAAATCCCGGAAAACCTGGACTTTTTTGGCGGTCTTCAGCTCTTCCGGATACACGAAGTAGACCGGCAGCTTGGGAAGCTCCAGATCCGCCAGCACGGGCACGATGTCGCTTTCCTCCTGGGTGAGGTAATCGGGGATCATCCCGATGCCGATCCCGGAGCGGATCGCGTACTTGAGGGCCAGTATGGTGCTCGCGCGCATGACCGGGATTCGGGGGGCGCGACCCTCGCGACCGATCGATTCCAACAGATTGATGTGCGAGAGGTGCGGCGCCGGATTGCCCACGAAGGAGACGATCCGGTGGCGGTCGAGATCGGCGACGCTCCCCGGGGTACCGAACTTGCGGATGTACTGGCTGGATGCGTAGCAGTGCGTCTGCATGGTGAAGAGTGGCCGGCGGATGAGATCGCCCTGCGAGGGCTCCCTCGCCCAGATGGCGACGTCCGCCACGCGCATCGAAAGGTCGACCGGTTCGTCGTTGAGGATGAGCTCGACGCGGATGTCGGGATAGAGCTCGAGGAATTCGCGCAGGCGTTGCGTGATCCAGACCGACCCAAGGCCGACCGTCGCGGTAACGCGCAGATCGCCGGCGGGCTTGGTGGTCGAGTCGGAGAGGAGCGATTCCGCCGTCTGCAGCTTATTCATCACCTCGCTGGCGGTGCGGAACAGCATCTCGCCCTGCTCGGTCAGAACGAGCCCACGCGCGTGGCGATGGAAAAGCGAGACGCCGAGCTCCTTCTCGAGCGCCGAGACCTGACGGCTGACCGCCGATTGGCTCATCCGGAGGCTCTCGCCTGCGTGCGTGAAGCTTCCCGCCTCCGCTGCCGAGTGGAAAATCCGTAACTTGTCCCAGTCCATATGCCCCGGCACGCGAACGTTTCCTCTTTTGATCGTTACTGGGCGGCTTCGAGCCGCTCGCCCGCATGGGCGAGGAACCGTTCCGCCTCAAGAGCCGCCATGCAGCCCATGCCGGCGGCCGTTACCGCCTGCCTGTACACTTCGTCTTTCACGTCGCCGGCGGCGAATACGCCGGGAATGTCGGTCGCGGTCGAATCCGGCTTGGTGGTCAGATAGCCGCCCTTGGTCATGGCGAGCTGGCCGGCGAAGAGCTCCGTTGCCGGCGCGTGCCCGATCGCGATGAACACGCCGTCGACGGGTCGCTCCGCGAGCGCGCCTGTCCGCACGTTGCGCAGGCGCACACCCGTGACGCTCTTCACGGGATCGGTGTCGCCCGTGATCTCCTCGAGCGTCGTATCCCAGAGCACTTCGATCTTGGGGTTCTTGAAGAGGCGATCCTGCAGGATCTTCTCGGCGCGGAAGCCGTCACGGCGATGGATGACGGTGACCTTCTTCGCGAAATTCGTGAGGAAGATGGCTTCCTCGACGGCCGTGTTGCCGCCGCCGACGACGATCACTTCCTTGTCGCGGTAGAAGAACCCGTCGCAGGTCGCGCAGGCCGACACGCCATGGCCCTGGAAGGCGCTCTCGCTCGGCAGGCCGATCCAGCGCGCCTGTGCCCCTGTGCAGATGATGAGGGCGTCACAGGTGTAGTTGTCGCCGGAATCGCACTCGAGGAGGAACGGACGCTTGTTCAGTGTCACCTTGACGACGTGGTCCATGACCACCTCGGTGCCGACATGCTCCGCCTGCTCCCGCATCTCCTCCATGAGCCAGGGGCCCTGAATGACCTTGGCGAAGCCGGGGTAGTTCTCGACGTCGGTCGTAATCGTGAGCTGGCCGCCCGGCTGATTACCTTGAATCATCAACGGCTTGAGCATAGCGCGGGCAGCATAGATCGCAGCTGTGTAGCCGGCGGGGCCGGAGCCAAGGATGATCACTTTGGCGTGGCGGGCAGTTGTCATGGGATTGCCTTCCGGACGCTTTCGTCTCGTCTTTCAGCTATGCGTTAAACGCATATGGCCCGAGTTGGCAAGCCCTTCAAGTGTGGCAGGACAGCTTGCAAACCGGATTCCGGGCGACGTGGTCAAAATCCGCCTGCCGACGCTACTGACCCGGACGATTGTCGATGGAGGTCCAGCGCAGATCCAGGCCCTCGTTGAGCGGGCTGAAGAGCAGCCCCGAGATCCCGTTCCGGAAAACGCCGGAGCGTACGGCTGTGCCAATCCAGAGCTCCGCCGCATCGGCTTCGATCAGGGTCGCCGCGGCGGTGTAGTTCCGCCAGCGCACGGCATGATCGGGGGTGCGGCGGGCCTCGCCGACGAGGGCCTCCACGGCGTCGTTGCAGTACCAGCTGTAGTTCGTCCGCCCGGCCACCTTGCAGCCGAAGCGGGCGCCGATCCAGGGGTCGGGATCGGGCGGCAGCCGCGTCTCGGCCATGAACAGCACGTCGAACATCTGCTTCTCGTCGTGCGAGCGGGCGAAGATGGCCTCGGCCGGCTCCGCGACGATGCGGGATTTGATCCCGAGCTGATCGAGGCCCTGCTTGAGGGTTGCGGCGGCCATCTCGGCGTGCACCTGGCCGGCGACGGTGCCGATCGTGATCTCGGGAATCGGGCCCGGAACCTTCTCGAGATATTCGCGCGCCCGCACGAGATCGAAGCGATAGCCGCGCGCCGGATTGCTGTCGCCCCAGATAAGATCGGGGAGGGGCGAGCCGTTGCGGGCCATGGTCCCCGCCAGCAGGCCCTGGGTCAGGCCTTCATAGTCGAAGGCGTGCGACAGCGCCCGGCGGAAATCGATGTTGCTCGTCGGCGCGCGCCGGTTGTGCAGGACGCCGCGCACGAGGCGCAAGGTCGGCTGCTCGACAACCTGGAAGCCTGGCGTGCTGCGGAGCTGCGTGAGTTGGTCGATGGCCAGATGCCCGAGAATACCGCCGAGATCGCCCTTGATCAGCGCCGCGATCCGCTCGCCTGCATCGGCAACCGGATAGACCTCGAACTCGTCGATCGCGTTCGGCCCCCAGTCGGCAATGAAGTGCTCGGTGTTTCGCGAGGCAATAAAGGCGCCTTCGCGATCGCGCCGGAAGGGAACGTACGAGCCCGAGCCGGCGCTATTGCGCTGCAGCCATTCCTGGCCCCAGTCGTTGTTCTTCTCGTTGGCGGCAACCAGCGCCCGATTGACGATCGCCAGTTCGGGAAGCAGCGTCGCAAAGCCGAGCATCGGCTGAGCAAGGCTGAAAACCACCGTGCTCTCGCCGACGGCACGCGCGCCGCCCGGCGCAATGACGCCGGCAAAGAGCGGATAGGGGCCCTGCTTCAAGGCGAGCAGGCGTTCGATGGAGTAGACGACGTCGGCAGCGCGGACCGGGCTGCCGTCGTGGAAGCGCGCATCGGGCCGCAGGTGGAATGTGTGGACCTGTCCGTCGGGCGAGACCTCGTGGCGGGCCGCCAGCCAGAGCTCGAGCCGTGGCGGCGAGCCCTTCCACCGCGTCAGGCTGTCATAGAAGTTCAGGCGGATGAGGTTCTGGCCGGGATCGTCGATCGTGTGGGGATCGAACGTGCCGTAGGTGGTCGCGGTCCCGAGCACGAGGCGCCGCTTCTCTTCGGGCGAGGCATCAGCCGAAAACGTGCACAGCATGAGGCCGGCCAGGATGATCAGCACCCAGCCAGCAATTCCAGTTCTGGAGATCGCCCGCATCCCGCAGCCCAACTTGATGCCACACGCGATCTTGACGCTCTGATCCGCATGGGTCAATGACGCGCCGGTAAAATGGTGACCGACGCTGTGCGTGCGTGGCACAAACGCCATTCCTGAGGCGCTTTTGAGATGATGCGTCGATGATCGAGCTGATCTGGACTGGGCCGAGTGACGCAGGCGCGACGCTCTTGCTCGCGCACGGCGCCGGTGCGCCCATGGACAGCCCGTTCATGGCGCGCATCAGCGAGATGCTGGCCGCGCGCGAGGTGCGTGTCGCACGCTTCGAATTTTCCTACATGGCAGCGCGCCGCACTGGCGGAAAGCGCAGACCTCCTCCTAAAGCAGAAGCTCTCGACGGCGAGATGATCTCAGCCGCGCGCGCGGTCGCCAGGGAGGCTTCAGGAAAGCTCGCGATCGGCGGCAAGTCCATGGGCGGGCGCGTCGCGAGCCACGTCGCCGACAATTTGCATAAATCGGGAGAGGTCGCGGGGCTCGTGTGCCTCGGCTATCCGTTCCATCCGCCCAACACGCCCGAGCGCCTGCGTGTTGCGCATCTCGAAACACTCACCTGCCCGACGCTCATTGTGCAGGGCGAGCGCGATCCGTTCGGGACGCGCGCGGAGGTCGAGGCGCTGACGTTGCCGTCCGCCATCCGCATCGCGTGGGCGCGCGACGGTGATCATGATTTCGGTCCGCGCGGCGGTTCAGGTACAACCCGGCGCGAGAACCTCGAAGCGGCAGCGGATGCGGTTGCGGGGTTTTTGAAGGGGCTGTAGCGAGTGCAGCTCGTCGTGCCTTCGGCACGAGAGGGGCTGCCGCCCCTTCAACCCCGCCCGGGGAGACCCCGGCCCCCCTCTTTTAATGGATTGGAGCGCACCGCGGTCCCCTCTCCCCGCGTGCGGGGAGAGGGGACCGCGGTGCGCTCCAAATCCATAAAAAGAGGGGGGCCGGAGTCTCCCCGGGCGGGGTTGAAGGGGTGGCAGCCCCTCTCGTGCCGAAGGCACGACGAGATGCGCCCGCTACAGCCC
>JAEWIJ010000123.1 GCA_023387235.1 Pseudomonadota bacterium
GACAAGCCCTCGATCAGCCGCCGGCTGCCGCGTGAGAGGGTGAGGTTGTCGACGGCGAGACGCATGATTGGGCTGTTCAAGCCGTCTCGTTGAAGATCTCGCGGCCGATGAGCATCCGGCGGATCTCGCTGGTACCGGCACCGATCTCGTAGAGCTTGGCGTCGCGGAGCAGGCGCCCGGTCGGCGACTCGTTGATGTAGCCCGTGCCGCCGAGAAGCTGGATGGCATCGAGCGCAATCTTGGTCGCACGCTCGGCGGCGAAGAGAATGGCGCCGGCCGCGTCCTTGCGCGTCGTCTGCCCGCGATCGCAGGCCTTGGCGACGGTATAGACATACGCGCGCGCCGCATTCATCTCGGTGTACATGTCGGCGACCTTGCCCTGCACGAGCTGGAAGGTGCCGATCGACTGGCCGAACTGCTTCCTTTCGTGGATGTAGGGCAGCACCACGTCGAGCGCTGCCTGCATGATACCGACCGGGCCGCCGGCGAGCACCGCGCGCTCGTAGTCGAGGCCGCTCATGAGCACGTTGACGCCGCGGCCGATCCCGCCGAGCACGCCCTCCTCCGGGATCTCGCAATCCTCGAACACGAGCTCGCCCGTCGAGGAGCCGCGCATGCCGAGCTTGTCGAGCTTCTGCGCAACCTTGAAACCCGGCGTATCCGTCTCGACGAGGAAAGCGGTGATGCCACGCGGGCCTGCTGAGGCATCGGTCTTGGCGTAGACGACGATCACCTGCGCATCCGGCGAGTTCGTGATCCACATCTTGGTGCCGTTGAGAATGTAGCGATCGCCCTTCTTGTCGGCGCGGAGCTGCATGGAAACGACATCCGAGCCGGCACCCGCCTCGCTCATGGCCAGCGAGCCGACATGCTCGCCCGAGATCAGCTTGGGGAGATACTTGCGCTTCTGCGCCTCGGTTCCGTTGCGGCGGATCTGATTGACGCAAAGGTTCGAGTGCGCGCCATAGGAGAGGCCGACCGACGCCGAGCCGCGCGAAACCTCCTCCATGGCGACGACGTGCTCGAGATAGCCGAGGCCGGAGCCGCCGAACTCCTCTTCAACGGTGATGCCGTGCAGACCGAGCGCTCCCATGCGCGGCCACAGCTCGCGCGGAAAGCGGTCCGTGCGGTCGATCTCGGCCGCGATCGGCGCGATCTCGTCGGCCGTGAACGAGCGGACCGTGTCGCGGAGCTGGTCGGCCGTCTCGCCGAGGTCGAAATCGAGCGTCGGGTATTGGTTGGAAATCGACATGGGGGGCCTCGTGATGGATTGCAGCCACAAGGGATGCTCGGCACGGCTCGATTGAGCGGTATCCGGCCACGAAGGCAAGCGCAAGCGGCGCCGCGACCGCCTCCGCGCCGGCCCTGCACGGCAAAAGGCAGTACGGGCACGATCGCGCAAACAAGCAACACATGCCCAGTTAGTGCAGTGGAGAGAATAATTCCTGCTGGACGGCCGGAAATGCGCCTTTGCATATTTGCCCCGCTAGACGTGCGTCGCTTTCGACCGGCGCAGATTTCAGGAGCCAAGGGAATGATCCGATTTTCGCTGTCCGCATTGATCCTCGGGCTCGGCATTGCCATCGGATCGGCACTCGCGCCGCCTGCGGTCGCGCAACCGGCGTCCGAGGCCGCGGAGACGGCATTCTGGGACAGCGTGAAGGACTCGCGCGACCCCGCCGAGGTCCAGGCCTATCTCGACAAATTCCCGAACGGCTTGTTCGCGCCGCTCGCCCGCATCCGCATCCGGAACCTTCAAAGCGCGAGCAAGCCCGCGCCGGCACCTGCCGCGAGCACGCCGCCCCAGCAGCAGCCGTCGCAGAGCGTATCGGCGCTGACCAGCGAGTCGGTGATCCGCGAGGTGCAGGACCGCCTGTACAATCTCAACTACCAGATCGCCACGCGGAACGGCCGCATGAACGACCAGACGCGCGAGGCCATCAGGCAATGGCAGACGAACATCAAGCAGCCGGTGTCGGGCGATGTGTCCGTGGCGCAGCTTGCGATCCTGCGCCGCGCGAACCTGCCGACGGTCTGGGGGGCGCTCGCCTATTTCTCGAAAGGCGCGTCATCGACCGTCTGGAACCGGCCGACGCGCGAGATCGCCGAGCGTGAGGCCCTGGCCGCGTGCAGGAAGAATGCCGGCGCGCCATGCCAGGTGCTGAGCGTCGCGAACAAGATCTGCGGCGCGCTCGGCTTCTACAATGCCGTCATCAGCGGCAAGCAGCATTGGGGCGCCTATGCCTCGGTCCGGCCGACGCTCGGTCAGGCAACCGAGCACGCGCTTTCCGAGTGCCGCAGCAAAGGGCGCCAACCCAATGCCTGCGGAATCCGTACGACAGTCTGCGCGGACGGGAGCCACAAGCAGTAGGCCCCCATCCACTGAGACGGTCGTCGCCTCAGGCGACCCGCTGCATCGGACGCGCGCACAGCGCATCGGCGATCATTTCGACGGCACGGCCCCAATCGAGCGCGCCCTCGGCTTTCACGCCGAACGCCGCGACGGCATCGGCCGGGTTGCCGCCATCGCGGAAGACGCGGGCGCAGGCCTGCCGCGCATAGCCGACCGACTGGTGCCAGTGCGCAGGGTTCACGCTGCGCGGGGCGCGGGCGGAAAGGTCCGACGTTGCGATGCTCATCGTCATGGCAGTTGCCTCCGTAAGCAGGTGGCCTCGTTTCCGGGCCGGTTACTGACAAGCCCAACGCTGTGGGCGCTTACTTGTTGCTGCCCTGGGTTACGCGGGCTGTGGACAATCGATAAGAGGCCGGCGAGCACACCAGAGCCGTGCGACGTAACGCACAACCTTGATAAGCGCCGCGTTCATGGACCGCAGGATCCGCGCTCCAGCGCGCTCGCCGGTATTTTGGAGCCATTGGGGGGAGGACAGGCTCCAAAACGAATTCAGTTGGGGGCAGAACGCAGCGGAGGGGGCAAACCCGTCTCTTCGCGCTTCAACTCGACGCTCGACATCACGGCAAGAAAAACCTCACCGATCGGACGCCACTCGGAACGCGTAATGGAGCTCGGCTTCAGATCGGCGACACGAGGACGCGTGGACACGATTGTACATCCTTCCCGGACAGAACCCTGCGGGACCGACGCGATACAAGGCCGACAGGTGAGAATACTAGGACAGAAGTCGGGAACGCTGACGCAACGCTACGGGACGCAACTCACTTACTGACGGCACCCTCAAGGCGGCGAGCCGCGACGCAATACCGGCAAAAAGCTCGACACGTGCGACTCGCCTTGCCTTGAGGAGCGCGGTACTGATGACGCTCTTCGGGGTGATCGGCCGACCAGGGGCGGTGGCCGTGGGCAGGTGGGTACGCAACTGAGACGCAGACTTCGACGCAACACGACGCGACGCTACAGAACGCGAACTCGCACTCGAACTTTGGGGCAGCTTCTCTACGCGGTCGGAAACGCTGACCTGACTGGACTGCCCTGACGCAACGCTACGATTGAAAATCACCGAGCCAGGCGCTACGCGGGACTGAGACGCGGACTTGAACTCACTCACACCCATGCTCCTTCCGGCTCGCTTACGCTTGACTGAGAACCGTCTCGGCGAACAAGTGCACTTAACCGTTGTTTTGTGGCGACAGCCGGACGCAAAATTGGTGAATCGGAGAAATCGGATTGACAGCCATTCATCCTGCTTCGTTCTCCACAGGAGGATGCATAAACAGGCTGTTTTCAGGGGGCTATGACGCGCGCCTCTGTGGAAAAGCTCACAGCCTGAGAGGCGCCGAACCGTTCGAATTTGGCACTTGCCCTGCGCGCGACGCTGATTCGCGTCACGACCAAGGGCACGGCAGGTCTTTCCCCGCATGAATCGCAACAAACCCCGTCATGCGAGCGGCCATCCGACCCGCTCGGCCGGCGCCGGCGACGATGGCCCCGTGCGCCTCTACGGCATCCACGCCGTCGCCGCGGCGCTCGCCAATCCGGCGCGCGAGATCAGCCGGCTGCTGTTAACCGACAATGCCGAGCACCGGCTCGGTCCCGCCATCGCCGCACGCAAGGCACGAGCACAGCGCGTTTCGCCGCGCGACCTCGACCGCCAGCTCGGCGCCGATACAGTCCACCAGGGTGCACTCCTCGAGACGGCGGACCTTCCCGAGCCGACGCTCGAAGAGCTTGCCGCCACCTCGACGGACAAAGGACCGCTGATCGTGCTCGATCAGGTCACGGACCCGCACAATGTCGGAGCGATCCTGCGCTCGGCGGCCGTGCTCGGTGCCGGGGGTCTCATCACGACGCGACGGCATAGCCCGCCGCTTTCGGGCGCACTCGCCAAGGCGGCCTCCGGCGGTCTCGAAGTAGTCCCCGTCGCGCTCGTCGGGAACCTCGCGCGCGCCCTCGAGGAACTTGGTGAACTCGGCGTGCGCCGGATCGGCCTCGATGGCGACGGCGAGATCACGATCGACGGCGCAGACTTCGGCGGCGCGACAGCTCTTGTGCTCGGCGCCGAAGGCAGAGGGCTGCGCCGCCTCACACGAGAGAGCTGCGACCTGCTCGCGCGCGTGCCTGCTGCAGGAAGCTTCGCTTCGCTCAATGTATCGAATGCCGCGGCGGTCGCTCTCTATGCTGCGGCGCGGGCGCGCACGTCGGCGAGGGTCTGACGGCTTAGAGCGTGAAGACACTGCGTTGCGCGGTCGAATGCCGGCCAGTCCGCACTCATATATATACGAGCGTACCGTGCCCTCGCCGGGGAGCCTGCTGAACGCGCGCCAGAACGCCCGCCGCACGCCGCAGGACAGCGGCGTAAGCCTTTAGGATTGCAAATATTTCTTGCTACTGCTTCGGCGCTGAGGGTGGCGCTGACGGCGGGATCGTGCTCCCGCCCGGCCGGTTCGGATCGTCCGGCCCGTCGTAGTAGAGGAAGCCGTCCTCGATGGCGACGATATCCTCGGCCTCGACCTCGTACTCGTCTTCTTCGCTGCTCTCGAGCCGGATGCTGCATCCGCTCATGCAGACCTTATCGAGCACCTCCGATGGCCGGATCGTATGCTCGGTCGTGGTCTCTCCTTCGGAGATCGTGACCCTGACGTCCTTGGTGTCGCGATTGGTGATGCTGGCGGCATCGGCAGCGATACTACTCATGAGCAGCGCTGCCGCGCCAGACATCGAGACGAACCTCGATGGCATTCAGTCATTCTCCGTTGCTCAGGACAACGGAGACACTCTTACCGCTTTGCGGCTTTCTTCGCACGCTTCACGCCGACCTTCCGCTTCTTGGCGGCCTTCTTCGCCGGCTTCTTCGCGGCTTTCTTGGCTACCTTCTTCGCAGCGGTCTTCTTTTTTGCGCTCTTCGTGGCGACTTTCTTCGCCGCGACCTTCTTCGCTCTCATTGCCATTGCAAGGGTCCTTTCCTGCTATTCATTTGTAGTGTGGTGCCGATGCATCATCTAATGTGTGCAATCCGTAGCCACCGCAAACGCAAAATTTCGCTGTCATCTATCGATTCTTTCGATACATCGTGCTTAGCGTCATCACTTGAGCGAGAGCACGCACATGGACATCGCGCTTGCACGCACGTTCCTGATGATCGCGGAGACGGGCAGTTTCATCGAAGCCGCGCGGCGCATGAACATCACGCAGTCGACGGTTTCATCACGCGTGCGCAATCTCGAGTCGCTGCTCGGCCGCCAGCTCTTCGAGCGCTCGAAGGTCGGCGCGCAGATCACGCCGGCCGGCGAGCAGTTCCAGAAGCACGCGCTCGCGATGGTCCGCGTATGGCAACAAGCCCAATTGGATGTGGGTTTTTCGGGCCAGCACGACCAGCATCTCGCCGTCGGCGCCGAGGCGACGCTCTGGCACGGACTGCTGATCTCGTGGATCGCGAACCTCAAGGCCGCCTATCCCGAGCTCGCCCTCACGGCCGTCACCGACACCGGACCGATGCTCACGCAGCGTCTGCTCGACGGCACGCTCGATGTTGCCGTCGTCTATCAGCCGCTGCAGTCGCCGGGACTTCTCATCGAGCATCTCTTCGAGGAGGAACTCGTGCTCGTCTCCGCAGGACGCGGCGACGTGCGGCGGCGCATGGACGACTACATTCTTGTGGATTGGGGGCCTGATTTCCGCGAGGACCACGCCGTGGCGTTCCCAAAACGCTCGGGCGCGCGACTCACGCTCGACATCGGTCCCATGGCCGTCGACTACCTGCTCAACAACGAAGGTGCGGGCTACCTGCCCCATCGGCTCGTGCGGGGCCATCTGTCGCGCGGTCGACTGAAACTCGTCGCGCGCGCCCGCAAATTCGCGGTGCCTGTCGGGGCTCTTTACCCTGAATCACGTGAGGAATCGGACTTCGGCCCCATCCTCGACAGCCTCAGGGCCCGTGTCGCGCGCTATGCTTAGTATTTACGGCCTAACGGCCGGCGCGCAGTCGCGCGCTCATGAAGAGATGTCGGCGTATTTACGGCCTAACGGCCGGCGCGCAGTCGCGCACTCATGAAGAGGTGTCGGCATTTACCGGCGCGGTGCTGCTGAGAGGTTTCCATCGCAATCGTCGGGGCGCCCGCTGTATGTTTCGTTCGCTGCAACAACAAACAAATGAGGAACGCCGCAATGAGCACGCCGCTCACGCCCGAGAACCGCGAGAAGCTCAAGAAGATCAGCGTCGCCACGATCACGACGGCGCTCTTCAAGCGAAACCTGCGCAACCAGTTCATCCAGGATGTCCGCCCGGTCGGCACCAAGGCGCCGCAGATGGTCGGCGAGGCCTATACGCTGCGCTACATCCCGGCGCGCGAGGACCTCGACCACATCGGCGTCTTCGAGGATCGCTCGCATCCGCAGCGGCGCACCATCGAGGACTGTCCGCCCGGTCACGTGCTGGTGATCGACAGCCGCAAGGATGCCAAAGCGGCCTCCGCCGGCGGCATCCTGATCACGCGGCTCATGGTGCGCGGCGCTGCCGGCATCGTCACGGACGGCGGCTTTCGCGATTGCCCCGAGATCGCGGAGATGGAATTCCCCGTCTACCAGAACCGTCCGGCGCCGCCGACCAACCTCACGCGCCAGCGCGCCGTCGACATCAATGTGCCGATCGGGTGCGGCGATGCGCCGGTCTTTCCGGGCGATATCATGGTCGGCGACGGCGAGGGCGTGGTGGTGATCCCTGCGCATCTCGCCAACGAGATCGCCGAGGAAGGTCACGAGATGACCGCCTATGAGGACTTCGTCATGGAGAAGGTGCGCGAAGGCCGCGGCATCTTCGGCCTCTATCCGGGCAATGCGGAGACCAAGGCCGAGTTCGCCACATGGCGGAAAGCCAACGGGCGTTGAGCAGAGGCGCGCCATGGCCGAACCATCTTCCGCAGCAGGCCTCGTTCGCGGCACCCCGCCCGCCGAACGGGCGCCGCGCGCCGTCGCCGATCTCTATCACGCCTACTTCACCGGCCTCATTCTGACGCTCGTGAGTCGCCGCGGCAGCGGTGACGCCGCGCGCTGGATGCACGCCGTCTTCCGCCACCAACATCACGAGAAGTTCCTCTCGAGCTTCGAGAAGCTGGGTCTCACCGGAATGCCGCACGCCGTCGCCTGCGCGGCCTATCACTATCTCTCGAACAGCATCGGCGGCGTCGACGTCGAGTTCATGAAGGAGAGCGACCGCAAGGCCTGGGTGCGTTTCGTGCCGCCGCGCTGGATCTACATGGGCCCGGCCATCTGCGGCGTGCCGAGCGAAGTCTCACGCGGCTTCCTCACGGGCTGGTACGCGCAGAATGGCGTCTCGCTCAAGAACCCGCGCCTTGGGTTCGTGTGTACGGCCCAGACCGTCGATGGCCAGCACGGGCTCGCCGGCTACTTCAAGGAGTACGACCACGATCTTGCGCCGGACGACCGTCTGGTCTTTCGCCCAGGTGAAATGCCGCCACCCTTCGATCCGGATGCTGCGCCGCGCTTGCCGGCAGGCGATTGGTCACCGGAACGCCTAGCCCGTGCCTATCGCAACTATGCGATGGAATACGTGCGCTCCGGCCTGCCGCGGCTCATGGAGCTCTTCGGCGAGACGGAGGGCGCGCATCTCGGACATCTCACGGGCCGCCTGATCGGCGCGCAATCTTATAAGGACATCGCGGGTGCCGCCGGCATCGAGGGCGACGACGCGGAGGCTCTGGCGCGGCTCCTGGCGTGGATCGCGGAGGGCGAGGGCGACAGCGCGACCGTATCCCGCGACGGCAATGACGTGCTGCTCTCGCGGACGGGATGGCGTCTCATGCGCGGCATCGCCGATCCCTCACCAGGCGTGATGGATGCCTGGAACGGCCTCATCGAAGGCCTTGCCATGGTGCACAATCGCTTCCTGACCATCGATCTCGTGACCCGCGTCGACCATGGCGCGCCGCAGACCGTCTGGCGCATTCGCGAACGGAAGGCCGGCGATGTGGTGATCGGCTAGCTGTGCAGTCCCGGAGAGAGGTGGAATCAGCGTAAGTGATTCCGCATCATTCCGGGAGGGGCTATGGGACAGATACTTCACGGCAGCGCCAAGACCACGCACGCCGTCCGAGCGGCAATACAGCGATCGAAGGCTACGATCGCGGAGCTCGCCGAGAAGTACGACCTCAATCCCAAGACGGTCATGAAGTGGCGTCGACGGCAGTCCGTCGAGGATAGGCCGATGGGGCCGCAGGACGCGCGCTCGACCGTGCTCTCGGCTGAGCAGGAAGCCCTGTGCGTCGCTTTCCGCAAGCACACCCTCCTGCCCCTCGACGACTGCCTCTACGCCCTGCAGGCAAGCATTCCGCATCTGACGCGATCATCGCTGCATCGCTTGTTCCAGCGCCACGACATCTCGCGTCTGCCGAGCGTCGAAGGGGAGAAGACCAGAAAGAAGTTCAAAGCCTATCCAATCGGCTACTTCCACATCGACATGGCCGAACTCCGAACCGAGGAAGGCAAGCTCTTCATGTTCGTTGCCATCGACCGAGCTTCCAAGTTCGCCTTCGTCGAGCTGCACGATAGGGCGACAAGGTCCAACGCCTCGGAGTTCCTGCGGCGGTTGCTCAAAGCGGTGCCCTACAAGGTGCACACCATCCTCACCGACAACGGCGTCCAGTTCTGTCACATGCCCCAGCATCGTGACGGGCCAACTGCGCAATGCAGTGTCCACATGTTCGATCGCATCTGCCGGGAAAGTGGCATCGAGCACCGGCTGACCAAGCCGAACCACCCTTGGACCAACGGCCAGGTCGAACGCATGAACCGCACGCTCAAGGAGGCAACCGTCAGGCGCTACTACTACGAAGGCCACGAGCAGCTTCGCGCTCACCTCGCGGCCTTCGTCAATGCCTACAACTTCGCAAAGCGCCTCAAGACCCTCAACGGGCTCACCCCGTTCGAGCACATCTGCAAATGCTGGACAGAAGAGCCGAACCGCTTCAACGTCAATCCAAGCCACTTCTTTCCGGGACTGAACAACTAGGCGGCGCTCGACATCGTCCCTTCTCCCCGTTCTGACGGGGAGAAGGTTAGGATGAGGGCACGATGACGATCGCGTAGTCGCTAACATCGTCCCTTCTCCCCGTTCTTACGGGGACCGTTGCGATAAGGGATGTCTTGGCTTTGGTGCTCGGCTGCGGGTTGTGATGAG
>JAEWIJ010000145.1 GCA_023387235.1 Pseudomonadota bacterium
GCCCATCCGCCATCAACGCTTCGGCAAAGCTCAGCTGACCAGTCCGCTTCGTTGCCATCCCCAACCCCGCATCATCCACGAATCACCGCCGAATTATGCAACGGTTCCCGTCCTTACGGGGAGAAGGGGAAGAAGGCGCGCTTCGCACAGCGCTGTTAACCCTCCGCCGTCTTCTCGAGATGCACGAGAATGTGCGGATAGACGTCGCTCGCGGCGCTCTTGCCGAAAATGCAGTCGATGTGGCCATAACCCTCGATGACGTGGCGCGTGTAGAGACCCGGGCCGTTCTTCGCCGCGAGCCGCGCAACCGTGCGCTCCGTGCTCTCGGGCAGGAAGCAGCGGTTGAGCGCGCCGTGAATGAACGCAATGGGAATGGCAAGCCGCTCCAGATGCGGCAGGTACGTGTCGCCGCCCGCGGCATCGAGGATTGTCTGATGACGCGCGATCAGCGCGAGCTGCTTGAAGGCATCGATATTCGCTTCGCCAAACATCTCCGGCAGCGCCATCTCGAAAGTGAGATTGTTGAGCTGCGACGTCTCATAGAGCTGGCCGTAGAGTGCCGTGATCCGGTTCGACGTCGCGCTGCGCGAGCGCTCCTCGCGGCGGAAAGGCACGAACACGCGGATCATCGCGTCAGCGACACGCCCCGCGATCTTGTCATCCGTCATGGCGCGCGCATTGACATGATCGAGGCCCATGGCCGTGAACAATGACGGCGCGCGGAGCTGCGCGAGCAGCCGCTGCGGGAAGTACGGCACGATCACGTCCGTCGATATCTGCGAGATGACCGCCGAGCGCACGCCCGTGAGATGCCCGCCAAGCATGGCCATGGTGAAGGTCGTCGCGCCGAAGCAGTGCGCCATCACCTGAACGCTCTTCGCGCCGGTCGCCTTGAGGATCAGGTCGACGGCGGGCTGATAATCCTCGCGCGCGCAGTCGTCGGCTGTCCAGAGGTCTCGCGCATAGGGAAGGTCGATCGAGGCACGGTAATCGAGCAGCCAGCAGTCGTAGCCGGCCGACACGAGATACTCGACGAGGTTCGTGTCGATGGTATCGATCGTGAAGATGAGGCTCGACACGCCGAGACCGTGCGTGAACAGCACCGGCCCCTTCTTGCCACCCTTGTAGCGGATCAGGCGGAGACGCTTGCCGTCCTTTGTCGTGAAGGCGTGCACCTCAGGCTCGCCGACGCGCAGGTCGCGCTTCTTACGGACACGCCCTGCGTCGAAGCGCTTGAGCGGCGCGAATATCCCGCCGTAGATGTCATAGAGCTGGCTCGCGAACAGCGTGCCGAACTTGGCGACCGCCGCCGCGCGCTCGGCCGTGCCGTTGCCCCCGACACCGCGCAGCGTCCGTATCTGCTTGGTGAAATCGCTGAAGGCAATGCGGAGCACGCCGAAACGCTGGCGTCCGCCGGGACGGCTCCCGTCGCCATCGGTGAGCGTGATGAAGAGGGTCGTCGTATCGCGGACGAGATCACCCGGCAGACGATCGTTGTGCACGACCTTGTGGCCGGAAAATCGGAAGTGGCGGCCGTCGCGCGCCGTGAGCAGCATGTCGTATTCGAAGCGGCGTGTCTCGACACTGTGCTCGTCGCGCCGCATGAGCGCAAAGCGGCCCTCCGAGATGTCGAGCGGCTCCGGCGAGAGATGCTTGGCGTCGACCGTCCCCGTGAGCGTGCCGGCATGCGCGGGATCACGGAGAAAGGCATCGATGTCGTCGATGAGGACCGTGACCGTGAAGGCGAAGCTCTGGTCGATCAGCTCGCCGGCCTTGGCCGCGGCGTCGTAGTCGCCCTTGTCGTTGTCCGCGAAGTGGCCGTGCATCCGCTCGGTGAACGTCACGCCGACCGGTCGGCGAGCGTCCGGCGCCGGCCGGAGCGAGATGACGGACGCATTGGCGATCGGCGCATCGGTGAGCGCACGGCCGAGATCGCGCGCAAGATGGATCATGGCGCGCTCGGAGAGCGCCGTGATCGTCAGCAGCGGATTCACGCCGAGCGGCCGCGGAATGATCGAGCCGTCGCAGACGTAGAGGCCCCGGTGCACGGCCTGCGGATCGGGCGACGCCGCATCGAACACGCGGGCGGTGTCATCGACCACGCCCTGCGTGCGATCCAGACCGATGCCGCAGCCGCCGAGCGGGTGGACGGTGATGAGGTTCTTGCCGAGGAACGTGTTCTGGATGGGATTGCGGATGTACGTGGCGCCGTTCGCGCCGGCGGCCTTGATCAGATTGGCCTCGATATCCTTGAAGACGCGCTGCCCCGCGGCGCCCGACCAGTCGACCTGAATGTCGTCGCCCTGCATGACGATGCGGCCCTTGCCGTCGTCGTGCGCCATGACGAGGAATGTCTGCGTGTTGTGCATCGCGCCACGCCACGCGCCGAGAAGTGCGCTGTCGAGACGCCGCGCCTCCTCCTGCACCGTATCGATGAGTCCCGAGTCCGTATCTTTGCCGAAAAGGCGCGCGGCGACAGAGAACGTCGTCGGCAAGATCTCGGCGAGGCCCGAGGGCAGCACGCCCTCCTCGATGATCATGCCCTCCTCGAGCCGGCGTGAGGCGCGAAGATCGATCGCGCCGGTAATACACGGTCCCGGCGGCGCGGCCCCCGAGCGCGGCGGATGGCCGATGCCGACGGCGTTCGCCGGCTGATCACCGTTGTAGGCGAAGGCCAGCACGTCGCCGTTGCCGGTAAAGCCATCGCCCAGCTTGTCCGAAACAGCGAGGCCCTCCTGGCGCGAGCGCAGGAGAATCTCCGTCGAGCCGAGCGCACCGGCGCCGAGCACCACGATGCCCGCTGCCACCGATCGCTCCGGCTGTCCGAACCGGTCGCGGCGATTGCGCGTCGGCGTGAAGAAGACACGCCAGCCGTCACCTTCCTTGCGCACGTGACTGACGGTCGCTTCGGTGAAAATCTGCGCGCCATGACGCACGGCATCGGGCAGGTAAGTCATCTGCACGGTATTCTTGGCGCCGACATTGCAGCCCGAGCAGCAGTCGCCGCAGAGCGTGCACGCCGGCTGCTCGACGCCGGCTTCATTGACGCTCTGCGCGAACGTGACATTGATCGGCGGTGTCGACATCCCCGTGCCGAGGGCCTCGGCTGCCGATTGCAGGCGCGCACGCTTGTCGAGAGGCACGGTGTCCGGGTAGGGCACGGGCCGCAGCATGCGCGTCGCGCGGCGGAAACCCTCCTCGAGCGTATCCTCGGCGAGCAGCGCCGGCGGCCAGCGCGGATCTTCCCACACGCGCGGATCGGGCGGCAGCGAGACATTCGCATTGATCAGCGACGTGCCGCCGAGCCCGCAGCCCGTGAGCACGTGCATGTCGCGTCCGAGGTGGAGATCGTAGAGGCCGAGGCGCGGCCCGATGCGGCGATCGCCGCGCGTGTACTGCAGCTCGGCTGTCGCCTCCTCCATGGTGTCGGGAAATGTGCCGAGCGCGAACTCGCGGCCGCGCTCCAGCACCGCAACCTTGAGGCCGATGCGTGCGAGGCGCGATGCGGCGACGCCGGCCCCATAGCCCGAGCCGACGACGACCGCATCGTAGTCCGGCTTCAGCTCATCGAGGCTGGAAGAAAGACGCATCGGGCATTCCTCAGGCGGATGCGGCGCGGCCGAACAGGCGGCCGAAGCGGGATTGGCTGCCGC
>JAEWIJ010000175.1 GCA_023387235.1 Pseudomonadota bacterium
TGCGGCTCGTCGGCAATGAGCATCGCACCCTGATCGAAGGCGGCGACGGCGCGGAGCCCTCCGCGTTCGTCGTGCGGCGGATGCATCTCGAATATCTCAAGCCCGCGCGTATCGACGACGTGCTCGAAGTCGAGACCCGAGTGGCGGAGGTCAAGGGGGCGGCACTGCGGCTCACACAACGCGTGATGCGCGGCGAGACGGTGCTGTTCGAGGCAGACGTTCTCGTCGTGCTCGTCTCCGTCTCGGGTAAGCCGCAACGGCTGAGCCAGCGCCTGCGTGCCGGACTTTCCGGCAACTGAACAGTTGCGGCGTTTTTTCTCGCCCGCGCCCCATGTGTTTGCGGTTCATGAGACCCGGCGGCACATGGACACATGCGGCCGAATCCGGGCATCTAGTGCCCAAATGCCGAAGTTCGCCAAAGCTTTCCGCGGTCGTCGTCGCGAACTTCGGCATGTGAAGGGCACTAGGATGCATAATCTTGCGAGTGTGATTCAGATCGAGAAATTCGCTCACAGTCTAGTGGCTTGGCGCGGCGAATTTCTCGATCATCACACTCGATCGTAGTTTAGTCACAATGGAGCGTAAGAAGCGGGCTTGAGGGACAGGCAGGTCCGTTGAATTGAGGTCAGCCCGACCGGTTTGCAGCGCAACTGCAGACCCGAGGGCCAATACCGTATGGGCGCTGCCGGTCGTCGCGCCTGCCTCGATCCAAGTTATCCCGCGCCAGCGAGCAAAGCATGAACCCGACGGATATCCTCAAGGACAAGATCGGCGCGGCCGGGCACGTCACGGGGACGTCGTTCCTCGAACTGTTCATGTCAGCGCACATCGTCGTCCAGATCGTCATGGTCGGGCTTCTGCTCGCCTCCGTTTGGTCCTGGGCAATCATCATCGAGAAGGTCTTCACGTTCCGCCGCGCGCGGCGTGAGGCCGATCGCTTCGAGCAGCTCTTCTGGTCCGGTCAGAGTCTCGAGGAGCTCTATGCGGGCCTCGCGCGCGACCGCACGCAATCCATGGCCGCGCTGTTCGTTGCCGCCATGCGCGAGTGGAAGCGCTCCGTCGAAGGCAACATCCGCGCACTCGGCGGCATACAACTGCGCGTCGAGAAGGTCATGGACGTCACCATCAGCCGCGAGATGGAGCGGCTCGACCGACGCCTTCTCTTTCTCGCGACGGTCGGCTCGACGGCCCCCTTCATCGGCCTCTTCGGCACGGTCTGGGGTATCATGTCGAGCTTCCAGGCCATTGCCGCATCCAAGAACACGAGCCTCGCCGTTGTCGCGCCCGGTATTGCCGAGGCGCTCTTTGCGACGGCGCTCGGCCTTCTGGCCGCAATTCCGGCGGTGATGGCGTATAATAAGTTCTCGGCGGATTCGGCACGGCTCGCGCAGCGCCTCGAGGCCTTTGCCGACGAGTTCGCGGCGATCGTCTCGCGTCAGATCGACACTCGAACCTGAGACGCCGTCGAGCGGGGAGCAGAGCAGCATGGGTGCCAGCCTGAATACCGGCAGCTCAGGCAAGGCCGGACGGCGCGGCCGGGCGCGGCGCCATGCGCCGATGAGCGAGATCAACGTCACGCCGTTCGTCGACGTCATGCTGGTGCTGCTCATCATATTCATGGTGGCGGCGCCCCTGCTGACGGTCGGCGTGCCGCTGGAGCTGCCGCAGGCCAAGGGCAAGCAGCTCGAGGCGAACAAGGAGCCGATCGTCGTGTCCGTGAACTCCCGCGGCGAGGTCTTCCTCGGCCAGGAGGAGAAGACGACAATGCGGCTCGACGAGATCGGGACGCGCCTCAAATCCATTGCGGAGAACCGGGGCGGCGCCGACGAGCCGGTATTCGTGCGCGGCGACAAGGCGGTCAGCTACGGCGACATCGCGCGCGTGATGGGCCGCATCCGCGATGCCGGCTTTCGGAAGATCTCCCTCGTAACGGAGGTGGAGGGCGGGGGCTGAAGGCGTGTACTTGGGGCTTCTCGTCTCGGTGGTGCTGCACGCGACTCTGCTCGGCTGGACAGTTGTGTCCATTCAGTCGACGCCCGAGCTGAAAATTCCGGAGGTCGAGCCGGTCGCCGTCGAGATGATCTCGCCGGAGGATCTGACGCGCCTCACGCGCGGGAGCCGCCGGGCGACGCTCAAGGAAGCCCGCGCCAAGGACAGCACCGAGGTCGAGGCGACACCCAAGGAATCGGCGCGTCCGCGCCCGCCCGTCGCGCCGCCGCCGCCCCCTCCGCCGCCGCCGACTCCCGAGCCGCCCGCACCCGAGCCTCCGCAGCAGAAGCCGGCTGAAGCTCCCCCACCGCCGCCGCCACCCGCGCCAGCTCCAACGCCGGAGCCGGACCGCGCGGCTCTCGAGCAGAAACTCGCTGATCTCGCGCTCCAGCAAGCGGATGAGGCCAAGCGCCAGGCGCAAGCCAAGGCCGAAGCGGAAGCCAAGGCACGCGCTGAAGCCGACGCCAAGGCCAAGGCGCAAGCTGAAGCCGAAGCAAAAGCGAAGGCGGAAGCCGAGGCAAAAGCCAAGGCAGAGGCCGAGGCCAAGCGGAAGGCGGAGGAGAAGCGTCAGGCCGATCTCAAGCGCAAGCAGGAAGAGAAGCGCCGCGAGGCGGCACGCCAGAAGCGCATCGCCGACGAGAAGGCCAAGGCGAAGTTCGACGCCGATCGCTTGGCGGCCTTGCTCGATAAATCGCCCGATCCGCGCGCGCAGGCACCCGCCGCATCACAGCCAAGTACGGACACGCAGGCCAAGGGGCCGGTGCTCGGCGCGCGGGAGGGACAGGATTCAGTGCTCTCGGCAAGTCAGAGAGGCTGGCTCGCGAAGCTGCTCGGCGAGGCGGTCGGTCGCTGCTGGAACGTCATGGCCGGCGTTTCGGGGGTTGAACGCCTCGTCGTCAAGGTCCAGGTGCGCCTCAACCGCGACGGTACGATCATCGGCGCGCCGAAAGTCACGAACTCGGATGGCTCGCCGCTCTTCGCACTCGCTGCCGACAGCACCGTGCGCGCCATGATCGAGTGCGCGCCCTACAACCTGCCGCAGGACATGTATACCGACGGCTGGGAGTATATCGAGTTCGCCTTCAGGCCCCCGCAGTAGCGCTGCGTCGCGCGTCACTGGAAGCTGGGGGAGAGGGCAGCACCCCCGTTTGCCGCCGTCCGTACTTTGTGCTCAATCAGCGGAAAATGAGGCTGGTCATGATGTGATTCGTGTCCGAGCCTGCTGATGGACATCCTCGGCTTCAGGCGTGGAGGAGAGTGCGATGGCGGCAAGCGGCGCCCGCGAGACGACCATACCGCGCGACGAGATTTCCGAATTCCATCTTCGCGATGAAGCGCGCCTCGTTGGCGGCCTCGTCGAGCGCGCGGTCTACACGAGCGACGAGCGCCAGCGCATTGCCCCGCTCGCGGAGCGCCTCGTGAATGTTGCGCGCGCCGGTCGTGCAAAGCATGGCGGCATCGATGCCTTCATGCACGAGTATGGCCTGACTTCCGAAGAGGGCGTCACGCTGCTCTGCCTCGCCGAGGCCTTGCTGCGCATTCCCGACGCCGATACGGCCGACGCACTCATCGACGAGCGTATCGGCAGCGGCGACTGGGAGCGCCATCTCGGCCATTCGGAATCGCTGCTCGTCAATGCCTCGACATTCGGCCTCATGCTGACCGGGCGCATCGTTCGTCTCGGGCGCTCAGCCGGATCGGGCCCCGGTGCCGTGCTGAAACGCCTCGTCGCGCGGTCGGGCGAGCCCGTCATCCGGCAGGCCATGCGGCAGGCAGTGCGCATTCTCGGCGATCAGTTCGTGCTCGGCCGCTCGATCGAGAACGCGCTTTCGAATGCCTGGGACTACGAGAAGCAGGGCTACACACTCTCCTACGACATGCTCGGAGAGGCGGCGCGCACCGAGAGAGATGCCGCCCGCTATCATGAGCGCTACGCGAGCGCCATCGAGGCTGTCGGCAAGGCGGCCGGCGCGCCGGGTGTCGAGAATATCGAGACGCTCATGCGCCGCCCGAGCATCTCGATCAAGCTTTCGGCGCTCCATCCGCGCTTCGAGCCGGGCAAGGAAGCGCGTCTCGAGGTCGAGCTTCTGCCGGATCTTCTGGGGCTTGTGCGGCTCGCTCGCGCGCGCGGGCTCGGCATCACCATCGATGCGGAGGAGCAGGACCGCCTCGATCCGATGCTCATGCTGTTCGAACGTCTCATGCAGGCGCCGGAGCTTGCCGGCTGGCCCGGGCTCGGCATTGTCGTGCAGGCCTATGGCAAGCGCGCGATCCCGATGCTGCGCTGGCTGAAACGTCTCGGCGAGACGACGCGGCGCATGATGCCGGTGCGGCTCGTCAAGGGCGCATACTGGGACAGCGAGATCAAGCTCGCCCAGGAGCGCGGGCTTCCCGGCTATCCCGTCTTCACCGCGAAGATGCACACCGATGTTTCCTATCTCGCGTGCATGCGTTTCCTGCTGAGCGATACGCACACCTTCTATCCGCAGCTTGCGACCCACAACGCGCACACGATCGCGGCCGCGCATGTCGCCGGCGGTTCTCTGAACTTTGAGATGCAGCGTCTGCACGGTATGGGCGAGGCGCTCTACGAGGAGGTCGTGAGCAAGTCCGGCCTCGCGCGCCGCTGCCGCATCTACGCGCCCGTCGGCGCGCACGAGGACCTGCTGGCGTATCTGGTGCGGCGTCTTCTGGAAAACGGCGCCAATACCTCGTTCGTCAATCGCCTTGCGGACGACGACATGCCGGCCGCCGAGATCGTGCGCGATCCCGTCGAGGCGACGGAGAAACTCTGGCAGGAAGGCAAGCTCGAAGAGAACCTGCGCATCCCGCTGCCGGCCGCGATCCTCGGATGGGGGCGTCGCAACAGCGCAGGTGTTGCGATCGCCGAGCCGGCAACGCGCGCGCGCCTGCTCGGCGAGATCGACAGTGCGATCGCGGTCGATTTCACGGCCGGCCCGATCATCGATGGCGAAGTCATTCGCGGCGGCGATGCAGCGCGCCTCGTGCTCTGCCCACACGATCGTCGGCGTCGCATCGGCACCGTGCTCGACGCGACGCCCGATCAGGTCGAGCGCGCAATCGCGAGCGCGAGCAGGGCCATGCACGCCTGGGATCGCCGCGGCGGCCCCGCGCGCGCGGCGCTCCTGGAGAAGGCCGCCGACCTCATGGAGCGCGACCGCGCCCGCCTCATGGGCGTGCTCGTGCGCGAAGCCGGCAAGACGCTCGACGCCGCCATCTCGGAAGTGCGCGAGGCCGTGGATTTCCTGCGTTATTACGCAGGCGAAGCGCGCCGCCAGTTTGCCGGGCCGACTGTCCTGCCGGGGCCGACGGGCGAACGCAACACGATCGAGCTTTGCGGACGCGGCTTGTTCGCGTGTATCTCGCCGTGGAATTTCCCCCTCGCGATTTTCACGGGCCAAGTCGCGGCCGCACTGGCTGCCGGCAACACCGTGATCGCGAAGCCCGCCGAGCAGACGCCCGTCACGGCCTTCCTCGCTGTCGAGCTGATGCACGCGGCCGGCATTCCCGGCAACGTGCTCCATCTCTTGCCCGGCGACGGTTCGGTCGGCGCGGCGCTCTCCAAGGATGCGCGCATTGCCGGCATCGCCTTCACCGGCTCGAACGAGACGGCGTTCGCCATCCAGAAGATGCTCACCGATCGGCGCGGCGCGATCGTGCCGTTCATCGCCGAGACCGGCGGCATCAATGCCATGATCGCCGACAGCAGTGCGCTCGCCGAGCAGGTCGTGCGCGATGCCGTGCGCTCGGCTTTCGATTCGGCGGGCCAGCGCTGCTCGGCCGCGCGCGTGCTCTTCCTGCAGGAAGAGATTGCCGACGACGTCACGGAGATGCTGACGGGTGCGATTGCTGAGCTGAAGATCGGAGATCCGCTCGACTACGCGACCGACGTCGGCCCGGTCATCGACGATGATGCGCAGACCATGCTCGAAGCGCACAAGCTCGCCATGCGTCGTTCGCAGCGCGAGCTGATCGATCCGCCCATACCTGCCGATTGCCGCGCTGGTACATTCGTGACGCCGGCCGCCTATGCGATCGAACGGCTCGACGTTCTGGAGCGCGAGGTGTTCGGACCCATCCTGCATATCGTGCGCTTCGAGGGCGGCCATCTCGATCGCGTCATCAAGGCGATCAACGCGATGGGCTATGGCCTGACGCTCGGCCTGCACAGCCGCATTGGCGGTGTCGCGGACTACGTTGCCGAGCACGCGCGCGTCGGCAATCTCTACGTCAACCGCAATCAGATCGGTGCCGTGGTCGGCGTGCAGCCCTTTGGCGGCGAGGGGCTATCGGGCACAGGTCCCAAGGCCGGCGGGCCGCACTATCTTGCACGCTTCGCGACCGAGCGTGTGCGCTCGACGGACATCACCGCAACGGGCGGCAACATCGAGCTGCTCGGGCTGCAAAAAGGCTGAGGCGCTTTACATTTATGGCGCACGATCGGAGATAAAGTTGATGCCACCATATCGCTCAGCGATCTATCCGCCAGCGAAGCGCGGATATCCGTACGTCGTTGTTACTTTAGATGGCGAGAAAGTGCTCAGCGCAGAAGGCGCACGCACCCTATTGGAGGCGCAGGCGCTCCTCAAAGATGCTAAGCATCTCAACTCGAGCCGACAGAAGCTCGACGAACGATTTGGTCGGTCTGAAGGATAGTCTTGCTTGACGGCGAAGGATTAATGCCCACGCCTTTTCAGAAAGAAGCGAGCTAGCCCGCGTTGGTGATCTGCACGAGCTTGTCGAGAGCGGCACGGGCAGCGCCCGACTCGATTGCATGAACGGCGAGTGCAACGCCGTCCGTCAGGCTCGTTGCCTTCCCCCCAACGATGAGCGCCGCTGCCGTATTCAGCAGCACGATATCGCGGAAGGGGCCCTTGGCGCCCGCCAGGAGATCGCGGATGGCGCCAGCGTTCGTCGCCGCGTCGCCGCCCTTGAGATCGGCGAGCTTGGCAGGCGCAAGGCCTGCGTCGGCCGGTGTGACCTCGAACACCCTGACCTTGCCGTCCTTCAGCTCGGCAACGGTCGTTGCGCCGGTCGTCGTCAGCTCGTCGAGACCGTCGTGGCCGTGCACGACCCACACGTGCTCGGCGCCGAGGTTCTTCAATACGTGCGCGATCGGCTCGACCCATTCGAGCGAGAACACGCCGAGCACTTGCCGCGTCACGCTCGCCGGATTCGAGATCGGCCCGAGCAGATTGAAAATCGTGCGCATGCCAAGTTCGGCGCGGATCGGCGCCCAGTGCTTCATCGACGGATGGTACATCGGTGCCCAGAGGAAGCCGACGCCAGCCTCGCTGATCGCCTTCGCGACGGTGTCGGGACTCGCATCGACCTTGACGCCGAGTTCCGTCAGAACATCCGACGCGCCCGAAAGAGATGAGACGCGGCGATTGCCGTGCTTTGCGACCTTCAGCCCCGCACCCGCCGCGACGATGGACGATGCCGTCGACACGTTGAACGTGCCGTGGCTGTCGCCGCCCGTGCCGACGATGTCGACCGCGCCAGCCGGCGCCGTGATGCGATTCATTTTAGCGCGCATCATCTGGGCGGCGCCGGTGATCTCCTCGACCGTTTCGCCGCGCACGCGCAGCGCCATGAGGAATGCGCCCATCTGCGCGGGGGAAGCATGACCATCGGTCATGATTTCCAGCGCCGCGCGGATTTCGTCGGTTTCAAGCCGCGCGCCCGTCGAGACCTTCTGGATGAGGCGTGTGAGTTCGGCGGCGGGCATGGCGCGTGGTTCCGGAATGTGCGGGCTGGAGCTACGCGGCGACGCGCGGCGCCTTGGTGTTGCGGGTGCGCGGCGTAAGGCCGGCGAGACGGAGGAAGTTGGCGAGGATGTCGTGACCGTGCTCGGAGGCGATGCTTTCGGGATGGAACTGCACACCATGGACGGGATGCGTGCGGTGCTGCACGCCCATGATGATGCCATCGGCTGTCTCGGCCGTGATCTCGAGATCGGCCGGGAGGCTCGCGCGTTCCACGATCAGCGAGTGATAGCGCGTCACCTCGAAGCGCTTCGGGATGCCGGCGAAAATGCCCTTACCGGTGGTCTCGATGGTCGAGAGCTTGCCATGCATGGCCGTCGGCGCGCGCAGGACCTTGCCGCCGTAGATCTGGCCGATCGCCTGATGGCCGAGGCACACGCCGAGCAGCGGGATCTTCGCGCCGGCTTCTTTGATCAGATCGAGGCAGATGCCGGCCTCGTTGGGCGTGCAGGGGCCAGGCGAAAGGGCGATCGCCTGCGGGGCCATGCGGATGGCCTCGGCGACAGTGATCTTGTCGTTGCGGACGACCTCGCATTCAGCGCCCAGCTCGCCCAGGAAGTGGACGAGATTGTACGTGAAGCTGTCGTAGTTATCGATGAGCAGGAGCATGGATTTGGCTTACGCTGTGCGTGCTTAGGCGTCAAGGCAACTCGCGGGGCCGGCTACGTCCCGAGGAACACGCTCTTCACGAATTCGCGGTAGAGCAGCATCTGGCGGGCGAGCGCGGGCGGATCGTGCAGCGCCTTCGACAGGATGATGCCGCCATCGGCGACGACGGAAAGCATGTCGGCGAGATCGTCCAGGTCGACCGGGATGCGCGGGGGATAGCGGGCTGCAATGGCATCGAGGCGGGTGCGGAAGCGCTTTCTCCAAAGAATGACCGACGCGGTGTTGAGATCGCGCACCTGCTGGTCGAAGAGACGATCCTGGTAGCAGTAAGCGGCTATCAGGCAGCCGGGATGGCCATTCGGCAGGTCGCCGAGCAGCTCGGCCAGCATCTTGAGGCCGACGAGGAAGCCATGCAGCGGATCCTCGTTCAATTCGTCGGCGCGGGCGAACAGCTCGTCGAACATGGCCGTCTCGCGCGCGATATAGCGTTCGAGCAGCACGCGGGCGAGCTCGGTCTTGTCGCGGAAGTGATAGAAGAAGCCGCTCTTGGTGATGCCGACCGCAGCGATCAGCTCGTCGATCGACGTCGCATCGAAGCCCTTCGCGAGCACGGAAGCCTCTGCCACATCGAGAATGCGCTCGCGCGCGTCACCCTTCTTCCTCGTCCGAGCGGCGGGCGTGGGCATGGCGAACTGTACCCATGGTCAAGTTACGCAAGTAACAGCGCCGGAAATAGCAGTCAGATAATTCTTTGATTAGCGCTTAAACAATTGGCTTCTAACACGAATCCAAAAGAAGGCGCAACTGCACCACGCGGCTTCTAGAGGCGCTGGGCGACGAACTGTACATATCCCGCTGCCGAGATCGGGAGGCTCCGTTCGGCAGGATAAAGCCAAATAAAAACCTGGAGATGATCATGAGCAAATATCGCAATGCATTGCCGCAGCTCGGTTCTCGGCTCTTTCTCACGGATGGCGGGCTCGAGACGACGCTGATCTTCCAGAACGGCATCGACCTCCCGTACTTCGCCTCCTGCGAGCTGCTGCGCAGCGAGGCAGGCCGCGACGTGCTCGCGGCGTACTTCGCGCCGTACATCGAGACGGCGCGTCGGGCAAAGCTCGGCTTCATTCTGGAGGCACCTACGTGGCGCGCCAACCCTGACTGGGGTGCCAAGCTCGGCTACTCCCGCGAGACGCTCGCGGAGGTCAATCGCATGGGTATCGCGCTCATGGAGGAGCTGCGTTTCGCCCATGAGACGGGCCATACGCCGATGGTGATCAGCGGCAATATCGGACCGCGCGGTGACGGCTATGTCGCGGGCGCAGAGATGACGGTCGAGGCGGCAGCCGAGTATCACGGCGAGCAGATCGCCGTCTTTGCCGAGACCGCGGCCGACATGGTCGCCGCCTTCACGATGACGAACATCAGCGAGGCAGTCGGGATCGTGGTCGCCGCACAGCGGCACGACATGCCGGTCGTGATCTCGTTCACGCTCGAGACCGACGGCCGCCTGCCGAGCGGCGCCACGCTCAAGGATGCCATCGAGACGGTCGACGATGTGACCCGCGAAGGGCCGGCGTACTACATGATCAACTGCGCGCACCCGACGCATTTCGAGACCACGCTTGCCGGCGGCGGACGCTGGGTCGAGCGCATTCGCGGCGTTCGCGCCAATGCTTCTCGCCGCAGCCATGCCGAGCTCGACGCCGCTCCCGATCTCGACGCCGGAGATCCGGTGGAGCTTGGCGGGCAGTACGGCGGCCTGCTCCGCGTCCTACCGCAGATCCGCGTGATAGGCGGCTGCTGTGGCACCGACCATCGCCATGTGCACGAGATGTGCACGGCCTGCTCGGGGCACGGGTCGTCGAGAGCGGCTTGAGAGAGCTGCAGGCAGCGCGGCGGTCCGGTCGATCAGGCCGCGGCCGCCGCGAGCGTCTTCGGCGTCGCGAAGTGCACGAGATGGCCCTTGCGCGGCCCCACGTCCTTCCAGCTCTTGCTCTCGAACGTCAGCACGACGACGCCGGCGGTCGGCAGCTTCTCCGAGAGCGCCGCGATGACGGCCGGCGCGCCGGTGCCGATCAGCTCGATGCCGAGAATCTGCAAGCCCGGATTGTGACCGACGATCATGAGGTGCTTGACCGTCGCCGGTGTCTTGCGCACGCGATCCAGCAGGCCGATCGGCTCGGCAAGATAGAGTCCGCCCTCGTACTTCGTTCGCGGCTCGGGCTCCCAGCCGCCGCTCGCCAGCTCGAAGGTCTGACGTGTGCGGACGGACGGCGAACACAGCACGAGATCGGGCTTGAGGCCCTGCCGTCTCAGGAACGCGCCCATCATCGGCGCCGCGGCGAGGCCTCGCGCGTTGAGCGGACGCTCGCGATCATCGAGGCCGGAGATATCCCAGCTCGACTTTGCATGCCGAAAAAGCGTCAACGTCAGCATTGCGATCTGCCTCCTCCGATCAGATCAGGGCTTGGTTGCCAGATAGTCCTTCGTCCAGCGGTCATAATCAGCCGCGCGTGTCACGCGTTTGACGAGGTCGGCCGAGGCGAGCCCCTTGAGATCCTTGGGCGCGGTGCCGTCGCGCAGTGCCTTGAGCGTATCATGGATGGCTTGGATGGCTGCCTGGATGGGTTGATGGCCCTGCAGACATACGCGCACGCCACGCGAGGCGAGATAGGCAAGGTCGGATAGCTCGGGCGTCGCCGTGCCGAGAATGAGCGGGATTTTCACAGCGGGCGCGATCGCGTCCAGCTCCGCCCGCGTCTTCACGCCGACGAGGAAGATCGCATCGACGCCGCACTTCTCGTACGCCTGCGCGCGTTTGATGGTGTCCTCGATGCCGGTGATGATCGGCGCGCTCGTGCGCCCCGCAATGCAGAGATCGGGATCGCGGCGCGCGGCGATCGCGGCTTTCATCTTGCCGACGCCTTCCTCGATGCTGAGGATCTGCGGCTTCTCCGTCGTGCCGAAAGGCTGCGGCAGGGCCGTGTCCTCGATGGACATGCCGCTGACGCCCGCGATCTCCAGCTCCTCGACCGTGCGCATGACCGACAGCGCATTGCCATAGCCGTGGTCGGCATCGACCATGAGCGGCAGCTCCATGGCGCGATTGATGCGCAGTGCCTGATCGGCGAACTCCGTGAGCGTGAGGATGATGAGGTCGGGCGCCGAGAGCACGCCGAGCGAGCCCGTCGAGCCCGCGAACATGCCGATCTCGAAGCCGATCTCGGACGCAATGCGGGCCGAGATCGGATCGTGCACCGAGCCCGGGTGATAGCAGTTCTTGCCCGCCAGATAGCTGCGGAATTTCTGGCGTCGTTCAGTCCAGCGCGAGGGCATGTCGGGATATCTCCAAAGTGGGGTCTGCGCTGCGCGCGGGCTCAGATGTGGGCGACGGTTTCGGGGCTCGGCGCGATCTCGCCGCGCTCGACGCGCCGGACGGCTTCGACGATGCCGCTGTTGGCCGGCGTGGCGATCTTGAGTTCTGCGCCCTTCGCCGTCACGAGGCCGTTGATGTAGTCGATCTCCGTGCGCCGGCCCTTCATGATGTCCTGGCCCATGGACGGGCGCTGCTCGTCGTTCCTGTGCTTGACCTGCTCGAGCAGGATGCTTTCGCATTCCTCGCGCGCGGCCTTGTCGCCTTCGCCCGCGGCGAGCAGCTTCTCGGGCGGGATGTGATAGACGGGCTCCAGCGCATAGCCGTGCGCGAGGCCGACCTTGATGGCCTCCGCGGCGAGCCGGATCGCAAGCCAGCGCGTCATGGGATCGCGGTCATTGCCGTTGCCGCCGCGTCCCGTCGCCGCCGAAACCGGGTTCCGCATGGAATTCACGATCAGCTTGGACCAGCGCTCGCCCCAGAGATTGCTCGTCGTCTTGGAGCTGTCGGCAACGCTCACCATCTCCGCGATCTCCTTCACGCGCGGCGTAACGCGCCCGTGCGGCTCGCCGATGCGGAAGACCGTGTGACGCGATCCGCCGAGCGCGACATTGCGCTGGACTTTCGCCGGCCCGACCAGCTCGACGGAGATCGTCGAGGCAATGCAGCCGACCGTCTTGCCCCAGCCGACGACCGAGGCAATGCGCTCCTCGTTAATCGAGTTCTGCAGCGAGACGACATAGCCGTCGGCCGCGAGATACTGCGCGATCATCTGCGTCGCCCAGACCGTGTCGTAGGACTTCATGGACACGAAGGCGATGTCGAACGGGCGCTGGCTGCCGGCCTTCTGCAGATCCGTGATGTGGATCGCGTTGACGGGGACGGTGAAGTTTTCCGCCGCTGTCTGGCCGCGCAGCGTTAGGCCGTCGCGGCGCATGGCCTCGACGTGCTCGGGCCAGGGATCGATCAGCGTAACGTCCTGGCCGCCCTTCGCCAGATAGCCGCCCACGTGCCCGCCGAGCGCACCGGCGCCCACGATCGCAATTTTGCGCTTCATCCCCGTCTCCTCGTCCCGGCCGCCGCCAGTGTTCATTTTGATGCCGGTTCGCAGGATGGGCGGCCGGGGAAGGGAGGTCAAGGGTGTCCGGACTTAGGGCTGGCCGGCAGAAATGGAAGGTTGATTGCGAGCCATTGCAGACCGGATTTGACCGCCTTTGAACCTTTTTCCCTCGCGTCGCGACCGAAGAGCCAGGAGCCGCAGGGATCCACCTCGGCGCACTGGATTGCGACGGAGAGATACGATGTACTCTAAGCTCATTAGGCGTTCGGCGATGAAATCGGGCATCGCGGCCGTGTCGCTGGCGGCACTCGCGGGCGGTGTCTCCGCGGCCGGCGTGACCAGCCTGCAAATGGGATTCACGGACTCGGGCAGCAATCTCTGCCCGCGCATCGCCACGATGAAAGTCTGGGCGCATGTCGATGGGCCGGGCGTGGTCAACTTCGTCATCCGCAACAGCAACGGCATCAAGACGGGTGCGCTGCCGGTCAATGCGGTGAAGGGGCCGGGTGGCAACTGGATCGCGACCTTGACGCGCGAGATCAAGATCACGACGAGCGTCGACACGCGGTACATGGCCGAAGTGAAGGGCTCGTCCAAGGTCTCGAACTGGGTGCCGCTGAAGGAGGCTTGCCTCGGCAAGGCGCCGCAGACGACCGGCTACTCGCGCACCGGCCGCCATATCAGCGAGCTCGACAAGGACAAGGACGACGGCAAGCCGAGCGGCGGAAAGCCGATGCCGCAGGGTGATGGCAAGCCGCTGCCCTCGGGCCACGGCAAGCCGACTGGCGGCGGCAAGCCGGTGTCGCAATGCTCGAACCAGACGATCACGGCCGACCGCCATCTGGCTGCGACGCGAGCCGGTGGCATCCTGACGGCGTGGATTGCCTGGGAAGTTTCCGTGAGGAAGACCATGGGCAAGAAGTACTCGAACTACCACAAGGCCAAGGACCGCAAGGCCGATTGCAAGTGGCAGGGCATGTTCAAGTGCTCGGTCTCGGCCAAGCCCTGCGCTGCGTAAGCCAAGCCACGACACGGAATAAGGCCCGGCAGCAATGCCGGGCCCTTCTCGTTTCCAGAAAATTTCGAGGCTCGAATGTCGGGTGCGCGGCCACATCATCGTCCTCGGGACATGGCACCTGCCGATCAACGCGCAGATGCCGCCATGCCAGCCAGACGAGGACAGCGATGAGAATTACCGTCGAGAACACGATCAACGCGCCGATTGCCGAGGTCTGGAAGGCCTACACCAGCCCCGAGGACATTAAGCAGTGGAATGCCGCCTCCGACGACTGGCACACGCCCTCGGCCACGGTGGACCTGCGCGAAGGCGGCGCGTTCTCCTCGCGCATGGAGGCCAAGGACGGCAGCATGGGCTTCGACTTCGCAGGCACCTACACGAAGATCGTCGAGAACAAGCTCATCGCCTACGAGTTCGGCGACCGCACGGCCGAAATCGCGTTCACGCCCGAGGGCAAAGGCGTGCGCATGAGTGTATCGTTCGATCCCGAGCAGGAAAACCCCGCCGACATGCAGCGCGAGGGCTGGCAGTCCATCCTGGACAGCTTCAAGCGTTACGTGGAGGCGGAGGCGCGCGGGTGAGCCCGCGCGTCTGGCGCCACGGCACTCAGGGGATCCGCGAGCGATAACCCATGGTCTCGCCGTCGAGATCGTCGATGGCGAGGCCGACCTGATCGAGCAGGCGCCTGAGCCGCGTGCCTGCGTCGAGCAGCACGAATGGATCGAACGCGGCGATCTGTGGCAGCGTCAGGCGGCCGGTCGCGCGGCGCAGCTCGTCCTCGAAGGCGACCTGGATGCGATCGGTGGCGTTCTTCATCTTGTCGGAGACGTGCGCGAAGGCCCGCTCGAAGCGTGCCCGATCGTCGATGCGCAGATGGGCGACGATCCCCTCGGCCCGGATGCGCCGGTCATCCGCCGTGCGAAGATCGATCGGATGGAGCCCGAAGGCGTGCGCGGCGGGTTGCGCTGGCGATGGCGGCCGCGGCGCACTCCGGGCAAAGCGGAGGAGAGGGCCGAAGTGGGTGGGAGTTGATGCCTGGGCGAGGCGCATCCCGGCGTGGACGGGGGCAGTATCAAAGATGGAGAGGACGGCGAAAAGGAGCGCGCTCGCGAGCGCGAGACCGCCGAGCGTGCCGAGGGCGGTCCTGTTTTGCATCGTCAATCTCCGTGGCTCTTCATACGGTCGATAGAAGAATGGTCGTGAGCGCGTGGGGTCAAGGCGAGAAGGATCTCCGCTGCAACCGCGCGCCTTATCATTTGCAAGCTTGCTCTCGTTCGACCCCTGGTATCGCTGAGGACGCGTCCGGATCGGGGAACCATTTTTCTCGGCCTGACGTTCAGTGGTTCTCCCATCCAGAAAGGTCTTCCGTGCACGGCTTATCCGATCAAGTCGATCTTACGAACTGCGATCGCGAGCCCATCCAACTGCTCGGGGCCATCCAGCCCATCGGCTTTCTCGTCGCGGTTACAGCGGATTGGATCGTGGCGCGGGTCTCGGACAACATTCAGGAATTCCTCTCTCACTCATCGGCGGAAATGATTGGCCGGCCGCTCGCGGAATTTCTGCCGCCCGCGGTCCTCCACGATCTGAGGAACCGGGTCGCGATGCTGCGCGGTCCCGATGCGGCGGAGCGCCTGTTCGCTTGTGAGCTTATAGAGGGCAAGCTTTTCGACATCGCGGTCCACATCTCCGGGACCAACATCGTCGTCGAGGCCGAGCTCGGCACGGAGCCGCCGCAGGACACCACCGGCACTGTCCGCTCGATGATCGGTCGCCTCGACCAGGCAGCGGACATCACCGCGTTCTATCGCGAAGGCGCGCGCCAGGTTCGCGCCCTGCTCGGCTATGACCGCGTGATGGTCTACAAGTTCGACGCCGACGGCTCGGGTGAAGTCGTCGCGGAAGCGTGCAGGAGCGGCATCGGGTCGTTCAAGGGGCTGCACTATCCTGCCAGCGATATCCCGCAGCAGGCGCGCGCGCTCTACAAGCGAAATCTGTTGCGGACGATCGTGGACGTCAATGTCGCTCCCGTCCGCATCGTGCCGCAGCTCGACGAGTTCGGTAAGCCTCTGGATCTCTCGCTGTCGATGCTGAGATCCGTGTCGCCGATCCATATCGAGTATCTCAAGAACATGGGCGTCGGCGCCTCGCTTTCGATTTCCATCATCGTCGAAGGGGAGCTGTGGGGGCTCTTTGCCTGCCACCACTATTCCGCTCGCGTGCCGAGCTTCCAGGCGCGCGCGGTGAGCGAGCTCTTCGCGCAGATGTTCGCCATGCGGCTCGAAAGTCGCGAGCGCCGTGCCGTCGTCGACTACGAGCGTCGGGCGCGTGACATTTCGGATCAGTTGCTCGGCGCCGTGGCGTCGGACGAGACGCTGCTCAAGGATCCGGATTGGCTGGCCGACATCCTGACGGATGCCATCCCCGCGGACGGCGTCGGCGTCTGGATCAACGGCAACTATGCCTTCTCGGGGACGACGCCCTCGACCGAAACGTTCCGCCGGATCGTGCGCGCCTTGAACGGCACGGCCGCGGGCAAGGTCTTTGCGACCGATCAGATCTCGACGCTTTTGAACAATGCCGAGTATCCGGCGTCGGACGTCGCGGGCTTGCTCGCCATACCGATCTCGCGATCGCCGCGCGACTACGTCGTCCTGTTTCGTTCGGAGATGATCCGCTCGGTCCGCTGGGCGGGTGATCCTCACAAGCCGATCGCCTATGGCCCCAATGGGCCTCGGCTCACGCCGCGCGAGAGCTTTGCCGAGTGGAAGGAACTCGTGGAAGGGCGCTCCAGGTCCTTCACGACGTCAGAGATGCGTGTGGCCGAGACCTTGCGCGCCACGCTGATCGAAGTGGTTCTGCGTCTTGCCGACGAGGCGGCGGCGGAGCGCCATCAGGCAAGCGCCCGGCAGGAGCTGCTCATTGCGGAGCTGAACCACCGTGTTCGCAACATCCTCGGCGTGATCCGCGGCCTCATCCGCCAGTCGCAGCCCGAGGAGGAGGTCGTCCGCGAGTTCGTCAAGGTAGTGGACGGGCGCATCCATGCGCTCGCGCGCGCGCACAACCAGATAACAGACGACCACTGGGGGCCCGCGCCGCTCAAGGCTCTGATCGATGCCGAGGCCGCGGCATTCGCCGACCCGAAGAGGCTTTCGGCCAACGGACCGCCCATACTTCTCAATCCGCAAGCCTATTCCGCCATGGCGCTCGTCATGCACGAGCTCGTCACCAACTCATCGAAGTACGGCAGCCTCTCGTCGAGTGGCACAGTCGATATTTCCTGGCATCGGAACACCGTCCGCGATCTCGTCGTCAGCTGGCGCGAGCGTGGCGGCCCGCCGGTTCAACCGCCGGAGCGGAAGGGCTTCGGCACGACGATCGTCGAGCGATCGGTCCCCTACGATCTCGGCGGCAGTGCCTCGGCGCGCTACAACGAGAGCGGCTTCGAGGCGGATTTCGTCATCCCTGCACGCCATGTCTCCGAGCCGAAATCGTTCGCCGGTCCGGAGATCAAGTTCCCGAGGCCGGCGCCCAATCATCCCGTTGATCCGCCGCCGAAGTTCCTGGCGGAGCGCTCGGTGCTGCTCGTCGAGGACAGCCTGATCATTTCCCTCGATGCGGAGGACATTCTGCTGCGTCTCGGCGCGGAGAGCGTCACCAATCATTCGAGCGTGCAAGGTGCTTTGGATTTTCTCGCGTCGGCGGTGCCGTCGGCGGCCGTTCTCGACATAAATCTCGGCGATCGTAACAGCTTTCCAGTGGCCGACCGGCTTCTGGAGCTCGACGTCCCGTTCATATTCGCCAGCGGCTACGGCGAGCAGGCCGCGCTTCCCATGGAGCACCGGGGCCGCGAAGTGGTCCAAAAGCCCTACACGCTCGAGAACGTCGCGCGGGCACTGGCCCTCCTGCTGGGTGAAGACAATCCATGAGCGAGCGCAAATCGCGTCTCCGCGACGCAACGGCCGATGCCCACCGCGCGCTCGACGCCCAGTTCGCCGGCATGGCGAAAAGATCGGACTATATTTTCTACGTTCGGATGCTGACCGCGTTCAGGTCGGCGATCGAAAGCAGGGTCGCCCCGCCCCGCGGCCCCGTTCGGCCGACGCTCCTTTCCGATATCCTGGCGGAGGATTGTGCCGATCTCGGTCTGGCCCTCGTGGAGCCCGTGTCACCGTGCGCGATCGATTGCCGGGGCGATGCCTGGCTCGGCGCCGTCTACGTCCTCGAGGGCTCGACGCTCGGCGCCCCGATGCTTTTCAGGTCGGCCGCGCGTTTCGGCTTCGACGAGTGCTTCGGCGCACGGCATCTCGCCCGCCAGCTCGCCGCACGCGCCAACTGGAGGGAATTCGTGAGCTATCTCGAAGGGCTGCCCTCAGTGGACATGGCGCTGGCCATCGGCGCCGCCAATGCGACCTTCGAGCTGGCCCTGAGCGCCGCCCGCCGGGTCAGACATACCGCCGAGCTGCAGGATGCGCCTTAGAGGCGCGGCGCGAGCCTTCTCCGCCCCCCTCCTATCCACACCCCGCTCCGGCGGCTGATGTCCGGAGTGTGAAACGACCACGTACGCTCAGCTCACCGCACGCCGCTGCAGGTCAAGGGCGTTTGGAGCTGCCTGCTGAGGTCTCGATAGCAAGATCCGCTTCGTCGACGAACCATACTGAATCCGTCTGGTCTGCGAAGATCGAGCGTCCTATGCCCTGTCGCTTCAGCCAATCGACGAAGCCTGACCCGCTCGTCGTGTGAATGGCCAGCGGCCGGCCGAGTCGGAGAAGGGTGGCCAACGCTTCGGACGCCGGTCCGGGATCCATGCGCTGGTCCAGCACGCGCTGCAGAAGGAGCATTCGCCGCTCGATCACCTCGATACTGTAGCGTTTGACGACGTAGAGCTCGGCCGCACAGCTCATGTGGTACCCCGTGCGCACGAGGTGCTTGCCGACTTTGGCCCCGTCCATCACCCGGTCGGCGCAGACGTAGAGGGCGCGTCCCGCCAAAACGGCGATCGGCCTTCCGGTG
>JAEWIJ010000268.1 GCA_023387235.1 Pseudomonadota bacterium
TCCTACACGGGAGAGGATGGGCCGAGGGGTGGCGGCAAACGTAAACGTCGGACAAGCGGCCGCCCCTCATCCTAACCTTCTCGTCGCGCCAGAGGCGCGCTTCCAGCGCGACGAAGGACGGGGAGAAGGAACCTGTCGGCGCTCGCTGCTCGCTGCAAGTCCATAAAAGACGGGGGTTCGGGGGTGTCCCCCGAGCGGGTTGCAAGGGCGGCGGCCCTGCTCGTGCCGGAGGCACGAACGAGGCACTACATCCGATCCAACGCATTCGGGATATGCCGCGGCCAGCGGCGGGGCACGATGAGGATGGCGTCGAGACCGACCTGCCGTTCGAGGTAGGCCGGGTGACGCGCGAGCCAATAGTCCGCAGCGCGGGCAATGCGGTCGCCTTGGACCGGCGTAAGTGCGGACTCGGCATCGATGGGCGTCGCGCGGTGTTTGACCTCGATAAAGGCGATGCGGTCGCGGCGCGCGGCGATGATGTCGACCTCGCCGTAGGGCGTGACGTGGCGGCGGGCGAGAATGCGATAACCCTTGGCGAGCAGGAGCGCGGCTGCCAACAGTTCCGCCCAGCGCCCATGTCTCAGGCGCTTGCGGCGCTCGACGAGACGATCGCCGGCGCCGGACGGGCTCATGTTTCGTCCTTGAGGCGGAGACCGAGCTGGTAGACGCGCGTGCGCGCCGCACCGAGGTCGTCCGTCACGAGACGCACGGCGTCGCGGAGGCTGGATGAAGCGAGCGCGGTGCGGAGCGCGGCCTCGATCTCGGCATCAGTGGCTTCGCGGGGCGGCGCAGGCGCGATGACGAGGACGATCTCGCCTTTTACGGGATGCGCGGCGAGTTCGGCTGCCAGAACTGGTGCGAGCCCGCGGCGCACTTCCTCGAAGCGCTTGGTCAGCTCGCGGGCGACGACGACCTCGCGATCGCCGAGGACGGCGGCGACGTCGGCAAGCGCGTCCGCGATACGGCTCGGCGATTCGAACAGGACGATGCTACCGGGAATGGCCGCCAGGGTTTCGAGACGCGTGCGCCGCGCGGCCTGCTTATTGGGAAGAAAGCCGCCGAAGAAAAAGCCGTCGGTGGGCAGGCCGGAGAGCGCGAGACCGGTGAGGATGGCGGAGGCGCCGGGGAGGGCCGTCACGGGATGGCCGGCCGCGATCGCCGCGCGGACGAGCTTGTAGCCCGGATCGGAGAGGAGCGGCGTGCCCGCATCGGAGATGAGCGCGATGGCGCGGCCTTCGGCGATCTCGGCGATGACGCGCGCCTGCTCGGCGTCCTCGTTGTGCTCGTGGAAGGCACGCAGCGGACGATCGATGGCGTAGCGCTCGAGCAGGGTGCGGCTGACGCGCGTGTCCTCGCAGAGAATGGCGTCGGCGCGGGCAAGGGTGCTCACGGCCCGGACGGTCATGTCGCCGAGATTGCCGATCGGCGTCGCAACGACGTGGAGTCCGCCGGCAAGCGGCTCGGCCATCTCGCGCGCAGCCTGCCCGGCGAGCGCCGCGCCGATGCGCGCCGCGGCCTCCCCCGGGTCGGGCGAAGCCGGTGTGCCCTTGCGGCGATCGGATGTGCTTGCTCTGGACATGACCGCCGCCGCGCATGAGTTGCAGGAGCCGCCGTTGCGACGGATCGTGGACCGAGGGCCGGCAACGCTTGTTCCCGGGCCGTTTCCGCGCAAGTGTGGCGCATCTGCCCTGTTAAGGGAACCGGCGAGGCGATATCGACTCATTGAATGGATTCTGCGGCCCGCCCGTCGGCGGCGGCTGCAAGGAACTTGGACTGCTGATGGCCTATCGACCACATCGCCGCGACATCCTGCGCGCCGCCGCCATGGCGGGAGTGTCGCTCACGCTGCCGCAGTGGCTCGCGGGCTGCTCGGGCTCGTCGGCGACGGGATCGCTGACCGGGAGCGGGGCGTCGGGCACGGCCACGGACCCTGTGAAAGTCGCGCTCGTGCTGCCGGTCGGCGCAGATGCTCAGACCGGCGCCATCGGAAAGGCACTGCGCCAGGCGGCTGAGCTTGCGGTCTTCGACCTCAACCAGCCGGGCCTTCAGCTCATGGTCAAGGACGACCGCGGCAGCGAGGCCGGCGCGCGGGCGGCCGTCAGTGAGGCCGTTGCCGGCGGGGCCGAGATCATCCTCGGGCCACTGTTCTCGCGCTCGACGGTCGCGGCGGCACCCGAAGCGCGCAAGGCGGGCGTGCCGATCATCAGCTTCTCCAACGACCGCTCGGTCGCGGGCAACGGCGTCTACCTGCTGAGCTTCCTGCACGACCAGGAAGTGTCGCGCATTGTAGATTTCGCGGGCCGCCAGGGACGCACGCGCCTCGTGGCGCTCCTGCCTAAAGATGCGCTCGGCGACCAGCTCGAGCAGAGCATCCGGGCTGCGACGGCGCGTTCGGGCAGCACGCTCGTCGCGCTCGAACGCTATGCCCTCAATACGAACGCGATCCTGGCGCCCGCGCGCAAGATCCACGAGGCCATCAAGGCGGCACCTCCCGGGGCGCCGATCGACGCGCTGTTCCTGCCGGGCGGCGAGGACGTGCTGCCGATGGTCGCGCCCTTCATTCCCTATCTCGGCATCGACACGCAGCAGGTGCGGCTCCTCGGCACGGGCGGCTGGGACAGCCCCATTGTCAGCCGCGAGAAGGTCTTCGCCGGCGGTTGGTTCGCGGCGCCCGATCCGCGGGGCTGGCGGACATTCGCCGAGCGCTTTGCCAAGTCGTATGGGGCGCCGCCGCCGCGCGTCGCGAGCCTCGCCTATGATGCGGTCGGCGTGGCTGCCGCCTTTTCGGGGGCATCGCGCGGCAGCCGGTACGGAACCGCCAACCTCACGCGCGCGCAGGGTTTCAACGGGATCGACGGGCGCTTCCGCTTCTCGGCGGGTGGCCTCGCCGAGCGCGATCTCGCCGTGCTCGAAGTGCGCCGCGAGGGCAATACTATCATCGACGGCGCGCCTGCCGGATCGAGCCCCATGTATACGAGCGCCCTCGCCAAGAGCTGAGACAGCCCCCGATACATCCTCCACAGATGCCCGTCCGGGGCATGGGTCCTGCGTCCAATGGAGCGTTGACACGCCCGGTCAACTCATTGAAAAGTCCGCGCCGCGACAGAGTTCCGCAGCTCGAAGGCTTGCCAAATGGTCGAACTGACGCTCCCGAAGAATTCCCGTGTCCGCGCCGGCAAGACCTGGAACAAAGCTGAAGCCAAGGGCGACTGGAAGGAATTCCGGATCTATCGCTGGAGCCCGGACGACGGCGAGAACCCGCGCCTCGACACCTACTATGTCGACCAGGCCAACTGCGGGCCGATGGTCCTCGACGCGCTGATCAAGATCAAGAACGAGATTGACCCGACGCTGACGTTCCGCCGCTCGTGCCGCGAAGGCATCTGCGGCTCGTGCTCGATGAACATCGACGGCACGAATACGCTCGCCTGCCTCAAGGCGACGGCCGACATCTCGGGCGCCGTGAAGATCTATCCGCTGCCGCATCTCGAGGTTGTGAAGGATCTCGTCCCCGACCTCACGAATTTCTACGCCCAGCACAAATCCATCGAGCCCTGGCTGCAGACGACGACGCCCGAGCCGCCGGGCGAGTGGCGCCAGGGTCGCGAGGATCGCGAGAAGCTCGACGGGCTTTACGAGTGCATTCTCTGTGCGTGCTGCTCGACGTCCTGTCCGAGCTACTGGTGGAACTCGGACCGCTACCTCGGGCCTGCGATCCTGCTGCAGGCTTATCGCTGGGTGATCGACTCGCGCGACGAAGCCACGGGCGAGCGCCTCGACAATCTCGAGGACCCGTTCCGCCTCTACCGCTGCCACACCATCCTGAACTGCGCCAAGGCTTGCCCGAAGGGCCTGAACCCGGCGAAAGCGATCGCCGAGCTCAAGAAGCTTATGGTCGAGCGGCGGGTGTAGGCACGCCGTCAGCGCCGGCGGGCGATATCGGTCTCGCCAGTCGCCGGCACATTCAATCTCTGCCAGGTCGTGGCGAACTCGCCTTCGGGCGGCATTTGGCCTGCGAGGTCCCATTCACCGGCGGCGAAGGCGTACGCCAGCAGCCCGACAAGCAGGAGACCGCCCAGGACGGCGCAAGCGGCCTGAGCCTCGGGCAGTGGTCCACGTGCATTCCCATGCTGATGGTCCATGAAGACCTCCTCTCATCGCGAGGGCGCACGCCCTCAGATCAACGGAGGCAATCCTTCGCGGCCAGCCGTCAGCGGTCCGTCAGGGGGGCGTCAAGAGCCCTGGCGGCGCTCAAAGCGGCCACACCCACGGCACGAGGACGATCGCAATCGCGTAGATGAGCAGCGTCAGCGGCGCGCCGACGATGAAGAAGTCCGAGAACCGGTACTTGCCCGGCCCATAAACCATGAGGCATGAGGGCTCGAGGGGCGTGAGATAGGAGCAGCTTGCGGCGACGGCGACCATCATGGCGAAGGCGCGGGGCTCGGCACCGATCTGCATGGCCGTCTGCATGGCAATGGGCAGGACGACCAGGGCCGCTGCCTGATTGGACATGGGCTGGGTCAGCGCCACCGTCAGCACGAAGAAGCAGGTCAGTAGCGCGTAGTGGCTGTCGGCGCCGACAATACCGATCAGCTCCTGCGCGAGATACTTGCCGGCGCCGCTGCTCTCCATGGCGGCGCCGAGCGAGAGCAGCGACCCGATGAGGATCAGCACCTTCCATTCGATCTGCCTATAGGCTTCCTCCGGCGAGAGGCAGCGCGTCAGCAACATGGCGAAGGCGCCGCCGAGAACGGCCACGGGCAGCGTCGCGAGATTGAACGTCGCGGTCAGGATCGAGACGGCGAAGATGATTGCCGCAAGCGGCGCGCGCGAGCGGTTGAGCCGTTCTTCCTCGACGCCGCCGAAGATGTTGAAGAGGTTGCCGCGCTCGAGCGCCTTCACATTCTCGGGCGTGCCCTGGAGCAGGAGAACATCGCCCATGCGCAAGCGCGCCGTGCTAATGGACTGCGGCACGCGTCCGGTGCGGTGGAGTGCGAGCACCTTCAGGCCATAGCGCTCCTTGAAGGCGAGACTACGCAGGCTTTGGCCGATGAGCGGCGAGCGCGGCAGCAGCATCCCCTCGACGACCTTCAGCTCCTCTTCTTCCTTTTCCTTCTCGGCATCGGCCTCGTCGTCGGCGGCGCCGGAAGACGCTTCGTCGTTGGCATCGGCCTTGAGGCGTAGTCCTTTCATATCCTTGATCTTGAGCAGGTCGGCGCGCTTGCATTCGAGGAACAGCTCGTCGTCCGCCTGAAGCTCGATCCCGGCGATGCGCTTGGCGCCGCGGATGGTCTCGCCGCCGCGCACGAGCTTGACGACCTTGAAGCCGGCATCGCGCGTGATCTTCGCATCCTTGAGCGACTTGCCCACGAGCGGACCGTCGGCCTCCACCAGCACGTCGGCCTGATACTGGCGGTCGCCGATCTTTTCCTCCGCCTTCTGGTTCTCGCGCTCAGGGATCAGGCGCACGCCGATGAGCCAGACATAGAGAATGCCGAGGATCGCGATGGGGAGGCCGACCGGCGCCAGCTCGAACATGCCCATGGGGGGCTGATTGTAGTTGGTGAGAAGATCGCTCACGATGAGGTTGGTCGACGTGGAGATGAGCGTGACCGAGCTCGTGAGGATCGAGGCGAAGGCGAGCGGCAGCAGAAACCTGGACGGCGCGGCGCCGATCTTGGCGGCATAGCCGATCACGAGCGGCACGAAGAATGCGGTGGCGGCCGTGTTGCTCATGAAGGCGGAGACGGCCGAGACCGACACCATGATGACGGGCAGGAAGATCGCCTCGTTCTTGCCGGCGAACTCGAAGACCCGTCGTCCGACGACCTCGACGACGCCGGTTTGAATGAGGCCGGCCGACATGATCAGGAGGCCGAGGATCATGAGAACGGTGTCGCTGCTGAAGCCCGCGAAGGCGCGGTCGGTCGGCAACAGCCCGGTCGCAATGATGGCCAGCATGACGCCGATCGCCACCACGTCAGGCGGAATGCGGTCCCAGGCGAACGCGATGATGGCGACGCCCAGGATGGTCAGGCAGATGGCGATTTCGGGTGTCATGTGGATCTCGGGCGCGCCGGTTCGAACCGCGTCGCTCTAAGACGGGGGAGGAAATCCGAATACGCCGGAAGGTCGCCGAGGGTTCCCTGCCCCGTGCCCTATTCGCCGCGCACGATCGGCAGGCCTTCGCGGTTGCCCCACTCCTGCCAGGAGCCGACGTAGTTCCGCACGTCCGGATAGCCGAGCAGGCGCATGGCGAGATAGGCGTGGGCCGAACGGTAGCCGGTATTGCAGTAGACGATGATTTTCTTCTCGGGCAACGCGCCGCGCGCTTCGAGAATGGCGCGCAGGGCGGGCGGCGATTTCATGCGGCCGGTCTCGTGGTCGTAGAGCTCCTCCCAGTCGCAGTGCACGGCGCGCGGGATCGCACCGCCGTGCTTTGCGCGACGATCGTCGCCGGTGAACTCCGCGCGAGAGCGATTGTCGAGGATGAGACTACCCGGGTCATCCATGGCCTGTAGAACGTCGGCATAGGTGGCGACGCGCTCCGGCACGGCATCGAGGAGAAACTTCGCCGACGGCGGCGGTTTGCCCTCCTTCTCGATCGGTAGCCCGGTCTCGATCCAGGCTTTGATGCCACCATCGAGCACATGAACATTCTCGACGCCGAGATACTCGGCAAACCAGAAGCAGCGCGCCGCGCACATGTCGGTGAAGGCACCGTAGAAGACGATCGTGTCCGTCGCCTTCACGCCGCGCCAGCCGAGCATGTTCGCCCACATGCGCGTGAACGAGGCGAGCGGCGCCGGGTCCGTGTCGTCGCAGTTCACGAAGTAGGGATCGAAGTGCCGCGCACCGGGAATGCGTCCCGCGGCGAAGTGCTCGGCCTGTCGCGTATCGACGATCGACAGGCCCGGCGTGCCGAGTGCGGATTTGAGCTTTTCGGGCGACCAGAGGAGGTCCGGATTGATCGCGCCATTTTCGTTCATGCCGATCGTACCGTTCAACCGAGCAAGTCCTTGATCTCCGCCTTCAGCGCGGGGCCGATGTCGGGGCGCGCGAGCGCATAGGCGATGTTGGCCGTGAGAAAGCCGATCTTCGAGCCTGTGTCGTAGATCTTGCCGTCGAAACGATCGGCGAAGAAGGTCTGCCCCGGCGTCGCGGCGAGGCGGATCATGGCGTCCGTGAGCTGGATCTCGTTGCCGGCGCCGCGCTCCTGCTTGGCGAGCAGATCGAAGATCTCAGGCTGCAGGATGTAGCGCCCGGTGACGTGCAGGTTCGAAGGCGCGGTGCCCTTCGGCGGCTTCTCGACCATGCTCGTGATCTTCGAGACCTTCGCCGAGCGATCCTCGACGCCGACAATGCCGTACATGTGCGTCTGATCATCGGGCACGGGCGCGACCGCGATGTGGTTGCCGCCGTGCTGGTCGTAGGCGGCGATCATCTCGGCGAGGCACGGCGTGTCGGCATGATGAAGCATGTCCGGCAGCAGGACCGCGAAAGGCTCGTCGCCCACGATGTCGCGCGCGCACCAGACGGCGTGGCCGAGCCCCAGCGGCGCCTGCTGGCGCGTGAAGCTCGCCTGGCCGGCGGCCGGCAGCTCCGACATGAGCTGCTCGAGCTCGGCTTTCTTGCCGCGATCGGCGAGCGTGCGCTCGAGCTCGAACTGGCTGTCGAAATGGTCCTCGATGACGGCCTTGCCGCGCCCCGTCACAAAAACGAAATGCTCGATGCCGGCCGCGCGCGCCTCGTCAACGACGTGTTGTATGACCGGCCTATCGACGACCGTCAGCATTTCCTTCGGCACGGCCTTCGTGGCCGGGAGAAATCGGGTGCCGAGACCGGCGACGGGAAATACGGCCTTGCGGATGGGCTTTGTGGATTGGCTCATGAGAAACTCCCGGGTGCGCTCGTATACGCGATTAGCCTTCGATCGGCGACGCGTTGGGCCGCACGAATGGGTAACGATGGTCCCTATTTTGCATCGACAGTATGAACAACGGCAACTATGCCATGGGACACTGATGTACCGAACATTTCCAGCTTGCCCCCCGTTCCATTGATCAAGAGGCCTCCGCGCCAATGAGCATCCTTGTCACAGGCGGCGCCGGCTATATCGGCAGCCATATGGTGCTGGCGCTGGCCGATGCGGGCGAGCGCGTGGTCGTCCTGGACAACCTCTCGACGGGCTTTCGGTGGGCCATCGATCGCCGAGCCACACTCGTCGAGGGCGATACGGGGGACGATGCGCTGGTGGCGCGGCTGCTGAAGGAGCACGCCGTCGAGGCGATCATCCACTTCGCAGGCTCGATCGTGGTGCCGGAATCAGTCACCGATCCGCTCGGCTACTACCTCAACAATACCGTCAAATCCCGCGGTCTCATTGCGGCGGCCGTCGCGGCCGGCATCGACAAGTTCATTTTCTCGTCCACGGCTGCCGTGTACGGAAACCCGGCCGTGACGCCGGTGCCGGAGGATGCCGCGCTCAGCCCCGTCTCGCCCTACGGCTCGTCGAAGCTCATGACGGAGATCATGCTGGCGGATACGGCGCGCGCGCATCCGCTGCGCTACGTGGCGCTGCGCTATTTCAATGTCGCCGGCGCCGATCCCGCCGGCCGCTCCGGTCAGTCGACCCCGCGCGCGACGCACCTCATCAAGATCGCGTGCGAGACCGCCCTCGGCAAACGGCCCTACATGGAAGTCTTCGGTACGGACTATCCGACACCCGACGGCACCTGCATCCGCGACTACATCCACGTCACCGACCTCGCCGAGGCGCACGTGGCGGCATTGGCGCACCTGAGCCGCGGCGGCGCCAGCAGCGTCCTCAACTGCGGCTACTCCAAGGGCTATACGGTCCTGCAGGTCATCGACGCGGTGAAGCGCGTCTCGGGCGTCGATTTCGAGGTGCGTCTTTCGCCGCGCCGGCCGGGCGATCCGGCCTCGATCGTTGCGGCGTCCGACCGCATCCGGGCGGAGCTCGGCTGGCAGCCCGCGCACGACGATCTCGACAAGATCGTCACGGAGGCGCTCGCCTGGGAGCGCAAGCTCGGCTTTAAGGCCAATACCTGAGGCGCCCAGCCCCAAAATGGCCGGCTTCGGCTGGCCTCTCTCGGCTATGCTGGCGGCCAGCGAGTCGGGCCAAGGGAGAGAGGCGGCATTTGAGCGCTGGCCGGATATCAGCATTCCAGCTTGCAGCGGCGGTGATCGTTGCTTTATTTGCGTGCGCGCTCGGGTTCAGCCGCGCCGAAGCCCAGTCGCGCCCCTCGTTCAACGCGTGGCTCGAAAGCTTCTGGCCTGAAGCACAGAGCGCGGGCATCACGCGCGCCACGTTCGATCGCGCCTTCTCAGGCCTGACGCCGGATCTCTCGCTGCCCGATCTCGTGCTCGCCGAAAAGCCCCACGCGCGGCCGTCCGGCCAGGCCGAGTTCAGCCGCACGCCGGAGCAGTACATCAACCGCGCGCAGATCATGCGGCTCGCCAACCAGGGCCGCGAGCTTGCCGCACGCCACAAGACCATCCTCGACCGGGTCGAGGCCGAGGTCGGCGTCGATCGCGCCATCGTGCTCGCGATCTGGGGACGCGAGACGGCCTTCGGCAGCCATCGCCCGCGCCACGACGTCATCCGCGTGCTCGCGACACAGGCCTATGTCGGCCGCCGGCAGGATCTCTTCCGGGGCGAGCTGATCCATGCGTTGCGCCTCCTCCAGGACGGCGTCATCGCGCGCGATGCCATGCGCGGCTCGTGGGCCGGTGCCATGGGCCTGACGCAGTTCATGCCGTCCGAGTTCTACGCCTCGGGCGTCGATCTCGATCATGACGGCAAGCTCGATCTCTTCGGCTCGACGGCTGACGCACTCGGCTCGGCGGCAAAGCAGCTCAAGCAGAAGGGCTGGATCCAGGGCCTGCCCTGGGGCATCGAGATCCGCCTCGGCGACAAGGTCGACTGCGCGCAGGAAGGTCCGGCCAACAGCCGCCCGATCCGCGAATGGGCGAAGCTCGGCGTGCGCCGCGCCGACGGCAAGCCGTTCGCGCGCGCGCATCTCGACGCCGATGCCTACCTCATGTCGCCGGCCGGCGCCTTCGGGCCGTCGTTCCTCGCGACGGAGAATTTCAAGGTCATCCGCGCCTACAACATGTCCGATCTCTACGCGACGTTCGTGGGCCATCTCGCCGACCGGATCGCCGGCGGCGGCGATTTCAAGACGCCCTGGAGCGACGTCCGCCAGCTCCCGGATCGCGAGATCGCCGAGATCCAGGAGCAGCTCAAGAAGCGCGGCGCGGCCATCGACAAGATCGACGGCAAGATCGGCTCCAATACGCGCTGGCAAATCGGACAGTACGAGCGCAGTGTGCGCATGAGGGTCGGCTGCTGGCCGCGCCAGGAAGTGCTGGAGCACCTTCGCAGGGGCCTCGCCGATGGGCGGTGACGCGAACATGCCGCGCGGGTACGCGAATGCGTTGACGAGCGTGCTCGTCATGATGGCCGTGCTCGTGCTCGGCGCGCTCGCGCCGCCGGCCGCCGCGCAGAGCCCTGCGCTCAGCACGAGCTACATCACGCCCTTTCCCGACAACGACACCTACCGGCTCGAAGTGTGGGGCGACGTGCTCGCCGAAGGCCTGCTCACGGGCCTCGTCGATCAGCTCGCCGACGAGCCGCGCATTTCCGTGCAGCGGCGGCATCGGCCGGTGCAAAGCCTGCTGCGGGCCGGCTTCGACGAGGACGTGAGCGAGATCGTCAGCGAGCTCGCGCGCAGCAACGCGCACATCGTCGTCATCATGATCGGCCTCAACGACCGCTATCCGATGCGTCTCGCCAACGGGCGGCGCGCACCGGTCGGCTCCGATGTCTGGCAGCAGGAGTACGGCCGGCGCGTCGATCGCATCATGCGCGCCTTCCGCGCCCAGCGCATTGCCGTCTACTGGGTGGGCCTGCCGATCGTGCGGCGGCCGGACATCAACGAGGAGCTGGTGGCGATCAGTGGCGTGATCCGCGAGCGCGCCTACGCGGCCGGCCAGAAGATGATCGACATCTACGCCGCGACCACCAACGAGGACGGCCGGTACAATCCCTATGGGCCCGACATCTCCGGCACGAACCGGCTGCTGCGCCAGGGCGACGGCATCACGTTCACGCAGGCGGGAAATCGCAAGCTCGCGCACTTCGTCGAACGCGAGCTGAAGCGCGACATCACGCAGGCACGCGCCCAGCGCTCGATCCCGCTTGCGGGGAGCGAATCCGAGCAGCGCCTCATTAGGCCCTTGAAACAGTCGACGGGAGAGGCTGCCGCGCGTACGCCGGCGTCCGCGAGCACGGGCAGCAAGGCGGCACCGTCCGCGGCGCGAGCAGCGGCGCAGCCGGCCGAGGGCGATCTCAAGGCCGACAACGGCCGTGTCACGATCTCGGATGCCAGCAATCCCGGTCGCCAGGAAACGGTGGCCGTCGATCTCCCGCGACCTGCCATTCCGGGGAGCCTCATGGCGCTCCTTGAGCGCCGTGCGGCCAGCGATCGCACGACCCAGCCCGGCGAAGTGCTGGTCCGCGAGATTGCTGGCGGATTGACGCTCTCGCGCACGATTTCCTTGTTATCCACGCCTGGTGCGCAGCGGCGCCGCGCACTGCCGAGCCAGACGCCGTTCTTCCGCGTGCTCGTGCGCGGCGAGCAGCTCGAGCCGAAGGCCGGACGCGCCGACGACATCGTATGGCCGCCGATCAGCCGGCCCCAGCAAGCGACGCCGGCGGCGGCGGAACCTGCGGCGACCCAGCAGTCGCCGCTCCCCGTGCCGCGCCCGGTGACGCGCTGAGTGGGGTCTGTTTACTTGCCGCGGGCTGCTTTTCTTTAGGACGCGGCCTACCGGCCGGCGCGCGGTCGCGCGCTCATGAAGCGGCGTTGCACGTCCAGCGTCGTGCTATGCCCGCGGCGGGATTTTTCTTACTTGCCGCGGGCTGCTGGGAAGAGGTGCTCCGCAACCAACTCGTGGTGCTATGCCCGCGGCGGCCATGGCGAGAGGCTCTGAGATCGCCGCGAGCGCCGACAGGTCCCTTCTCCCCGTCCTTCACGGGGAGAAGGTTAGGATGAGGGGCGGCGGCGAACGCCAACGTCGAACAAGCTTCCGCCCCTCACCCTAACCCTCTCCCCGCAAGCGCGGGGAGAGGGGATCATGGTGCGCTCGCGGCTCGCTCCAAATC
>JAEWIJ010000195.1 GCA_023387235.1 Pseudomonadota bacterium
TGCCCGGCCAGACGATGCCGGCGGCCTCGCCGATCCGATAGTCGAGCACACCGACCGTGGCGGGAAGCGCTGGCGGCGCCTTGCCTTTGGCACCCGCGCCTTCGAGGACCGCCTGCGCGAAGGACGCCTCGATATTCTCGGCGCGGATGAGGCCGACCGTGAGCTTGCCCGCCTCGGCATTACCACCGGCCAGCGCGCAATAGCCGGCGGCCAGCACGGCATCGCGCCGGGCGGGTGCAGGCAGTGACGCCCGGTTGCGGATGGCCTCGCCGGCGAGCGCACAACCGGCCTCGCGATTGCCGACGAGAAGCTGCGCCCTCAACAGAATGATGGCCTGCGCGGGCTCGGAGAGGGGCGCTACGCGTTCGAGCACGGATTTGAGGGCCTCGATCGCCCCGGCGCGCCGCAGGGCCTCGATGCGGATAGCCTCGATGGCGGGAGGCATGGCTTCGCTGCCTCGCCAGGGCTCGGGCCAGAGTGTCGCGATCGCCGCCGATTTCGAGGGCAACTCCAGACCGTCGACGATGCTTTCGAGCAGCTTGGGCTCGAGCGTTGCGATCCCTTCGAGCGGGGCCCGTGCCGTCGTCCGCGCCGGCGGTGGCGCAAACGCACCCCTCTGCTTCAGGAACGGCGGTCCCGCGGGCAGGCCCGAGGATGGTGCGAGGTCGCTCTGGCGTGTGGCGGGCGTCAGAGGTGCGTCCGGCAGCGGCGCGCTCGGGGCTGTGCGCGTCTCCCACTGGGAGGGGGGCGGCTGTGACAGGACCGGCGGTGGCGCGAGGGCCGCGGGCGGCGGCTCCGGAAGCGGCGCGAGTTCGCCCCGCTCGACGGCGACGGGGGCGGCGCTGCGCGCTGGGGCACGAGGTGCGTCATAGCCCTGCGGCTCGTCGCTGCTGCGGGCACCTCCCTTCGGTTCGAGCGGGCGATCACCCTCCCTGAACCCGCCACCATCGCGGTCGCGACGCTTTTCACTTCCGAAAGGCCACCACGTATCCTGCGCGACTGCCGGCGGAGATCCCAAGGTCAGGGCGCTCAGGACGAGGCACGAAAGGAGCGAGAGGGCCGGCGCCAATACGGTTGATCTCGAGGGCGCTCTGGCCATTACGCGGATACACCTACTGAGGTCGCACTTTGACGCCGGAGAGGGGCTGCGTGACCTCCCGGGTATCCGGCTCCATATTGGACAGCACGTACAGTCCGCCCCACGTCGCGGCCGAGAGCACGGCAACCACCATCAAGAACCTGAAAAGACTAGGCATCGGAAGTCCTGTACAATGTGCAGGTAGACCCGGGTATGGGCACTATTATGGCGCCGCGGACATGCATGCCAAGCCGCCGGGGCATGAGGACCGGACTTATTACCGTGGTTGTAGGCCATCTCGTGTTGCAATTCAGCCCATTGCGGACCATGAGTTTGACCAGGACGCGCTTGCGGCCTGATGCGCCGTCCAGGGGAGGAATTCACGCGGCCGCGGCTGCCGCCAGGGAAACACGCGGAGCCCGGCGATGATGCGACTAGGCTGGAAGAGACGGGACCGCGGCGAGCTTGCCGCGCGCGGTCGCCAGGTGCGCGAGAAGCTCGGCTCGCGCTCCATCGTCATGGTCGGCCTCATGGGATGCGGCAAATCCTCGATCGGCCGCAGGCTCGCGGCGGCTCTCGGTCTCCAGTTCGTCGATGCCGACGACGAGATCGAGCGCGCCGCCCTGAAGACGATCCCCGAGATCTTCGCCGATCATGGCGAGGCCTACTTCCGCGATGGCGAGCGCAAAGTCATCAAGCGGCTGCTCGGCAGCGGGCCGCAGGTGCTGGCGACGGGCGGCGGCGCCTTCATGAATGCCGAGACGCGCGCGGCGATAAAGGCCGAAGGCATCAGCATCTGGTTGCGCGCCGAACTCGACGTGCTCATGAAGCGTGTCGCCAAGCGCGACAACCGCCCCTTGCTCAAGGCGGACGATCCCGTCGCGGTGATGAGAGGCCTCATGGAGCAGCGCTACCCCATTTATGCGGAAGCCGACATCACCATCGACAGCCGCGATACCACCCACGAGGTGATCGTCAACGAGATCGTCGCGGCGCTGATTGCGCGCCCCGATACCGTTGAAGCCGACGCCGCGAGCGGAGCCGTCCATGGCGAGCCCTGATGCCTCGGATGCAGCGCCTGCCGAGCGCGTTGTCCAGGTCGACCTCGGTGCGCGCTCGTACGATGTGCTCGTGGGGGCGGATCTCGTCGCCCGTGCGGGCGACATGGTCGTCTCGCGCTTCGGCAAGGCGCGCGCGGCCATTGTGACGGACGAGAACGTCGCAAAGCACCATCTTGCGGCGCTCGAGACATCGCTTCGCACGTTCGACCGCCATCTCGGCACCATCGTCATGCCGCCGGGGGAGGCGACAAAGTGTTTTGCGGAACTGGGGCGCCTGAGCGAGAGCCTGCTTTCGCTGAAGCTCGAGCGCGGCGATCTCGTCATCGCGCTGGGCGGCGGCGTCATCGGCGATCTCGCCGGTTTCGCGGCGGCCGTCCTGCGCCGCGGCGTGCGCTTCGTGCAGATTCCGACGAGCCTGCTCGCTCAGGTCGACAGCAGCGTCGGCGGCAAAACCGGCATCAACACGCCGCAGGGCAAGAATCTCATCGGCGCCTTCCATCAGCCCAGCCTCGTGCTTGCCGATACGAAGGCGCTCTCGACGCTCCCCGCCCGCGAGATGCGCGCGGGCTATGCCGAGGTCGCGAAGTACGGTCTGCTGGGTGACGCGCGCTTCTTCGGCTGGCTCGAGCAGAACTGGCAGCGCCTCTTCGGCAATGATCCGGCGACGTTGACGGAAGCCATCGAAGTCTCCATCGCCGCCAAGGCGCGCATCGTCGAGCGTGACGAGACTGAGACGGGCGATCGCATGCTGCTCAATCTCGGGCACACGTTCGGTCATGCACTCGAAGCCTGGGCTGGCTATTCGAGCCGCCTCCTGCACGGCGAGGCCGTGGCCATCGGCATGGCGCAGGCTGCGCGTTTCTCCGAAGAGCGCGGGCTTTGTCCCACGGGCACGGCCGCGCGGATCGAGAAGCACCTGCGCGCCGTCGGCCTGCCGACGCGCGTCGCGCACATCGCCGGAAGCGACCGCCCCGATCCGAAGGTGCTCTTTGCCCTCATGCAGCAGGACAAGAAGGTTCAGTCCGGCCGGCTCACCTTCATCCTCATGCGCGGGATCGGCGACGCCTTCGTCACGCGCGAGGTCGAGGCGGAGGATGTCGCTGCGTTCATCGAGCGCGAGGTCGCGTTGCCGGCGTAGAGCCGCCCACTCCTCCGTCCCAGAGCTCCTGTCTGCACTACAGGCCGAGCCGGCAGGCCGCTGCCTTGAGTGGCACCGGCTGCCCACACCATATGCGTGTATTTCTATTATTAAACAATCTAAGATTGAGATTTGATAGCGAATCGGTACGTTTTGGTTGTACCGCGCGCAGCCTGCAATCAGGCGAGGCGGATTGGGCCTGAGAGCCCGCCGCTCGAAGCGGATACATGCCATCGAACTGAAGGGGATCTTCACATGAACCGCTTGCTTGGGGCCGCGCTGGCCCTGCTCGCCATGCCCTTGATCTTGACCAGTGCGGCCCATGCACAGTCGACGACGACGCCGGTGGATCTCGATGTCTCGATCACCATCGAGGAGGAATGCACTGTCTCCAACGTGGTGCCCGTGGCGTTTGCAGCGACCGGCATTCTGTCTGATGACGTTGATGCCGAGGGCTCGGTGGATGTGACCTGCACCACGGGCACCGACTACGACATCGCGCTCGGCGTGGCGAGCGGCACGGCCAGCGAGCGCATCCTGACCGGTGACGACGGCACGATCACCTACGCGCTCTATCCCGACAACACCTACGGGACGGCGTGGGGCGACGAGGTCGGCGAGGACACCAAGTCCAGCACCGGCACGGGCTCTGCGCAGACGCACACGATCTACGGTCGCATCCCGGAGCAGACGACGCCGGCGCCCGGCGAGTACAGCGACACAGTCGCTATCGTCGTCCACTACTGATCCTCAGCAGCGAGCAGCACGCATGCGACGGACGCTTGCCGGCCTGGCGGCTCTCTTATTGATGTCGGCGGAGACGGCGGGAGCAGCGACGCTCCGCGTCTCTCCCGTAACGATAGATCTCAGCCTGCCGAGCAACTCGGCGACGGTGAAGCTCAGGAATGGCGCGGACCGACCGCTCAACGTGGAGATCCGCGTCTTCCGGTGGATCCAGGAAGGCGGGGTCGATCGCTACGAGCCGACAACGGCGGTCGTGGCGAGCCCGCCGGCCACGCGGCTCGCGCCCAATGTCGACTACACCGTGCGCGTGGTCCGCGTGTCGAGAACGCCGGTCACGACGGAGGAGAGCTACCGACTTATCATCGACGAGCTTCCGACAAATCTCATCCGGCGATCGGGGACGATCAATTTCGTCATGAGGCATTCGATCCCCGTGTTCTTCAAGAGCCCGCAGGCTGCAAGGCCAAAGGTGTCGTGGCGGCTCATGGGGGTAGACGGCCGGCTCAAGCTCGTTGCCGAGAATGCGGGCGGCAGCCGGCTGAAGCTCGCCGACCTCTCCATTCTCCAGGGGAACGCGGCCCTCTATCGGCGCAACGGACTCGTCGGCTACGTGCTGGCCGGAGCAAGGATGGAGTGGCCGGTCGTGCTGCGCCAGAGGCCATCCGCATCCGTGCTGACGCTCAAGGCCAAAAGCCAGCTGGGCGTGCTCGATGAGAACGTTGCGGTCATCGGTCGTTGAGCGGCTCGTTCTGGCTGTCATCCTCATGATCGCCGGAGCCTCGACGGTCGCAGGACAATCGATGACCTCCATTCCTCCCCCCGTGGTCGACGAGGCCGTCGCCGGGCCGCGCAGCCTCTTTCTCGAAGTGCTCATCAACGATATCCCGACCGGCGTTCTTGCAGCCTTCAAGGAGACCGAGACGGGCGGACTTACGGCTGCGCCGGCGGATCTAGAGGCCGCCGGTCTGAAGGCGATGCCGCAAGCGCGCCAGCCCGACGGGCGCATACATCTCGATCTGCTTCCGGGAGTCACGTATCGCGTCGAGGAAGCACGGCAGCGCCTCCATGTGACGACGACCGATCACGCGCGCGTCGTGCGCACGATCGATGCGCGCCGCCGTTTGTCGGAGCAAGCGGAGCCGCGGGCGGACTATGGCGCGATGATCAACTACGCGCTCTTCGCCGCCACCGGACCGATGACCGAGCGCGAGTTCGGCCGTCTCGACCGGATATCGGGAACGTTCGATACTCGCATCTTCGGTCCTTATGGCCTCCTGAACCACTCGTTCATCGCCGGCCAGGCAGGTGACTGGATGGACGACGTCGTACGGCTCCGGACGACATGGTCCTATTCCGATCCTTATCGCATGATGACGTATCGGGCCGGCGATCTCGTGAGCGGCGCGCTTTCGTGGACGCGACCCGTCTATCTCGGCGGTGTTCAGGTGCAGCGCAATTTCGGCCTGCGCGCGGACGTCATCACGCGGCCGCTGCCGACGTTCGCAGGATCCGCCGCCGTTCCCTCGACGCTCGAAGTCTACGCGCAGAATACACGAACGTGGTCGTCGAATATCGCCGCGGGGCCTTTCGAGGTCGTCAACCTTCCCATTGTCGGGCAGCAGGGAGAGGCGCGCGTCGTCCTGAAGGATAGCCAGGGCCGCGAGACCGTCGCCTCTCTGCCATTCTATGCCTCCGACAAACTGCTGCGGGAGGGGCTGTTCTACTTCTCAGCCGAAGCCGGCTTTCCGCGGCGCAGCTACGGCGTGCGGTCCGACGACTACAGTTCCGAGTTTTTCGCGACCCTCAGTGCGCGCTACGGGCTTACGGACTGGCTCACGATCGAGGGACACGCCGAGATCGGCGAGAAGCTCGTCAACGGCGGCATGGGCGCCGCCTACATGCTCGGACGATACGGCGTTGCTTCCTTTGCACTCGCCGGCAGCACGTACGAGGATCGCGCCGGCGCCCTCGCCAGCGCGGCACTCGAACTGCGCTGGCGCGGCTGGTCGCTCTATGGACGCGTTCAGCGCGCGCTCGGCGACTATGACGACGTCGCTTCCGTGTCGGCGAGATCGCTCTACGAAGACAAGTATGGGCTTGCGTTCGTGTCGACGATGCCGCGTTCCGTCGACCAGATGTCGCTTGGCGTGCCGCTGCCGTTCGATCGCGCCCATCTTCAGCTCGCTTACACGCGTCTCGATCATGAGGTCTGGTACGACAGCGAGATACTGAGTGCCAACTACAGCCACGAGATCTGGCCGCGCACGACGTTCCGCGCATCGATCTTCCAGGACCTCGCGGACGCCAAGAGCATTGGCGCCTACGCCGGGCTCTCGATCGCGCTCGGCAACGGCATATCCGCGTCCGCGGGCTATGATCATGGTGATGGTCACCCGCGCGCCGTGGCCGACATCATCAAAGCCGAGAGGCCGGAGATCGGCAGCGTCGGATGGCGGGCGCGGGTTGTGGAGGGCGAGAACGCCATGCACGCAGCGGCGGCGAGTTATCGTGCGCCGTTTGCCCGCTTCGAGACGACGGTCACGCACTATCGTGACGATGTGCGGGCGACGGCATCGGCAGAGGGCGCGCTGGTCTTTGCAGGGAACGGCGTCTTCGCGACCCAGAGAATCCATGATTCCTTCGCGGTCGTGGATGTCGGCGCGCCGGATGTCGAGGTCAGCTACCAGAACCGACCGGTCGGCGTGACCGATCGCTGGGGCCGCATCCTCGTGCCCAATCTCCATAGCTACCGGCCCAACGCGATCTCGATCGATCCGAGCAACCTGCCGGTCGATGCCGAGATCCCCACGACGAAGGAAGTCGTGGTGCCCATGGAAGGCGCGGGCGTCGTCGTCGGCTTCGGCGTATCGCAGGAGAGCCGCACGGCACTCGTCCGGTTCGTGGATGCTGCCGGCAAGGCGATCAAGACGGGCTCGATGGTACGGCTCGAAGGTGCCGCGGAGCCATTCGTCGTCGGCTACTCGGGCGAGACGTTCCTCGGCGCCCTTGGCGGCAACAACGTGGCGACGATCGAACTTCCCGATGGCGCGACATGCCGCGCGGAATTCGCCTATCGGCCCGATCCTGGCGCCCAGGTACGCATAGAGGGAGTGGTGTGCGGATGAGACGATATCGGCATTGCTGGATAAGCCCGATGCTGGTCGCGATGACGCTGGCCCTCGCGCCACCGGCACTGGCGCAAACCTGTACGGTGTCGATTACGAGTATGAGTTTCGGCACCGACGTCGACACCCTGACGGGATCGGCCACGGATACGACCGCGACGCTCGACTACAATTGCACGGGCGAGGGCACGGAACGCGTTCTCATCTGTGTCTATCTTGGCGAGGGCAGTGTGCCGGCGAGCGGCAACCGGCGCATGTCGAATGGAAGCGGCGATTTCCTCTCCTACGAGCTCTACAGCAACGCCGAGAGGTCCGTGGTCTGGGGAAGCGCCGGCAGCGGTACGCCGCCGCCGATCGTCGCGCAACTGACGGGAGGAACGGCTTCCGGACAGGCGATCATTTACGGGCGCGTATTCGGCAGCCAGTTCAGCACGCCGCCGGCGTCTTATGCGTCGACATTCTCCGGCGGCGACATCAATGCCCTCTACCGCGTAACGGAGGACAACGATTGCACGACGCCGAGCGGCACGCAGGCGTCCTCTTCACCCTTCAACGTCTCGGCGGCGGTGGCGAAGGAGTGCCTCGTGACGACCTCGCCCGTGAGCTTCGGTTCGCACGGTATTCTGAAAAGCAATGTCGATGCGGAGGGGGCTGTGAACGTGCGGTGCACGCCCGCCACCGACTATTCGATCAGGCTCGATGGCGGTGACGCGGCGGCGGCACCGGTCGCGCGGCAGATGTCCAGGGGCGCTGCGAGCATCACATACGGCCTTTATAGAAACGACGCGCGCGACCTTCCCTGGGGTGAGACCGAGGGGGCTACGGTGACAGGCAGCGGCAACGGCACCGTGCAGTCGCATGCCGTCTATGGCCGCGTCCCCCCGCAGACGACGCCGGTGCCGGGGCTGTACACGGACACGGTGATCGTGACCGTGGACTACCACTGAGTGCTGTGCGCCTCCTCAACCCGGCGAGATCATGTTCTCGGGGCGCACAATGGCGTCGAAGTCGGCTTCGGAGATGCCTTCCTTCAGCGCCTCCTCGCGGAGCGTCGTGCCGTTCTTGTGCGCGGTCTTGGCGATCTTCGCGGCTTTGTCGTAGCCGTACTTCGGTGCCAGCGCGGTGACGAGCATGAGGCTGCGATCGAGGCCGGCCTTGATGTTGTCCTCGCGCGCCTCGATGCCGACGACACAGTTGTCGGTGAAGGACACGGCCGCATCCGCGAGCAGGCGCACGGACTGCAGGAAGTTGTACGCCATGACGGGATTGAAGACGTTCAGCTCGAAGTGCCCCGACGCGCCGGCGAATGTGATGGCGGCCTGATTGCCGAACACCTGTGTGCAGACCATGGTGAGCGCCTCGCACTGCGTCGGGTTCACCTTGCCCGGCATGATCGAGGAGCCCGGCTCATTCTCCGGCAGGCTCAACTCGCCGAGCCCCGAGCGCGGACCCGAGCCGAGAAAGCGAATGTCGTTCGCGATCTTGAAGAGCGAGGCCGCGACCGTGTTGATCGCGCCGTGCGTCATGACCATGGCGTCGTGCGCCGCGAGCGCCTCGAACTTGTTCGGCGCCGTCGTGAAGGCGAGGCCGGTGATGACGGCAATGCGCTCGGCAACCTTCTCGGCGAAGCCGACCGGCGCATTGAGGCCGGTGCCGACCGCGGTGCCGCCTTGCGCGAGCTCCATGAGGCTCGGCATGGTCTGCTCGATGCGCGCAATGCCGTTGCGCACCTGCGCCGCATAGCCCGAGAACTCCTGGCCGAGCGTGATCGGCGTCGCGTCCTGCGTGTGCGTGCGGCCGATCTTGATGATCTTCGTCCAGGCTTCCGCCTTCGCATCGAGCGCCGCGAGCAGGTGGCGCAACGCCGGCAGCAGATCGTGATGGATCTGCTCGGCGCAGGCAACGTGCATGGCCGTCGGGTAGGTGTCGTTCGACGACTGGCTCATGTTGACGTGGTCGTTCGGGTGCACGGGCTTCTTCGAGCCCATCTCGCCGCCGAGCATCTCGATGGCGCGGTTCGAGATCACCTCGTTCGCATTCATGTTCGACTGCGTGCCCGAGCCCGTCTGCCACACGACGAGCGGGAAGTGCTCGTCGAGCTTGCCGTCGATGACTTCCTGCGCCGCGGCGACGATCGTCTCGCCGAGCTTCTTGTCGAGCCGGCCCAGCGCCATGTTCGTCTCGGCGGCGGCCCGCTTGACGATCCCGAGGGCGCGGACCACCGGTACAGGCTGCTTCTCCCAGCCGATCTTGAAGTTGCCGAGCGAGCGCTGCGCCTGCGCGCCCCAGTAGCGGGTGGCGTCCACCTGGATCGGGCCGAAGGTGTCGGTCTCGGTGCGGGTCTTGCTCATGGGGCGGTCCGGTCCTGCGCTATTCGGGCGGTTTTTCGTGCTGCGAGAGGCATTAAGCCGGGGGACGACGGAGCGCAAGGGGTGGTGGGCGCGTCGGCAGCATTGAGACAACTTCCGGTGGCGCTGCCGGACAGCGTGTCTTAAACACTTTGGATCAGGTCATTTCTTATAGCGTTGTCCTGGGGGGAGTATGTGGTCGTGGATTGCTGACTTAATCAAACTCGTCACATTCAGGGATGCGGTGAGCGCAATTGCAGCTTTTGCCGCTTTGCTAAAAATCTACTTTGATCATCGTGCCTTGAAGGAGACGAGAGCGGACCGTGCTGCTGCTCATAAAGCCCGCGACGAGGCGTATAGCGTGCGGGACGAAGCTGTCAGTAATCGCAAGAGCGCGATGGTTGAATTGGCCCATCAAGAGGCCGAATCCCGTATTCGACAGGAGGCACTTGATGCTGCTTACAGAGAACTTGAGCGCGTTCGGGACGGAGTCGAGCGGGAGAAGAGCAAGCTCGAACAACTTCTGACGACCTTGCGTGAGAGCGAGACAGGCATATGGGCGACATTTCCGCGAGACCCGCCATTTGTGAATTTTGACGCTCGCATGGGAGAGCGAAAACCACTCGTCCTCACGGTCGCGAACAACAAAGGAGGAGTCGGTAAGACTACGCTCGTAGGAAACCTAATCGCGCATTTTGATACTGGTCGCCGACTCAAGGTGCTTGCTATTGACCTCGACTATCAGGGGTCTCTCTCGACGATGCTCCGTAGCGAACAGGGGAATGCCAAAGATCGAAAGTCAGCAGTCAACGGCCTGTTGGAGCGAGGTGCTGGGATTGGCACTGTTTATGAGGCGACGCGAAAACTTGGCAGTCGCCTCAGTCGGAGCGAATTGGCGCCTGCCTTCTACGAGCTTGCGCTGTTTGAGGATCGTCTACTGGTAGAGTGGCTTCTTCAGGCTGGTGGAGACGATGTTCGTTATCGGCTTGCCAACGTGCTGCACAACACGGCCATAGCAGAGAAATTTGATATCGTTGTCATTGATGTGCCACCGAGGCTTACGACCGGTACCATAAATGCCCTCTGTGCAAGCACGCATGTTCTTATACCGACGATATTTAATCCGATCGCTGCTGAACCGGTATCGAATTTCCTCGCCGCGTCGACTTTGCTCATGAACAAGCTGAACCCGACCTTGAACTTTATCGGGGTAGTTGAGACAATGGTTCCGCGGAAGGGTGAGGGCGAGAAGGCGCGGTCGGAAGGACGGCGCCTGATTCAGGAGGCCCTGGATCTGTCGTTCCCGACCATTCCAATTCTTGCCAGCAATGTACCTCGGCGCGCAGCAATGTCCGAAGGCGGCATTGCCTATTTGGAGAATCGCGAAGCAAGGACCATATTCGATGTGTTGGGGCGTGAACTCGGCAAGAGAATGGGGCTGAAATGAATATCGGGCAGCTCAAGAGGGTGCTTAGGACCGCAGCGGACCTACAACGTGACGCCGGGAACGACGATGTAGCGCGCGATCTCACAGCTCTGGCCGCGAATCTGTTAAAGGACAAAAATACTGAGACTGTCGCGGCATTTGTGAAGCGGGTCGAGAAAGCCCGCAAACCGCCGGCACCCAAAGCAAAGGCGCCGAAGGTGCGAAAGAAGTAAGGAGCCGGCGCGAGTAACAATGAAAATTGACAGAGATCTGCGATGAACGTCACAGAGCTGAAAACCGTACTGAAAAGATTGGAGGAACTGTACGCAGCCGGGGGAGCAGGTCCGGCCGCCAAGGATTTGCGCAGCATCGCTGGCCTTCTCGATGGTCACGAAGATAAATCCGTCGATGCATTCATCGAGGAGACGCGTTCGCTCCTCGATCAGCCGAAGGTCGCAGCGCCCAAGACGCCGAAGGCATTGGCAAACGTTTCCCTGATCGCGTCTTACGTCGAGCGCCTGCTAGGTGCCGGCATCGATCAGGCGCAGTTCGAGGCAGTTCTGGCAGAGTTGGATAGCGACAAGCGTACGAGCCGCATCGAGTGGTTCGCGATCGCCAACGGATACCGGAATAGGCCGACGAACGGTACGTTCGAATTCAAGTTCAATAGTATTCCGGAGGCTCGGAAGTCTGTCCGTGACACTTTCATCGAACGTCACGAAGCCGCCAGCAAGCGCGGCATCATCGAGCGCCTCACCAAATGGGCGTCGTAGTTGAGGCCCCCTAGGTCCGCACTGGCAGCCCATTCCGCGCCGGCATTCCCTTAGACCAAAGTCGCAGCCATCCGCTCACGCCGCACGCGACATTCGCGTTTTCGGCCAATTCTGCCGCCTTTCCCAGCAATCCCCGGGGCCATGGGTCGCGCCCTCAAGGGCTGGAATGCCGGAGAATTATGCAGTAATCGCCCAAGGATTGGGCGCTACCCGGCAGCCCCGTCTCCCATCCCGCCCCCGCCGGCGCCCCCATGTGCCACGGAAGCTTGCTCGACGATGCCCTCGTACGCCTCGATGAGGCGGCCCGACACCTCGATGTCGACCCCGACGTCGTCGAGAAGCTGAAATACGCCCG